>DATHBB010000185.1:0-11263 GCA_035296385.1 Pyrinomonadaceae bacterium | reverse complement strand
CGCGCTCTACGGTCAGATCGTGAACAACGTGCATCCGGTCTCTTCGGCCCGCGTCGCGGAGGCGGCGAAACTTTTGGAGAACACCTTCCGCGCCGTCAACATCGGCATGGCGAACGAGATGGCGCGCCTCTGTTACGCGCTCGGCATAGACACTTGGGAGGTGATCCGCGCGGCGGCGACCAAGCCCTTCGGCTTCATGCCCTTCTACCCCGGTCCCGGCATCGGCGGCCACTGCATTCCGCTCGACCCGCATTACCTCTCCTGGAAAGCGCGCCAGCACGGCTTCGATTCGCGCTTCATCGGCCTCGCCGAAGAAGTCAACTCGCGCATGCCCGACCACGTCGTTACGCTCATCGCCGACGGCTTGAACGACGAACGCAAGGCGCTCAAAGGCTCGCGCGTGCTCCTGCTCGGCGTGGCCTACAAGAAGGACATCAACGACGTGCGCGAAAGCCCCGCGCTCTCCATCATCGACCGCCTGCGCGCGAAGGGCGCCAGCGTGAGTTATCACGACGAATTCGTCTCAGAGATACGCTTCGACGACGCGCACACCGAAGCCGGCGGCGAACCCCTGCAATCAATCGCGCTCACGGACGACGAACTCAAGGCGGCGGACTGCGTCGTCATCGTCACGGATCACTCGACGGTCGATTACCGGCGCGTCTGCCAATTCTCCACGCTCATCGTTGACACGCGCAACGCCCTCGGCGGCGACCTGCGCCGCGATAGCTCGGCGCGCATCATCCGTTTATGAAGAAAGGTGGATGAAAATGGCGATCAGAGGCGTTCAATTTGTGACCGATAGTGACGGGCAACGAATCGCCGTGTTGCTAGACCTCAAAGAGTGGGGGGAACTTTGGGAAGACATCTACGACAACATGCTTGCAGACGAGCGCGCGGGCGAGAGCAGCATGCCGCTCAAAGAGTTTGAAGCTGAGTTGCGCGCCGAAGGTCTCTTGAATGAGTAGCCGTACTTATACGGTTTCTGTCGGACGCCCCGCGCAAAAAGATATTAGGTCTTTAGATCAAAGTGTAAGAGAGCGTGTTATTCACGCCCTCCGTTCGTTGGCGGATGACCCGCGCCCACCGGGCTGTCGTAAACTTGTCGGGTCGCATAATCGCTGGCGCATTCGCGTCGGAGATTACCGCGTGATCTATATCGTGGATGATGCAGGCCGTGTAGTGGAGATCGTTGCCGTGCGGCACCGTAGTAAGGCTTACGAATAGTGCTCAAAGTAATTAACGTCGTCGGCGCGCGGCCTAATTTTATGAAGGTCGCGCCCGTTGTCGAGGCGATGCGGCGGCGCGCGACGGAGTTTGCGCCCCTCGTCGTGCACACGGGGCAGCACTACGACGCGCGCATGTCGGAAGCCTTCTTCCGCGACCTCGAATTGCCGGAACCGGACGCTTATCTCGGCGTCGGTTCGGGCACGCACGCGGAGCAGACCGCCGCCGTGATGCAGCGCTTCGAGCCGTTCGTCCTCGCCCAACAGCCCGACTGGGTCGTCGTGGTCGGCGACGTGAACTCAACGCTCGCCTGCGCGCTCGTCTGCGCGAAGTTAGGGATACGCGTCGCGCACGTCGAAGCGGGTCTGCGCAGCCGCGACCGCACGATGCCCGAAGAGATCAACCGTCTCGTCACAGACCAACTCTCCGACCTCCTGCTCACACCCTCGCCCGACGCGGACGAAAACCTCCTCGCCGAAAACATTCCGCGCGAGCGCATACGCTTCGTCGGCAACGTGATGATCGATTCGCTCTACGCGCACATGGAACGTGCGAACGCGTCGCGCATACGCGAAGAGTTGGGCGTAAAGGGAAAGGATTACGCGGTCGTGACGCTACACCGCCCGTCGAACGTGGACACACGCGCGCCCTTTGAGCGCATACTCTCCGCGCTCGAACGGATCGGCGAACGCCTCCCCGTCATCTTCCCCGCGCACCCGCGCACGCGCCGCAAGCTCACCGAGTTTGGCCTAACGGCGCGGGTCGAAGCGCTCGCGCCGCGCGTGCAGTTAATCGAACCGCTCGGCTATCTGGATTTCCTGCGCCTGTTCAGCGGCGCTGCGCTCGTGCTCACCGATTCGGGCGGCATACAGGAAGAGACGACCGCGCTCTCCATCCCCTGTCTCACCCTGCGCGAAAACACCGAACGCCCCATCACCATCACGCACGGCACGAACCGCCTCGTCGGCACCGACACGGAAACGATCACCGCCGCCGCAACGGACGCGCTCGACCACCCTCCCACCTCTCACCCCCCGCTCTGGGACGGCCAGGCCGCCGACCGCATCCTCAACGCGCTCCTCGAACAACAATGGCAGAGATGAAAATTAGCCGCCCACGGCTGTTAACTAAGAGCGTCTGACGAAACCCTGCCAAGCAAAGAGATGATTGTTATGCTGCGAACTGTTGCCATCCAAACAAGCCTAATAAAACTAAGGCCAACATGAAGGCCACCAAACTGCTATGAAGAAAGCCTGCTGCCCTCTTCTCATAAGGAGGCATAGGAGCAAGCAGCTTGTTTGTTACAGACTCAATGGGAGCATAAGGGTCTTCACTTTCTGGATCAATTTTATCAATCGCCTCTTTCATCAAGTCGCGGGCATTGAAAAAACGAACGCGGAAGGTATTAAGTTGTATTGAAATCCAGAGCGAGATGATTGCAGCAATAATGGATAGCAGAAACGAAATCCAACTAGCAAATAAGAGATATTTCCAATTTCCTGACACTCTTGAATTCACAAGTGAGTTTGAGAAAGTGATAGTTAAAACAACTGAGGCAGATGATAGAGAAATAATATTTTTGGAAAGCTCATTCCGAGCTTTCCAATATGGCTCGTGAACTCTTTCAATTTCTATTGCTATTTCCTGAAGGCCGTTCTGTATTTGTTTTAGAAGCTCTGCTTTATCCAAAATCAAAACTCCTTCCAACATTTTTAGTCTTCAACTCAGCCTGTAGCATAACTACATTATCGGCGGTGGCTAATTTTATTCGTTTCCGATTACTACGTGCGACGACGCGCGCGTTTGAGTTTCTGCTGGTCCCAACTCGCGCACGGACGAGTTGATGATCTCGGCGATGACTTCGGGCGTGAAATGCTTTTCGATGTGGCTACGCCCGTGCTCCGCCAGACGTTCCCACAAATCTTTTTGAGTGTAGGCTCGTATCGCGGCGGCGGCGAAGGCCGCAGGTTCGTCGGCGACGAGCGCTTCGACGCCGTCGGTGAGGCCGAAGCCTTCCGCGCCGGTCGGGGTGGTGACGACGGGGAGGCCGTGAGCTAGCGACTCGCCGAGTTTGCCTTTGAGGCCGGCGCCGTAGCGCAGCGGCACGAGCATCAAACGACAACTTTGATAGAGCGGTTCGACATCGGGCACGTAGCCGAGGACTTCAACGTCCGGTGCGGCGTAGGCCGCGATCTCCGGCGTCACGTTGTCGCCGACGATGTGGAGGCGCACGCCGGGCAAGGACTGTTTGACGAGCGGGAAGATGTCGCGCATGAGGTGATGCACGGCGTCGGCGTTCGGGCGGTGCGCAAGGTTGCCGATGAACAGCAGGTGCGCGCGTTCGTCGAACGAATGCCCGCGCGAGTGGAGCGGGTGAATCGTCGGGATGACTTCGATGCGCACGCCGGGCGCTTCGCGCTCGACGGCCTGTTTGTCGTCAGGCGAAGTGCACCAGACGAGATCGCTCGCGCGCGCAAGGCGCAGTTCGATCTCTCGATACCTCGCGGCCTCCTCAGCCGTGCGCGCGTCGCCGGTGATGCGGTGCTCGCGCTCTAGCCGGACGAAAGCTGCATCAACCGTGTCGAAGATGATCTTGAGCGACGGGCGCGCGCGTCGCAAACTATTCAGCAGGCCGTCTGCGACGAGCGGGCGACTGAGGACGGCGGCGTAAAAGTTTCGCGCGCGCAGCAGGCGCGGGTATTCGACGAGGTGCGCCGTCTCGATGCCTTCCTTCCACAGCAGGCGTTCGTACTCGATGCCGTGCGGACGATTGAGCGGCACGAAGACGGGGCGGCTCCAACGGACGAGCGCCTTGAGTATGAACATCATGCGCGCGCTGCCCGCGTCGCGGTCGGGCGTCGGGATGCGTTCGTCGAAGACGATGACGCGCGGCGCGCGTTTGCGGTTCGAGGCTTCTTCGGTGCGCAGGCGGTCCTCGGGCAAGTTCTCCTGCTCCAACACCTCGCGCCACTTCTCCACGAACTTCGCGCGGTTGATCTGTTGATAACGTTTGAAGCCCGTCGCCGTCGCGGTGTCGCGTCCGGCGGTCGCGCCCTCGTGATGTATGAGGCGCGACATCGGTTGATAGACGACTTTGTAGCCGAGCGAGCGTATGCCGAAGCAGATGTCAACGTCTTCGTAGTAGGCAGGGGCGTAGCGGCGGTCGAAGCCGCCAAGTTGCTCGAAGAGGTCGCGGCGGAGGAGGAGCGACGCGCCCGAACAGTAATCAACCTCGCGCGCAAAGTTGTAGCGGCGGTCATCAACAGAGCCGCCCCAGCCGTAATGAAAGGCCGCGCCGTTTTGCCAGACGCCCGCGCCCGCCTCTTGAATCGTCCCGTCCGCGTAGAGAAACATCGAGCCGCACGCGCCCACGCGCTCGTCCGTCTCTGCGGTTTCTTTCAAGTGCTTCAACCAGCCGGGGAGGACGACCGTGTCGTTGTTCAAAAAGACCAGATAACGCCCGCGCGCACGCGCCGCGCCCTGATTGCAGGCGTCAACGAAGCCCCGATTCTCTTCGTTTTCGACGACGGTGACGAGGTCTTGAAAACGCTTGAGCAACACGCCCGTCTCGTCCGTCGAAGCGTTGTTGACGACGATGACTTCCGTGTCGGCGAAATCAATTTCGCGCAGGAGCGAGCGGAGGCACTGGAAAGTGAACTCCACCTTGTTGAAGACGGGGATGATGATCGATGTGTCGGGCGTCCGCTCGTTTCCGCTCGCGCTTTTCTCGACAGAACGAGCGGCGGCAAGTTGGCCGGCGAGGAAGAGAAAATCATGCGCGCTCAAGGCCGGAGTTTGAATCGTGTCGGCGGCGGGGACGTTTGTGCGCGCGCCGCTCCAGGCGCGCTCGATGTCCAGCCCGTGTTTAGAGGCGACCGAGAGCAGGCGTTGGCCGGAGTTGAAGACGAGCGCCGCAAGCCGCACGCAAGAGCCGACCGCGCCGACGAGCAAACGCTTCAACAAGAGTTTCGCGGAGAGCGGCAGGTTTTGCTGAAGCCGTTTCTTCATGCGTGGAAATTTTCAATCGCGCGACGCGGCGGCGTGCTGCCCGTCCGCTGCGTCGAAGTGCGTCTTCCATTTGAAGAGCGGGCGCACGACGCCGGGGATGGGGCCGATGTAGTCGCCGCGCGCGGAGTCGCCCTGCTGGCTGTCGATCACCTGAAAGGCCACGACGTTGCGCGCCTGCGCGTGGAGCATGGTCTGCGGCGTGTGCGACATGACGGAGACGTGCGCGCGCAGCGTCCCTTCGGAGAGCATGTTGCCGGGGATCGAGATGACGCTCGTGTAGCGCCCGACGCCGCGCTCCCTGCGCCGCCAGTCTTCGCTCGTGTCGTGCGAACTGAAGGCGTGGACGCCCTCTTCGTTGTGCAGTTCGACGTGCGGCGTGAGCACGTGTCCGGCTTCGAGCACGTCGTAAGTGATCTCTATGCAGACGGGAAGGCGTATGTCGAAGGCGGTCGCGCTCTCGCTCCGCGCGTTGAGCACGCGCACGCGCGCGAGCCGCACCGCCTCGTCGCCCGGCGCATCCTCCGGCGTCGTCCATTCGCGCTCGGCGGAGATGTTCCAACTCGCGCTCAGGTAATCGTTGACCACCGCCTGCGGTTCGCCGTCGCTGACGATCCGCCCCTCGTGGAGCAGTATGACGCGACGGCACAGGCGCGAGACGGCGGGCATGCTGTGGGAGACGAAAAAGATGGTGCGCCCGTGCTGGCGTATGGCTTGCATCTTGTCGAGGCACTTCTGCTGGAAGGCCGCGTCGCCGACGGCAAGCACTTCGTCCATGATCAGAATTTCGGGTTCGAGGTGCGCGGCGACGGAGAAGGCGAGGCGCACGTACATGCCGGAGGAGTAACGCTTGACGGGCGTGTCTATGAACTTCTCGATCTCGGAGAAGGCGACGATCTCGTCGAACTTGCGCGCACACTCGGAGCGGCGCATGCCGAGGATTGCGCCGCTCAGGAAGATGTTTTCGCGCCCCGTCAACTCCGCGTGAAAACCAGTGCCGACTTCGAGCAGAGAACCGACGCGCCCGTACATCTCGACGCGCCCCGTCGTCGGTTTGGTCACGCGCGAAAGGACTTTCAGGAGCGTCGATTTGCCCGCGCCGTTTCTGCCGATGACGCCTATGAGTTCGCCGGGCTGCACGGTGAGGCTCACGTCTTTGAGCGCCCAGAGCGTGCTCGTCGGATCGTCGTCCGTCGCGCGCCGCCGGAAGGGGGCGAGCATCACGCCGCCGAGCATGTCGCGGAAGGTGTGATAGCCCGGGTGGAGGCCGCCGAGCCGGTAGCGTTTGCTGACGTTTTCGATCTTAACAATCGGCTTCATCGCGCTTCTTCAGATCAGATCGGCGAAGGTCTCTTCGATGCGGCGGAAGAGGTAAAACGAGACGGCGAGCAGCGTGAGCGTCATGACGACGGAGATGAGCGTCGCGGTGCGGTCTATGGTGCCGCCGACGAGCGCGGCGCGAAAGCCCTCGATGATTCCGGTCAGCGGGTTGAGCATGAGCAGTTGTCGCCAGCGCCCGGGCACCTGGCTCGAAGGGTAGATGACGGGCGAGGCGAACATCCAGAACTGGATCAGGAACGGCAACGCGTGTCGCAAATCGCGATACTTCACGGTGAGCGCGGAGATCAACATCCCGAAGGCCAGCGCGAGCAGGATTGCGAGCAACAAAAAGAGCGGCAGCAGCGCGACGCTCCAATCGGGCGTCAGTCCATAGTAAGCGATGAGGCCGCCGAGTATGACCGCGCCGATAAAGAAGTCAACCAGTCCCGCGCCGACCGCCGCCGCCGGAATGAAGGCGCGCGGAAAATAAACTTTCGTGATGAGGTTCGTATTGTTGATGAGACTGTTGGTGCTGTTCGTGACGGCGTTGGCGAAGAAGGTCCAGAGCAGAAGTCCCGTGTAGGCGAAGAGCGGGTAGGGCGTGCTCCCCGTGTCGAGTCCGGCCAGACGGTTGAAGACGAGCGTGAAGATGAACATCGTGGCGAGCGGCTGGATGATTGCCCACGCCGCGCCGAGCGCCGTCTGTTTGTAGCGCACCTTGATGTCGCGCCACGTCAGGAAATAGAGCAGCTCGCGGTAAGCCCACAGGTCGGAGAAGGCGAACTGCACGCCCGTCTCTTCCGACTCGATCAGGATGACCGGCTTGTCGGGTAGTGTGACGCCTCCGACGGTCTTGGACGTGGATGTTACGTGTGCGCGCGCGGGCACGACGGCGGCGACGACGTGGTGTGGTGACGCGATTGGTTCGCTTGTGTTTGAATCCATCAAAATTCGAGTCGCGTCCAAAGGCCTCCGACTATCAGGGCTGGTTCCAACGCGCGATTCAGGTTGCCGGGAAAGTTTTGAATTTCAACGGTGCAAGTTAGAGTCTAGACATACGGCGGGGAAGCGTCAAGAAAACAAGTGTGAAAGGCTTAAATCGTTAATCCATTTATTTATCGAACCTATAAATAAAAAATGGATCGGCGATTCGATCACCGTCGTTTGCGTCGCGCCGTCCGGCTGTTGCATTCTGTCGGGCGCTTCTATTTCAACTTCCGAAACCGAGGGGTGACAAAAGTTCACACGTTAAAACAAATTCTTCCGAGAAGTTTGCGAACGCGTCTGGGGGCGGTGCGCCGGAGCGTGCGCGCGCTCTCGTTTAGGACGGAGGCGCAAAAGCGACGCCTGCTCGAAGACGGCGGTTTAGACGACGCCGCGCGCGCGCTTTTGCGCGGGGTGGAGAGTCGCATCTCGCCGCGCGATACGATGTACGCGGGCGACGGCGCGCATTATTTCAAGGTGGGACTCTCGGCGATGAGTGCCGTCGAGGAGGCAATCGAGCGGGCGAAACTCTTAAAGGTCGAGCGCGTGCTCGATCTGCCGTGCGGACACGGGCGCGTGCTGCGCTTCCTCGTCGGACGCTTCCCGCGAGCCGCCTTCACGGCCTGCGATCTCGACCGCGACGGAGTTGATTTCTGCGCGCACACATTCGGCGCAACTCCCGTCTATTCTACGGAAGACCTCGACGCGCTCTCCTTCGACACGCGCTTCGATCTCATCTGGTGCGGCTCGCTCGTCACGCATTTGAACGAACATGCAACGCGCGCGCTCTTTCGTCTCTTCGTGCGCCAACTCGCGCCCGGCGGCCTTCTCGTCTTCTCGGCGCACGGCGATTTCGTCGCACGCCGCATGCCGACCGATGAGTTCGACTACATGCTGACGCGCGAGCAGATCGAGCGGATCACGAAGCGTTACGACGCGGCGGGCTTCGGCTACGAAGATTATACGGAACACGCGGGCTACGGCGTCTCGCTCACCTCGCCCGCGTGGATTCGCGCGCAGATCGAAGCGGTGGGCGGACTCGCGGAAGTCTATTTCGGCGAGCGCGTGTGGGACAATCACCATGATGTGTACGGATATGTCAGGAAAGATTAAGAGACTATATTTTTAACGAGTCCCGTCAGGGACGATTGATAATAGCCCAGCCATTGATGGCTGGGAATAAGTTGAAGAAACTGAGTCCCGTAGGGACGATTGAATCCGGCGTGATTTTCAATCGTCCCTACGGGACTCTATGAATATTAACGCTCATTGTTCCCAGCACTAAAGTGCTGGGCTATTATCAATCGTCCCTACGGGACGCCTTGATTGGCAGCGAGCCGTAGCGCCTGCCCGCCTCCCGCTCCGCGCGCCCGCGCCAACGCCTGAGCAAAACGTGCGGCGCGAGTAAACCGGCGATGAACTTCATGGCTTCACCGACGCCCCGCGCGCCGCGCAGGTTCTCCGACGCCAAACGCAGCGCCGACAGTTTTTCGCCGCGTCGCATAAACTCCTGAGCGCTGCGAAACTTTGCGAGCCTTTGAAACTCCGCGAGTTCCGACGCGCTCAAACCGAGTTGTGCGGCGACGCGACGCTGCGCCGCGAGTTTCTCGTCGAGCATCAAAGCCAGATTGCGACTTGTATTAGAGCCATGCTGCCGCCACGCGGAGAGCACGCGCGGGTCGAATGCAAACTCGCCTTCCGCGCTCAGTCGCAGGTAGAGTTCGTAGTCTTCCAGCCCCGCCGCCTCGTTCCAGGTGTGACGCGCGAGCGCCTCGCGTCGATAGACGACCGTGGGGCTGAGCGGCGCGAGTGTTTCGAGCAGCATCAAGCGGACGCTGCCGTCGCGGTAACGCGCCCAGTCGGTCGTGCAATCGATGATGCGATCTTCGGCGTCGATGCTGTAAGCGTTGCCGTAAGCGACGACGGCGCGCGGGCGCGCACCGAGAGTCTCGACGCGCGACTGTAAAAATTCAGGCAACCACAGATCGTCCGATCCCAGATAAGCGAAGTAGCGACCGCGCGCGGCGCGCGCAAAGCCTTCGTTGAGCGTCGCGCACAGGCCGCGATTCGCGCGCACGATGAATTCGCAAGGGACGGGGCAGTCGGCGAGCGCGCGTTCGATGATGCGCGGCGAATCATCCTGTGAGCCGTCGTCTATGACGACGAGTTCGGCGGGCGCGTGCGTCTGCCGGAAGATCGAGCGCAGCGCTTTTTCGATGAACGACGCGTGGTTGTACGACGGCACGACGACGGAGACGGAATTGTCGGCAACGGTCTCTGCGGCGTGCGGCGTGGTGGGTGGCGCTTTTGGCATTCGCTCTCTATATTAAAACAAGTCCGGTCTTCCATGAGAGTCTTGCACCTACTCGATTCGCTGGGTCGCGGCGGCGCGGAAACGCTCCTGTTGGACGTGTGCCGACGCGCGCGCGCCAACGGACTCGCGCTCACCTTCGCGGCGACGGGCGGCGGCGAACTCGAAGAAGACTTCCGAAACTCCGGCGTGGACTTCATACGATTCTCGCGTCGCCTGCCGCTCGACCTGAAACTCGTAGGGCAACTGCGCAAGTTGATCAGGGAGCGCGGCGTCGAAGTCGTGCATTGTCATCAGGCGGTCGAAGCCCTGCACGCACATCTCGCGACGCGCACTGAGCAGCGCGTCAAACGCGTGCTCAGTTTCCACCTCTGCACGGCGGACGCGAAGAATCGCGTGGCCTTGAAATACCTCGCGCCGCGCATGGACGCGAACGTCGCCGTCAGCCGCGAACTGCTCGCGTGCTTAGGCCGTGAAGGCGGCTTCGAGACGGGCAAAAATTTTCACGTCATCTATAACGGCGTGGACGCCGCGCGACTCCACGCCGATGTAGCGGCGACGGGCGGCGACTTGCGCGCCGAGTTGAAACTTGCGGACGGCGCTTTGCTGTTCGGCATGGTCGGCAACTTCTACGCCGACGCGCGCAAGGATCAACTGACCGTCTGTCGCGCGCTGCCCGAAGTGTTCGCGCGCGTGCCGGACGCCCATTTCGCGTTTGCCGGAGGAGCGTCGGAAGGCGCGTCGCAAATTTACGAAGAGTGCGTCAACTTCTGTCGCGAGCGCGGACTCGACGGGCGCGTGCATTTTCTGGGGAAGCGCGCGGACGTGGCGAGTGTGCTCCGCGCGCTCGACATCTTCGTCTTCTCGTCGCGCAAGGATTCGTTCGGCGTGGCCGTTGTCGAAGCGATGCTGGCGGGCGTGCCCTGCGTCGTCTCGGACATCGGCGCGCTGCTCGAAGTGAGTAATGGGGGCGAGTACGCGTCGGTGTTTCGCACGGGCGACGCGGAGGATTTGGCGCGGCGTCTCTCCGAACTCGCCGGAGACGGGGCGCGACGCGTCGAACTCGGAGAAGCGGGGCGCGGTTGGGCGGCGAGCGAGTTCGGCATCGAAGCGCACATCGCGAATTTGCTCAAACTGTACAAGTCTCTCCGGAGCGTGCCATGATCAGGGCGGCCAATAGCGATTTGCGATTGGATGGGAATTAAAACCTTCACCGCAGAGACGCAGAGAGCCGCAGAGTTGACGCAGAGAAGAATAACTCTTTCTCCGCGTCAACTCTGCGCCACTCTCTGCGTCTCTGCGGTGAGTCCGAACTGAATCGCGACTCGCTATAGTCGAATCAACTACTTGATTGTCTGATGAACAGGAAACTTCACGCGTGCGCGTATTGATGGGGATGCCCGACCGCGAATCTCT
>DATHBB010000184.1:0-10448 GCA_035296385.1 Pyrinomonadaceae bacterium | reverse complement strand
CTCTGCGCCACTCTCTGCGTCTCTGCGGTGAGTCCGAACTGAATCGCGACTCGCTATAGTCGAATCAACTACTTGATTGTCTGATGAACAGGAAACTTCACGCGTGCGCGTATTGATGGGGATGCCCGACCGCGAATCTCTGGGCGGGCCTGCGGCTTGCGAACCGCCCTTCGCGGCGGAGTTGCGCAGGCTCGGCGCGGAGGTCGCGGAAGAAACTTACGTCTACGGCGAAAAGTTGGGACGCACGACTCTCGCCGAGCGCGTCGCGCGCGTCACGAGAACGGCGCGGCAGTTGCGCCGACGATTGCGCGCATCAAAGTTCGACATCGTTCACCTGAACACTTCGTTCGACACGATGGCGCTCATGCGCGACGCCGCGACCATCCGACTCCTGCGCCCCACACGCGCGAAAATCTTCCTGAAGTTTCACGGCTCGGACGCCGCGCTCTTTGAGACGCGTTCGCCCGCGCGCCGCGCTCTCGTGCGGTTCGTGCTCGCGCGCGCCGACGGCATCGGGCTGCTATCGTCAGAAGAACGCGAGAACTTCGCGCGCGCGGGTGTTGACCGGCGCAAACTCTTCGTCGTGAAAAACGTCGTCGCGGGCGCGGACGACGTTGCGACGCAACCGTCGAACTTGCGCGCGAAATTGGGCGTTGATGCGGAGACGCCGCTGCTGCTTTTCATCGCGCGTTTCATTCCGGCCAAAGGTTTGTCGGACGTGCTCGACGCGTGCGCCGTCTTGCGCGACGCGGGGCGCGCCTTCGAGTTGTTGTGTCTGGGCGACGGCGAGGCGCGCGCGTCGGCGGAGGCGTCGGCGGCGCGTTTGAAGTTAAATGAGCGCGTGCGTTTTTTCGGCTACGTGCCGGAAGCTGAGACGGCGGAGTTTTATGCGGGCAGCACCGCGCTCGTCTTCCCGACATATCATTACGAAGGTTTCCCGATGGTCATTTTCAAATCCGTCGCCGCCGGTCTGCCCGTCATCACGACGCGCATACGCGCCGCCGCAGACTACTTGAGCGAACCGGACAACTGCCTCTGGGTCGCACCGCGAAACCCGCAGATGCTCGCGGAAAAGATCGCGTACCTGCTCGACCGACCCGACACGCGCGCCTCGATGCGTCGCAACAATATCGAACTCGCGCGCGCGTTCACCGCCGCAGTCGTAGCACCCGAGTATCTGGAAATATATAATCAAATGGTCGCAGCGAAGGCATGAAACAGATTCTGCAAAACTACAAGACGGGCGAGGTGACGGTCGCAGACGTGCCGCCCCCCGTCGCGCAGCACGGGCGCGTGCTGGTGCGCACCGCCGCTTCGCTCATCAGCGCGGGCACGGAGCGCATGGCCGTCGAACTCGGTCGCAAGAGTCTCATCGGCAAAGCACGCGAGCGTCCCGACCTCGTCCGCCAGGTTATCCAGAAAGCGCAGCGCGAAGGCCTGGCGAACACCTTCACAGCCGTGCAGACGAAACTGAACGCGGCGAACGCGCTCGGCTACAGCGCCGCCGGAATCGTCGTGGGCGCGGGCGACGATGTGACGGATTTTCGCGTGGGCGACCGCGTCGCCTGCGCGGGCGCGGGCTTCGCCTCGCACGCGGAAGTTTTGTCCGTGCCGAAAAACTTGTGCGTGCGCGTGCCCGACGCCGTTGACTTCGAGGCCGCCGCGTTCGGCACGCTCGGCGCAATCGCGCTGCAAGGCGTGCGGCTCGCCGAACCGACGCTCGGCGAATCAGTCGTCGTCGTCGGACTCGGCCTGCTCGGTCAACTCACCGTCCAACTCTTGAAGGCGAACGGCTGCCGCGTCTTCGGCATTGATCTGGACGCGTCGAAAGTCGCGCTGGCGCGCAGGCTCGGCGCGGACGACGGCGTCGTGTCGAATGGTGAGACGGTGCAGGCTGTGATGGAATGGTCGCGCGGTCGCGGCGCGGATGCCGTGTTGATTACGGCGGCGACCTCGTCGGATCAACCGGTAGAACTCGCGGGCGAGATTTCGCGTCTGAAAGGGCGCGTCGTCGCCGTCGGCCTCGTCGGGATGAACGTGCCGCGCAAGATTTATTACGAGCGCGAACTGACGCTCAAAGTTTCGATGTCATACGGGCCGGGTCGCTACGACGCGGAATACGAGGAGCGCGGCCACGACTACCCGTTTGCATACGTGCGCTGGACGGAAGGGCGCAACATCGAAGCCTTCCTCGATCTCGTCGCGGCGGGCAGCGTCAGCGTCGCGCCGCTCATCACGCACAGGTTTTCCATCGAAGACGGCGAGCGCGCCTACAGCTTGATCGCGGGCGAAACGAAAGAACCTTATCTCGGCGTCGTGCTCGGTTATGACACGGAGCGCGAACTCATGCGGAGCATCGAACGTCGCCCTCACGCCTTAACTCGCGACAACGCGCAAGCACAGGCGACGACAGCGGCAGCAGCATCATCGGTGCGCGTCGGCATGATCGGCGCGGGGTCTTACGCGCAGAAGTTTCTGCTGCCGAACTTCAAAGCGCAGGGCGCATCCTTCCACGCAATCGCGACGGCTTCGGGCATCTCCGCGCGCGGCATCGGCGAGAAGTACGACTTCGCGCGCATCCTCGCGAGCGCGGAAGATGTGATCGCGGACGAGGGCGCGAACCTCGTCGTCGTCGCCACACGCCACGACACTCACACCGCGCTCGCACGCCGCGCGCTCGAAGCGGGGCGGCACGTCTTCGTCGAAAAACCGCTCGCGCTGAATGATGAAGAGTTGGACGGCGTGATCGATGCGGCGCGCGAGTCGCGCGCTTCGTTGATGGTCGGCTTCAACCGACGCTTCTCGCCGCACGCACGCGCGTGCGCGGAAGTGTTCGCCGCGCGCCGCGAACCGCTCTCGATCCTGTACAGAGTCAACGCCGGACGCATCCCGCGCTCGCACTGGATTCAGGACCCGCGCGAAGGCGGCGGGCGCATCATCGGCGAAGTCTGCCACTTCATAGACCTGATGCAGTTCTTGACCGGAGCTTTAACCGTGCGCGTCTACGCCGAAGCGGTTGCCAGTCGCAACGAGGAGATCATCCCCGAAGATTCGGCGATGATCACGCTTCGTTTCAGCGACGGCTCGAACGGAACCATCGCCTATCTCGCAGAGGGCGACCGCGCGCTCCCGAAAGAGCGCATAGAAGTTTTCGGCGGCGGCAAAACTTTCGTCATAGACGACTTCCGCACCGCCGCGCTTTACGCGGGCGGGCGCGAACGCCGCCAGCCGAAACTGCGCGCGCAGGACAAAGGGCAGGCCGAAGAGGTGCGCGCCGTCTGCGCAATGGTCAGGGAAGACACGCCCGCGCCCATCGCGCTCGACGATCTGGCCGCCACCACGCGCGCCACCTTCCGCATACGCGACTCCCTGCGCACAGGGCAAGCAATGCAAGTGACAGGTGACAAGTGACAGGTGACAGGAGAGAACAATACAAGTCTTTGGTTTTAACTTGTCACCTGTCACTTGTCACCTGTCACTAAATTCTTATGTGTGGCATTGCCGGAATCATCAGCCCGAATCCTGAGCGTCGCATCGGCGCGATGCTCGCGTCCATAGAGCATCGCGGGCGCGACGACGAAGGTGTGTGGACTTCTCCGTCGGTTGACGCGGCGGGGCGGAGCGCGTGTCTCGGTCACCGCCGGCTGTCGATCATCGACACGAGCGAGGCCGGACACCAGCCGATGCAGTACGCGGACGGGCGCTACTCCGTCACCTTCAACGGCGAGATTTACAACTACCGCGAACTGCGCCGCGAACTCGAAGGGCTCGGCCACCGCTTTCGCACCGACTGCGACACGGAAGTGCTGCTCGCGGCCTACGCCGAATGGGGCACGTCTGCGCTCGCGCGCCTGAACGGCATGTTCGCCTTCGCCCTGTGGGACGGGGACGAGCACGAGTTAATACTCGCGCGCGACCGACTCGGCATCAAGCCGCTTTATTACGCGTTCGGCGCGCACGGCGAGAACGGCGCGAATGCTCATGCGGCGGGCGCGTCGAACGTTGACGCTCGATCGTTCGTCTTCGCCTCCGAGATCAAAGCCATACTCGCGACCGGCCTCGTCGAACGCGCGCTCGACGCGGAAGCGCTCAATCAATATCTCACCTTCCTCTGGACGCCCGATCCGCACACAGTCTTTCGCGGCATCTATAAACTCCCGCCCGCGCACCTGCTCGTGTGGCGCGCGGGCGAGATACAGGTGCGCGAGTGGTGGGACGTTTCTTTCGACGAGATCGAAGAGGATAAAAGCGTCGAGTGGTGGCGCGAGCGCGTGCTGGAGACTCTGGAGCGCGTCGTGGGGATGGAGATGGTCGCGGACGTGCCGCTCGGCGCGTTCCTCTCGGGCGGCGTGGATTCGTCTTCAATCGTCGCGTTGATGAATCGCCACAGCGACGGGCGGCGCATCTCCACCTACACCGTCGGCATCGAGCAAGCGGACCTGCGCTACGACATCATCCCAGACGACGCGCGCTGGGCACGACAGGTCGGCAAACTTCTCGACACCGACTACCATGAGTTGATGCTCCGACCCGACGTGTGCGACCTGCTCCCGAAGCTCGTCTATCACATGGACGAACCCGTCGCCGACCCCGCGGTCATCACGAGCTATCTCGTCTCGCGCGCCGCGCGCGAAACTCTGACAGTCTTGCTCTCCGGCGTCGGCGGCGACGAAGTCTTTGCGGGCTACCCGCGCCAACTCGCCATGCGACTCGCCGGCGCGCTCGACCCCGTGCCCGCCTTCCTGCGTCGCCCTCTGATGTCAACTTTATCAAACGCCCTGCCCGGCGGCCTGCCCGGCAAGTTCACCGCACCTCTGCGCAACGCCAAAAAGTTCGCACGCTCCGCCGCGCTCGATTTCGAAGATCGCTACCTCGGCTTCGGCACATACTTCACAGACGCCGCCCGCCGCCGCCTCTACACAGACGATTTGAACGATGCCACGCGCGACTTCGACGCCTACCGCGAGCACCGCCGCCACTTTGCACGCGTCGCTGACGCCGCGCCGCTCAACCGCCTGCTCTACGTTGACCTGAAAACCTTCCTCCCATGCCTCAACCTCGCCTACACCGACAAGACCTCCATGGCCGCCACACTCGAAGTTCGCGTCCCCTTCCTCAACGTCGAACTCGTCGAACTCGCCGCACGCATGCCCGTCAACTTAAAGCTGCGCGGCCTCAAACGAAAATACATCCTGAAACGCGCCGCCGAAAGCCTGCTCCCGCGCGATGTCGTCTGGCGCAAAAAAGCGGGCTTCGGCGCACCCGTCCGCTCATGGCTACGCGGCGCCCTCCGCCCCATGGTCGAAGATTTACTCTCCGAACAAACCGTCCGCCGACGCGGCCTCTTCCGCCCCTCCGAAGTCCGCCGCATCATCGACGCCAACCTCTCAGGCCGCGAAGACTACAACCTCCAAGTCTTCCAACTCCTCACCCTCGAACTCTGGCAACGCACCTTCACGGACTAACCGCCGCACCACCCCTCATTCACCCATCACCACTCACAACTGTCGCCCAATCTCCTCCACATCCCTATCCCGCCTGTGATACCCCATCCGCCCAATCATCTCCCGCGCCTTCTCCCAACTCTCACGCGCCTGCTCCTTCTCCCCCCGCGTTAGATAAAGCCTTGCATATTCCAAATGGCAATCAGCTTCATACCGCCCCATACTTCCACGTTTAGCAATACCCATCGCCTCATCAATATCGGCCTGTGCTCGATCAAACTTGCCCTTAACCCGATATAGCTCTGCGCGCGCCAGCAACCCAACTGGTAAGTATGGCAGAGTTCCTGACTGACGCAATCCAGCGACTGCTCGTTTTAGATAGTCTGTAGCTTCGGCGAAATTGCATATATCTTCTCGCTGAGCCTTAAACATCAAGGCGCGGCCAAACAAGAGGTTTTCTAAAGCGATGGTAAGGATCGAATCCGAGGGTAAACGCCATTCGAAAAACTTGTTGCACCGATTTAGTACTTCTTCGTACTTCTCCTGATCCAGCAACAAATCGCAATACATAAAGCCCTGAAATGCATAGAGGAGCGGGAATTCTGACTGCCACTCTCTCTGTATTTTCTCAGCTTCGTTGAAAGCATTCTCTGCTTCAGATAGGCTATTTGTTTGGTGGTAAGCACGAGCCAACGTAGATCTAGTGTACAGTTGTATAAAGCTACCACCGCTTTCATCGGCAAATTTCACACTCTGTCGGGCGTAAGTGAGGGCTTTAGATAAGTTGCCAATGATCAGGTAGGTTTCGCTGAGATTGTTTGCTGATCTAGCTGCATTTCCCCCATCTTTCATTAAAATACAAGCATCCAAAGCGGCTTGCATTGGCTGAGTTGATTCCTCTAACTGACCTAGTGCTTGGAGGGCGTAACCAACTTCGCCCACTAAATGCGACTTAGTGGCTTCTGTAAGGCTTGATATGAGTTGCTGCCATGGGGAATCAAAAAAAACGCTCAGAGCAGTCAGATAAGCACCAAACGCTCCGAGTTTTTTAGTACTGAAATACTCATTACCCCTGCAAACCCGTCGCCAGAACACCTCATCATAGGCTTCCTGATGCCTGCCAGCCTCGCAGCCATGAGCAATCGCTGCGTACAACGGAACCATCTCTTCAATTGTATCGGGAAACTCTTTAGTTGTGTCCTTCAGATGTTTATAGAGACGGTTGCTGCCTTCACGCCAAGCGTCGGCACGAGTTTGCTTGAGTTGCTTCCCGAAGTGCTCGCGCACAAGCGGATGGGTGTCCAGTATATTGGGTTTATTTGGACTCGGCGCGGCGAGGAGTTTTGCGCGGCGCAGTTTGGCTAACACGCGCTGCCAATCCGTTTCACTCAAACCTTGCAACGCATCCGTCAGGCCGGGGATGGCGGGCGCGGCTCGCAGCGCGGCTATCGCGTCTTTGTCGGCGGGGCGGTTGAATAATCCAAGCATACGCAGCACGGATAGCTCCGCCCCTTCGCCAAACCATTTCTCGTAAGAGGCCATGACTCTCAACGCATGGCCACCGTAGCGCACGTCTTCTTCAAGGTCTTTGACTTCTGTGCGTTGGCTGATGTCGCCGCGGTACACGTCGCTGAGATAGCTGCCGAGCAGTGTGAGTGCGAGTGAGTGGCCGTCGAAGTCTCGTGCGGCCTGTTCCAGTTCGGCCTGTGTGCCTTTGACGCCCTGTGCGCGAAGCACCTGCGCTCCCGCTTCGGGCGAGAGGTGTTCGAGGTCAACGCGTGGGGTGGTGCTGTTCTCGAATGAATTAAGGTCAGTGACGGCGACGCGCGTGGAGATGAGGCACAACCCTTTGTTGGAGGCGGCAAGTTGGCGCAAAAGCGATTGGAGGGCTTGATCCTTGAGACGGCCTTCGTCTGCGCCGGGAGGATGCTGGAGCGGCTCTAAGCCGTCAAGCACAAGTAGAGTGCGCTGCGAGCCGACCAGTTGTGCAAGCCGTTCGCCTTTGTCCCACGGCGAGCCTTTGTTGGGGTCGGGATCACCGAACCAAGTGAGCGCGGCTTCGATAAATTGATCGGCTGAGACAGCGCGGTCGGTCGAGCCTTGGCTGTAGAACGACCACGCGTAGACGCGTTGCGCGCCGCGATAATCATCTGAGGCCATGCGCCCCAGCCAGTGATTGACCAATGCCGATTTGCCGACGCCGCCCCATGCGACGAGGCTCAGGATGTTTGTCTTAGGATTCGCCCAGGCATCATCTAACTGCTGTAACTGCTTCTCGCGTCCGAAGATATCGCGTCCGGTAACGGGTAAGCGGCTGATGGAAATTCTTTTAGAGTCGGGCGATGTGAATTTCTCTTGAGCACCCGATGTCGTCGCTTGCTCAAACTTCTCAAGAATCTCCGTCGCAATCCTGGCTAACGCTTCGTCTCTACGATCCCCGCCGTGCGCGGAGAGCGGCT
Organism: Pyrinomonadaceae bacterium; assembly: GCA_035296385.1. GTDB lineage: Bacteria > Acidobacteriota > Blastocatellia > Pyrinomonadales > Pyrinomonadaceae > JAIVJZ01. The sequence continues at coordinate 2,545 of DATHBB010000184.1, read as the reverse complement.
TGCCATCGCGTGGGCGAACCTGCATTCGGCTCAGCCAATCAACCTTCTGCCAAGCGCACGATTTGATGATGACCGGAAAGATTTGCAATCCCTCCTTGTCGCGGCGTTGCAGCAGATGAGCCACTTCTTTACGGAGAATGAATTTTGAAGTAAGAGAGTTGGCTGAAATCAGCAGGACGGCGACGTGAGCGGCATTCATGGCATCTTGAATCTTTTGCTCCCAATCCTCGCCCGCGCCGATCTGCCGATCCTCCCAGAGGGTGAGTAAATCTTGCTCCTGGAGTACGCCGAGATGCGTCACAAGACGATCTTTCCACTCTTCGTCCTTGTGGCTGTAGCTGATGAAAACGGTGGGTTTGGTGGCTGCGCACATAATATTGTTTCAGTGAGCGATGAACGGGCGACGCGGCACGTTTGGAGCGACTGGTGAAGAAACTTGATGAACGTGCTCGCGCGTCAGGCGACGACACGGCAGAGGATATAATGATGACGCGTTTTAGGGAAGGAGTATGTATTTCGGTGTCGAGCGGACGCACGAGCAGTTAGCATTGAAGTACGTCACTATAGCCAAGCGGCTGTGTGTGGTCTGTCGCTTGTCGGGCGTGAATGGGGCGTGTTACTTTCGGTGTTTCGCATGGGGCGTGGGTTTTCTTCTGTGCGTGTGTGGGGGCGGGTCGTGGGGTGAATAGTGTGCTGCCGGATGGACTCTCGATGAGTGATGATAACGGGAACAATTTGAAGGAGCGGGTGCGGGAGTTTTGGCAGGCGAACCCGTGCGGGACGAAGTTTACGGATGCCGTGATGGGGTCGCGTGAGTTTTATGAGCGCGTGGCGGAGCATCGGTATGGGACGGAGTGGCACATTCCGTCGGCGGCAGCGTTCGGGCGTGCGCGGGGGTTGAAGGTGCTGGAGATCGGGTGCGGGTTGGGGACGGACGGGGCGCAGTTTGCGCGCGCGGGTGCGGATTATACGGGCGTGGATTTGACGGACGCGGCGGTGGAGTTGGCGCGCAAGTGTTTTGAGGTTTTCAATTTGCGCGGGGAGTTTCGCACGGCGGATGCGGAGAATCTGGACTTCGCGGACGACAGTTTTGATCTCGTCTATTCGCACGGCGTGCTGCATCACACGCCGGACACGGCGCGGGCGGTCAGGGAAGTTCATCGCGTGCTGCGTCCGGGTGGGCGCGCGTGCGTGATGCTTTATCATCGCAACTCGTATAACTATCGCGTGAACATAGGCGTGCTGCGTCGCGCGGGGGCGCATTTGTTGAAACGTGAAGCGGGCTTGCGTCTGGCGCATCGCTTGACGGGCGAACCCGTCGCGTCTCTGCGCGAGCACGCAGCGCGCGTCAGAGAGGATGCGGAGAGTTATCTCGCGCCGGGTGAGTTTTTGAACCGCAACACGGACGGGGCGGGGAATCCCTTGGCGCGCGTCTATTCGAGACGGGAGGCGCGCGAGTTGTTCCGGGACTTCGCGGAGGTCGAGACGGCGACGCACTTTTTGAATAAGCGCTGGCTGCCCGTGATGGGCAATTTGTTGTCGCGCGGCCTTGAAGCGCGGCTCGCGGCGCGCTGGGGCTGGCACTTGTGGATTTACGCGCGCAAAGGAGAGGCGAAAGCGGCTTGACGAATAAGCGTAGCATTTTGGTGACGGGCGGCGCGGGCTTCATCGGCTCGCATCTGGTCGAACGTCTGCTTGCGGAAGACGCTTGGCGCGTGACGGTCGTAGATGACTTCAACGACTTCTACGACCCCGCGCTCAAACGCGCGAACATCGCGCCGCACCTGACGCGCGAGGATTACAAGCTGGTCGAAGCGGACATACGCGACCGCGCGGCGATGGAGAGAGTTTTCAACGCCGACGAGCGTTTTGATTGCGTCGTGCATCTGGCGGCGCGGGCGGGCGTGCGGCCTTCTCTAACCGAGCCGTTTTTGTACGCGGAGACGAACATTACGGGCACGCTCAACCTGCTCGAAGCATCGCGCGCAACGCGAGTTCCGCAGTTCGTCTTCGGCTCGTCTTCGTCCGTCTACGGCATCAACGCGAAAGTTCCTTTTTCGGAAGACGATCCGATCAGGCAAACCATCTCGCCTTACGCGGCGACGAAGGCGGCGGGCGAAATGCTCTGCCACACCTACGCGCATCTGCACGACCTGCGATGCGTCGCGCTGCGCTTCTTCACCGTCTACGGCGCGCGCCAGCGTCCCGATCTGGCGATACACAAGTTCGCGCGTTTGATCTCCGAAGGCAGGCCGATCCCCGTGTTCGGCGACGGCACGACGCGACGCGACTACACTTACATCGAAGACATCATCGCGGGCGTGCGCGCCGCCATCGACTACACGGCGACAGATTACGAAGCGATCAACCTCGGCGAATCGCGCACGGTGGAGTTGCGCGAACTGATCGCGCTGTTGGAAAAAGAGCTTGGCCGGAAGGCCGTCATCGACCGCCAGCCGATGCAACCCGGCGACGTGCCGCAGACTTTCGCCGACATCTCCAAAGCGCGCCGCCTGCTCGGCTACAACCCGCAGACACAGATCGA
>DATHBB010000183.1:0-8295 GCA_035296385.1 Pyrinomonadaceae bacterium | reverse complement strand
CGCCGATAATATCTCGCCGCTTACCATGAACGGGTGCGAAGGGTTGACGATCCCGCTTACCCCCGCCAACTCGCACCTTCAACGTATATGTCTCAGAGGAATGTTGCGCGACATATGCACCCTCGGAGCGGTCTACCTGCTTGCAGTGCGTGCATACCTGCCAGCGTCGTCCGCCTCGAACTCGTCATCTCACCAGAAAGGCACACCTATGAGCGTCGAAACCAGCACCCCTACAGGCTACCGGAATTGGATCAGGATCAACGATAACGGGGGGTCTCAACAAATCGCCCACGCCGACCAAGACAGAGAGTGGAAATTTCCCGTCAAATACACGCCGTACGGACCACTTCCTGACAGCGCGACCATCATGGTCGGCTCCGTCCTATCGATCCTCGCCCGCGGCGACGAGACCATCGAAGGTATTGGCCGCCTCGTGACGCTTTCTTGGACGCTCAACCAGAGCAACAACTTCGGGTTCAGCGCGAATCCGTACAATAAGGCGGGGACGGTGGACGGGGACCCGATCAGAACCGTCCTCGTCGGGCCGAACCATTATTTATTCGGGCTCGACGCCACCTTGGGCGGAGAAGGCACCTGGGACATCGAAATCTCTGTCGCCGGGAACCCGGATGCAGTGTTCCTGCTCCTCGCGGACGAACAGCACTATACCCTTGAGCAAGGCAAATCGTCGTACCAAAAGCTCGTCGCCAGGGAGATCGTCGTGAGTGCCAAATACCTCAAGGGCGACGTGGAAATCGGCTATACACTCGTTCAGACCGGGTAGGTGCAGACCGGGCCGTTCGGCAACACGTCAACCTCGACGCGGGAGGCACCACAGCTTCCCGCGTCGGCTCCATGGGATTAAGCCGGACGACGGGCAGCAGCGGCGTGCGGCCTAAAGACGAACGTGCGGGGCTGAAAAGGGAAGGGGCGGGGTAGGAAAATTCCTACCCCGCCCCTCTTTTTTAGTGGCGACTAAACCCGCCAACCGTCGCCGAATATACCAGGTTTTACCAGGTTCTTTTTAGTGTGGACAAATGATGCCAAAACGGGATCGCTGCGACCGCTCAAACTTGATTTATTCCGCAAAGGAGATGAACGCCGCGCAGTACAATTTCGTAACACGAGTTGGGTTTAATAGTGCGGTGCGAACATGTTTCGGTAAGTTGCCCTGTGATGACTGTGAACTACATTGATCTGTTGCTCGTCGCGCTCGTCCTTTTAAGCGCGTACTACGGCTGGTACCGTGGATTCATCCTCGGCCTGCTCGACCTGCTGCGCTGGACGGGAAGCTTGCTTCTCGGCCTGCGCTTCTACCAGCCGCTCGCGCGATGGCTCGCCCCGCATTTCGATTGGTCTGACGCGTGGGACAAACCCGTCGCCTTCCTCGTCACGGCGTTCGCCGCCGGACTCGCGATCCAACTGCTCGGCGCGGCGCTGTTGCGTCGTTTGCCGAAGGACGTGCACGAGCGTCGCCTGAATCGCCTGTTCGGCGTCGTGCCCGGTTTTGCGAGCGGCCTCATCACCGCCGCGATTACCGCCGCGCTGCTTATGTCCGCGCCGCTCCCCGACGGCATGCAGAAGCGCGCACGCGAGAGCGCACTCGCCAACCGGCTCGCCGCTTCGACCGAACAACTTGAGACGGCGCTCTCCTCCGTCTTCGGCGACGCCATCGCGCAGACGCTCAATCGTATGGCCGTCAAGCCGGAGTCGAACGAGAGCGTCGAACTGCCGTTCAAGGTGGCGCAGACGAAGCCGAGGCCGGAGTTGGAAGCGCAGATGCTGGAACTCGTCAACCGCGAGCGCGCCGAGGCGGGACTCGCGCCGCTCGCAGCCGACGACGAACTGCGCGAGGTGGCGCGGCGTCACTCGGCGGACATGTTCGCGCGCGGCTACTTCGCGCACGTCACGCCCGAAGGCCGCGACCCCTTCGCGCGCATACGCGAAGGCGGCGTCACGTATCGCACGGCGGGCGAAAACCTCGCGCTCGCGCCCACGCTCTCCATCGCGCACACGGGCTTGATGAACTCGCCCGGTCACCGCGCCAACATCCTGCGCCCGCAGTTCGGACGCGTCGGCATCGGAGTCATGGACGGAGGACGGCGCGGCCTGATGGTGACGCAAAACTTTCGCAATTAGTCAGTTGTCCGTGGTCAGTTGTCAGTTGTATGTGCTCGGCCAGCGTCCGGCTGAAAACGCAGCACTCAAGAATCGGGCGGCACAAAACGACGGACAACTGACAACGGACAACTGACAGCCCTTCAGACTTTCTGCGATTCGGGGATGAGCGACTTGTGTATGTGTATGGCGGCCATCGCGCCTTCGGCGGCGGCGACGACGGCGAGTTGAGACTTCGGCGTGAGGTCGCCCGCCGCGTAGACGCCCGGCACGCTCGTCTGTTGATCTTCGTCAACCCAGACCAGCCCGCATTCTTCGTCGATGCGGCAGCCGAGCATCTCGTGCAAATTCGAGACGGGTTCGGTGCCGAGGTTGAAGAAGAGCGCGTCGCACGCGAGCGAGCCGCCGTCCTCGAAACGCACGTGCTCGATCTGGCGCGTCCCGGCGTCGCCTTCGAGTTTCGCGATAATTTGGTTCGTGACGGGGATGTTGAACTCGGCGAGCTTCGCGCGGTGCGCGTCCGTCATGTCGCCCGCGTCGCCGTCGGTGATGAGCGTCAATTTGTCCGTCCACGTCAGGAGTCCGAGCGTGAAGCCGACGGCGCTCTTGCCGTGCCCGACGACGGCGATGCGCTTGCCCGTCGCCTCGAAGCCGTCGCAGTCGGGGCAATGATGCACGGAGACGCCGTAGAACTCGCGGAAGCCCGCGCACTCGGGCGTCAGGTCGCGCAGGCCGGTGGCGAGAATGAGGCGACGCGTATCGAACGCTTGCGCCGCGATCTTATCGTCGCCGGTCGAGACGCGAAAGTGTTCGTCGCCGATGCGCTCAACTTTCGTGACGCAACCTTCGACGATGAGGCCGCCGTGCTGCGTCACTTCGTCGCGTCCGCGCGTGAGCAGTTCCACGGGCTGTATGCCGTGATGGCCGAGAAAGCCGTGAACGCCGTGCGAGTAGATGTTGCGCGGGCTGTTGTGATGGAAGGTGAGAACGCGCCTGCGATAGCGCGCGAGAAAGAGCGCGGCGGAGAGTCCCGCCGGACCCGCGCCGACCACGATGCAATCGTAAATTTGTTCCGCCATGTTGCCCGCAGTCTGCGCGGATTTTGTCGCCCGCGTTTGTCTGACCAAAGTATTTTGTGTGTTGTCAACGCGAGTCAAACACGCGTGGGCGACGAAGTCAACGCCCGCGCTGGTCAAACCGCACCCGCGCGATGCTAAACTCCTGGACAAAGGATATTCGACAAGGATGACGAAACGTGGAGCCAGACGGGGCGTGTTATCGCCCGGCGCAATCGCGCTGCACTTCGGTGCAATCGCGCCGCACTTGGGTGCAATCGCGTTGCCGTTCGGAGTAATCGCATTGCTCTCGGGGGCAATCGCGTTGCTCCTGGGCGCGCTTTACGGATCGGCGTCGCAAAGGCCGGAGAAGATGCAGGCAACACGCAACCAGAATTCGTTTGAAGACATGCGCGACGCCACAACGACCGCCGCCGCGCCCGATACCACCGTAGCGCGACGCACGCTCGTCCTGGCGCATCGCGGCGGCGCGGGGCTGTGGCCGGAGAACACCGCGCACGCCTTTCGTCAGGCGGTCGCGCTCGGCGTGGACGTGTTGGAAATGGACTTGCACGCCACGTCCGACGGCGCGCTCGTCGTCATCCACGACGGCACGGTCGAACGCACGACGAACGGCACGGGGCGCGTCAACGCGCTGACGCTCGCGGAACTCAAAAAACTCGACGCGGGTTATCGCTGGACGAACGACGGCGGGCGCACCTTCCCGTTCAGGGGCAAGGGCATCACCGTCCCGACCCTCGGCGAAGTGCTCGAAGAATTTCCGCAGACGCTCCTCAACATAGACATCAAGCAGGCGCAGCCCTCGCTCATCAAATCTTTTTGCCGCGCGCTGCGTGAGAGCCGCGCGACGGGCAGGGCAACGGTCGCCTCGTTCAATGCGCAGGTGCTCGCGGAGTTCCGGCGCGAGTGTCCCGAGGTCCGCACGTCCGCCAGCTTCGACGAAGTGATGGCGCTCGCGTCGGACTTGCAGGCGGGGCGCGACATCGCTGCCGACAAGACACGCACGCGCCTCGTGCAAGTGCCGGAGACGGCCTTCGGGCGCGCGTGGCTGACGGCGGAACTCGTCGCGTCGGCGCATCGCGGCGGGCTGGAGATACACGTCTGGACAGTCAACGACGAAGCGGCGATGCGCCGCCTCGTCGCGCTCGGCGTGGACGGCATCGTGACGGACTATCCCGATAAATTGGTCGCGCTGTTGAAGCAGGCGGCGCGCCCCGCTGTTCAGTAAAAGCGTTTCGGTGTAGTCTGTCGTTTCAATTTTCAAAGCCGGATTCGCGGGGGATGTGGATGGAAGAGCGAGCCTCAAACGGTGACGTGGACGCGCAACGCGCGCCGCGTTGGGGGAAGGTGATAGACCAGACGCGCTGCATCGGTTGCCACGCGTGCACGACCGCCTGTAAGTCGGAAAACCTCGTGCCGCTTTCCGTGACGCGAACTTATGTGAAGCACGTTGACGTGGGCGAATACCCGCAGACGCGCCGCGCGCATCAGGTGACGCGCTGCAACCAATGCACGCACGCGCCCTGCGCGACGGCCTGCCCGACCTCGGCGATGTTCAAACGCGCGGACGGCATCGTAGATTTCGACAAGTCCATCTGCATCGGCTGCAAGGCGTGCATGGCCGCGTGCCCCTACGACGCCATTTTCATCAACCCCGAAGACCACTCGGCGGAGAAGTGCAACTTCTGCGCGCACCGCATCGACGTGGGACTCGAACCGGCGTGCGTCGTCGTCTGCCCGGTCGAGGCGATACTCGTCGGCGACATGCACGACGCGGATTCCAAAGTGGCGCGCATCGTCAACCGCGATCCGGTCAACGTCCGGCGGCCTGAGAAGGAGACGCTGCCGAAACTTTTTTACAAGGGCGCGCATCAGGCGACGCTCGACCCGCTCGCCGCGCGCCGCCCCGACGGCGAACTCTTCATGTGGAGCGAGCAGCGCACGGGCACGGACTACGTCGTCTCCGGCCATCCCGATTACAACAACACTTCCGCCGCCGCGCTTCTCTCTTACGACGTGGCGCACACGATCCCCTGGGACTGGCGCGTGAGTCTCTACACCTGGACGAAGGGCATCGCGGCGGGCGCGTATCTCGTCGCGGCGCTGCTCGTCCTGCTGGGTTTCATAAACTCTTACGCCGTCTCCGACGTGCTTGCGGGTTATATCAGCTTTCCCGCGTCGCCTTTGTGGCTCTGGGTCGCGCCCGTTCTGTCCGGCGTCTTCCTCGCGTTCACCGGCGGCCTCCTGCTGTGGGACTTGGAACACCCCGAACGCTTCTACTTAATATTTACGCGCCCGCAGTGGCGCAGTTGGCTCGTCAAAGGCGCGTTCATCATCGCGGGTTACTCCGTCGTGCTCGCGCTCCACTTCTTCGCGAGTTTGTCGGGCGCGACGACGCCGCAACGCTTCCTGATGATCGCGGGTCTTCCGCTCGCGGCCTTGACGGCCATCTACACGGCCTATCTTTTCGCGCAGGCCAAGGCGCGCGACATGTGGCAGAACCCGCTCCTGCCGCCGCACCTGTTTGTCCAATCGCTGCTTGTCGGCGCGGCTGCGCTCCTGCCGTTCGCAGCGTGGCTCGAAGCGAGCGCCGTGTGGCCTCTGCTCTGGTCGCTCGGCGGCCTGAGTCTCATACACCTGCTCTTCATCTGGGGCGAAGTTACCGTCGTACACCCGACGGCGCACGCGCACCTCGCCGTGCGCGAGATGACGCGCGGGCGTTATCGCACCTTCTTCTGGGCGGGCATTATCCTGACCATGCTCGGCGGCCTCGCGCCCTGGTTCGGCCTGGCCGCCGTCCCGTTCGCGCTCGCCGGATTGCTCCTCTTCGAGCACGCCTACGTGCAGGCCGGTCAGTCCGTCCCGCTGGCCTAAAGTTTGATTACGAACTTCGACGCGTATCGTTCGATGCCTAACGACGACGCCTCGCTCGACGGCTCTGACAGTAAAACGAACGGAGGAGATTATGGCGACAAAACGTTTCCGCGTGCTGCTCGAAAAAAACAGAACGAACGAGGCCACCGCCATCACCGTCCCCTTCGACGTGCAGAAGACCTACGGCACGCGCGCACGCGTCCCCGTGCGCGGCACGATCAACCGCCACCCCTATCGTGGCACGATCTTCCCGATGCGCGGCAAATTCATCTTCGTCGTCAACCGTGAACTCCGCGCCGCCGCAGGCGTCAAAGGCGGCGACCTAATCAGCATGACAATGGAACGCGACGAAGAACCGCGCATCATCACCCCGCCCCCCGACCTCGCACGTGCGTTGAAGGCAAACAAGGCCGCCCAAATCGCATGGGACAAACTCAGCTACACCCACAAAAAAGAGCACGCCCGCGCCGTCGAAGACGCCAAACGCCCCGAAACCCGCGTGCGCCGAATCGAGAAGGCGGTAGCTCAACTTGCAGAAGGAAAGAAGCCTTAGCGAAATACTCTATCGTGATATTCTTAGGCCAAGAAGAAAGTTTCATCCTGACGCGATACAAGAGAGATAAAGGCAAAGAAAAATGGCGAGTCAGAAGAAGACGACAACGTTGTGGCAGGGTGATGTGGCTTCTTCTTTTGCTCCAGCTGCCGAGATTGTGATTGCAGAGGGAGATTGCCTGAACACTCTCCGCGATCTGCCAGACGGCTTTGCTAAATTGATCATCACGTCGCCGCCATACAACATCGGTAAAGCCTATGAAAAGGCGACGACGTTGCCGCAGTATCTCGAATCACTCGCTCCGGCGATTGAACAAATTGTGCGCGTCTTATCTCCTGAAGGCTCTCTGTGTTGGCAGGTTGGGAATTACATTGACGACGGCGAAGTGTTCCCGCTCGATGTTTATTTCTATCACCTGTTCAAATCCAGAGGGCTGAAACTTCGCAATCGAATCATTTGGCATTTCGCGCACGGGCTTCATGCGTCAAAGAGATTTTCAGGACGTTACGAGACGTTGCTCTGGTTTACGAAAGGCGATACTTATACATTCAAACTTGATCCTGTTCGAGTGCCTTCTAAGTATCCGGGCAAAACTCACTTCAAAGGCGAGAAGCGCGGCCAGCCTTCGGGAAATCCTTTAGGGAAGAACCCTTCGGACATCTGGGACATTGTCGTGCAAGATTGGGAAAGTGCGCTCTGGAATATCCCGAACGTAAAGGCTAACCACCCGGAGAAGACACTTCATCCGTGCCAGTTTCCTATCGAATTGGTTGAACGTTGTGTGTTGGCTTTAACGAATGAAGATGATTGGGTACTCGATCCATTTTCAGGTGTCGGGTCTGCGCTTCTCGCGGCCTTAAAGAACAAGCGGCGGGCTTTCGGGTGTGAGAAGGAAGAAGAATATATCGACATCGCCAGGCAGCGAATCGCAGACTTTTATTCGGGTGCGCTTCCTTATCGCCAACTTGGGAAGCCTGTCCATCAACCGACAGGGCGCGAGAAGGTCGCACAGATTCCCATTGAATGGCGCAACAAGGAGGCTAAAGCTTGAGACTCGCGGCGCAGTATTCCTTCAAAAACGGGTTGGATGAAGTCAGCGCACGCTACCCGCATCTGCTCGCCGAAGTGAAGGATGCCATCGGGTCAGTTGATGCTTCGATAGCTAAAATCAAATTGAGTAAGGAAAAAACAAAAGTCGGGCGGATGCTCTATAGCCCGGTTGCCCTCAACAGGGCATTTCAAAGAGAACTTTATCCGAAGGGCTGGAGGAATCAGGCGGTTGATTGTGAATATCCGACGACACACTATCTTGAAGACTACAAAATCCGCTCAAGTCTGAAAGGTGCATTCCGTGACATGGATTTTGTGAAAGATGGTTTGGGTGTAGAGGTTCAATTCGGCAAGTATTCTTTCATGGTTTATAACGTTTGCGCGAAGATGACGATCTTTCGCAATCTTGGGCTTATCACATGTGGAATTGAGATCGTTCCCGTCAAAGCTCTTGCACTGGAGATGTCGTCCGGCGTTTCATACTTTGAGCAGTTCGTCTGGGATTTAGAGAGCCGCGGAGTGGCGGACATAGATATTCCTGTTCTTATTATAGGCATAGATAGTTAATCAATTTGAGATTTATGAACCTCGAAAAACTAAACCAGCGAGTGAGCGCGGCGCGCA
>DATHBB010000182.1:0-3468 GCA_035296385.1 Pyrinomonadaceae bacterium | reverse complement strand
AGAGTCAATGTAAAACTGCTACCGCCCTCGAACGAAACGCCTTGTAGCTGGAGCGGAGCAGCGAGAGGAGCCGAACACGTATTCTGTGTTCGCGGGCGCTTAAAACCTGCCTCTTTGCGCCTCTCAACTGTATTCTTCTTTTTCGTTTTCTGTAAAGCGTCACTGCTTATACAAAACAGTCACGCTGACTGTCAACGGTCGAACTCGAAATGCCGGAACTTTATCTTCAAGTTATACTTTCAGACTTTGCTCCTAACATAACGATTTCCGGCAGACCATACTCTACATTGGCGCGGAAATCAAGACATTTTCGCCACTTAGCATTAAAAATCCATACACATTTTTGTCACGCGTAGATGCCGCGCATGCGCGTATCGTAGGCCACGCGGTCAATGGCGAGCATGTAGGCAGCCGTCCGCGTGTCCACGTTATGCTTCTCGGCGAACTTCACGAGTTCGTTGAAACTGGCGACCATCACGTCCTGCAAGCGCTCGTTAACCACGTCTTCTTTCCAGAAATAGCCCATGCGATCCTGCACCCACTCGAAGTAGGAGACGGTGACGCCGCCCGCGTTGGCTAAAATGTCTGGAATCACAAAGATGCCTTTGCGCTGGAGGATTTCGTCGGCGGCGGCGGTCGTCGGGCCGTTCGCGCCCTCGGCCAAAACTTTGCAGTTGATGCGCTCGGCGTTCTGTGAAGTGATCTGATTCTCCGTCGCTGCCGGGACGAGCACGTCGCATTCGATTTCGAGCAACTCGGAGTTCGAGACGCGCTCGGCGTTCGGGTATTCCTCGAAAGAGCGCGTCGCACGCAAATGCTCCATGGCGGCGGGGATGTCTATGCCTGCGGGGTTGTAGATGCCGCCGTGCATGTCGGAAATGGCGATGATCTTATAACCGGCTTCGTGCATCAACTGCGCGCCGATGCCGCCGACGTTGCCCGACCCTTGCACGACGACGCGCGTTGAGGGCGGCGTCATCTTAAACTTCTTCATCGCTTCGTTGACGACGAACAGGACGCCGCGCCCCGTCGCCTCGCGCCGCCCCTGCGAGCCGCCGAGCGCGATGGGTTTGCCGGTCACGACGGCGTTGACGGTGTGGCGCGCGTGCATCGAGTAGGTATCCATGATCCACGCCATCGTCTGCTCGTTGGTGTTCATGTCGGGCGCGGGCACGTCCTTTTCCGGCCCGATGATGTCGATCAACTCGGAGGCGTAGCGGCGCGTCAGGCGCTCCAACTCGCCCTGCGACATCTGCCACGGGTCGCAGATGACGCCGCCCTTGCCGCCGCCGAACGGGACGTTGACGACCGCGCACTTCCATGTCATCCACGCGGCGAGCGCGCGCACTTCTTCAATCGTCACGTCGGGCGAGTAGCGTATGCCGCCCTTGGCGGGGCCGCGCGCGAAGTTGTGCTGCACGCGAAACCCTTCAAAAACCTGTATGCGCCCCGAATCCATGCGCACGGGGATGTAGACTTTCAACTCCCTGTTCGGCACGCGCATGACGGCGTAGAGATCGGGGTTGAGATCGAGCAACTTGGCCGCGCGGTCAAAGCGCGACATCATAGACTCAAACGGATTAGCCTCTTTCGCTTCCGGCACAACGTCCTCTACCATTGAAGTAGCCATATTAATCTCCTAGTGACGAGTGACAAGTGACGAGTGACGAGCAAGAAATAAGACGAGCTTAAAGACAGTGGTGCTGCTTTAACTTGTCACTCGTCACTTGTCACTGCTTTCAAGACTTCGTTCATCGCGCCTGTGCGATAGCCGTGCAGGTCGAGCGTTACGTAGCGGAAGCCGAGGGCGCGGAAACGGCGCGCGAGTTCGTCTGCGACTTCGCGCCGGAGCGCGCCGTCGAGTTCCGCCGGAGCTATTTCGAGGCGCACCAGTTCGTCGTGATGACGGACGCGAAACTCGCGGAAGCCGAGCGAGCGCATGATCTCCTCGCCCGTCTCCACCTCGCGCAGGCGCTTGATCGTGACGGTCGTGCCGTAAGCGATGCGCGAGGAGAGGCAGGGGCTGGCGGGCGCGTCCCACGTCGGCAGACCGGCGCGTCGGCTCAGTTCGCGCACTTCGCTTTTGCTCATCCCAACTTCGATGAGCGGGCTGCGGACGTTGTGTTCGGTTGCCGCCGCGCGCCCGGGACGGTAATCGCCGAGGTCGTCCGTCGTCGAGCCGTCAACGACGCAACTGAAACCGCGTGCGGCGGCGAGGGGTGCGAGTTTCGAGTAGAGTTCGGTTTTGCAGAAATAACAACGGTCGCCCGCGTTGGCCGTGTAGCGGGGGTCGGCCATCTCTTCCGTGTCAATCGTCTCGTGGCGGAAACGGAAGCGCGCGGCGACGCTTGCGGCCTGCTCGCGCTGGCTGGCGGAGAGGCTCGCGGATTCGCCCGTCACAGAGAGAGCGCGCGCGCCGAGTTCTGCGGACGCGACATAGGCAACGTAGGAACTGTCAACGCCGCCGGAGAAGGCCACGAGCACGGACTCCATTTCGCGCAGGAGCGCACGCAGCGCGAGTTCTTTCCGCGCCGCCTCGCCCGATACCGTCTCCGGCGCGTCAACCGAAATTTCTTCGACTACCGAACCGCTCACAGCCATCGTCGCTCCACTTCAAGCCCCGCGTCCGTTCCGTGTCAGGCCAGCCGACCCCGCGCCTGTCGCGTCGCCGCCGCGCGCGCGGCGTTCGCGGCCTCAAGTTTGAGTTTGAAAAACAGGATGGACGGCATGTTATCGCAGGCATCTTGAAGGACGCAACCCATCATCCATATAAAGCGCGCCAATTCGACAGTGAGCATCGTGGACGCTCGGCAAAAGCGCGTGTTATGCTCGCGCGGCAGACACGGCCTTCCGGCGTCGCCGCCACCTCTTTTGATTCGAGTTTCGGCAAAAAATTTTCACATCCGAACGAAAGCAAACGCTACTTTAACGAAAGCAGTCGCCAGTTTGATGCCTTCCGGTTTTCCCATACGTTTCTTCGCACGCGGCCTCGTCTGGTCGTTCATCGTCGTACTCGCCTGCGCCGCGTCGCTCCGCGCGCAGACGGCTGACGACGCTGCCGACGGCGAAGACGACCCCGTTAAAATTTTCAACCGCGCGCAGGACGCGCACGCCAAAGGCGATCTCGCGCGCGCCGTCGCACTTTACACGGCGGCCATCGGCGTGCGCCCCGAATTTCCCGAAGCCGAATATCAAAAGGGCGTCGCGCTCGTCTCGCTCAAGCAGACGGCGGAGGCGGAAAAATCTCTGCGCCGCGCCGCCGAACTGCGCGCCGACTGGTCGCTCCCGCACGCCGCGCTCGGACTCCTTCTGGTGCGCGCGGGCGACGACGCGAAGGCCGAACCTTTCCTGCGTCGCGCCGTCCAACTCGACCCGAAAGAGGCGAACGCGCTCGCCGCGCTCGCCGCCCTGCGACTGCGCGCGGGCGCGAAAGAAGAGGCCGTCAAACTCATCGAGCGCGCCACCGCG
>DATHBB010000181.1:0-12945 GCA_035296385.1 Pyrinomonadaceae bacterium | reverse complement strand
TGATGGCTGCCGACGACTCGATGCCCGCGCCCGCCTGATAATTCCAGAGCGGGCGCAGACTTGTCGGCACGTCGCCCTTGGACACGCCTGTCAACTGATGGCTGCCGCGAAACTGCGTCCAGTTGTTCGGGTCTGCCCACTGCGCCGCGACGCGCGCGGGCGACATCGACAGGGCGAAAGTTAAAAGCAGCGCGAGCGAAAACGCGCGCGGCCAACGGCGGCCGGGCGAGTGCAGTTCGTTGTTCACTTCTGGCATATCCTCAAACAGACTTAATCTTGCACGACATCAAACGTGCTGAAATTGTAATTGCAGGGCGCGGCGATAGAGTTCAAGCGCGCCTGTGCGGTCGAACGGGCGCGGGTTGAAAGTGCCCGTCCATTGCCGCGCGGCGTCTGCGGCCAGCATGTCCAGATCATCCGCACCGACGCACGCCGCCACGTCTCTCGCGCCCGCGTCGAGACCGCCCGCTGCCTTCAACTCTTCGAGCCGTGCCGCCAGTGCTTCGCCGGCGCTCGCCTCCGTCGAGTCGCGCCCCGCCGTGCGCAGGAGTTCGGCATAGCGCGCCGCGACTACGCGGGCGTTCCAGCGGACGACGTGCGGCAGGAGCAGCGCGACCGCCTCGCCGTGCGTCGTGCCGTAGTGTTGCGTCAGGGGATTGGCGCAGGCGTGCGCCGCGCCGAGCATGGAATTTTCGATTGCCACTCCGGCGTAGTGCGCGCCGAGTTGCATCGCGCCGCGCGCTTCGAGGTCTGACGGATGCGTCAACACGCGCTCGTAGTTCGCTTCGAGCAGACGCCACGCCTCGCGCGCGAAGGAGTCGGAGACGGCGTTGCGCCGCGTCGTCACGTAGGATTCGACGGCGTGCGCGATGGCGTCGAATCCGGCGGCGGCGGTGACGGCGGCGGGTTGCGAGACTGTGAGCGCGGGGTCGAGCAGGGCGACGCGGAAGGCGGCTTTGGGGTCGCCGCAGGCCATCTTGACGTGCGTGGCGGCGTCGGAGATGAGCGCGTAGGCCTGGGCTTCGCTGCCCGTGCCCGCTGTGGTCGGGATGGCGATCATCGGGAGCATGGCGCGCGTCGCTTTGCCGTAGCCTTGATAGTCGCGCATCTCGCCGCCGTTCGTCAGCAGGAAGTTGATGGCCTTCGCGCAGTCGAGCGAACTGCCGCCGCCGAGTCCGATGATCGAATCGACACGGAGCGGCGCGGCGAAGTCGCGCCCGCGCTCGCACATCAGCGTGTCGGGGTTCACGTCGAAATCGTGGAAGGGGACGACTTCGATACCAGCGGCCTCCAACACCTCCGAAGCCTCCGCCACGTGGCCGGACGCGACGAGGCCGCGATCCGCCACCATGAGCGTGCGCCGGAAATCGAGTTCGCTCGCGAGCGCGCCGAGACGCGCGAGCGCCCCCGCCCCGAAGACGACGCGCGTGTGGAGTTGAAAGTCAAAAGGCGTCATAACTAAACGATGAAGTCGGAACGATGAACGATGAAGTAAAAGCAGGTGTCTTTACTTCATCGTTCATCGTTCCGACTTCATACTTTTTTCTTCGCTTCGCCGATGGCGTAAACGTAACTTTGCGAGCGCATGATGAGCAGGCCGCCGGAGATGGCGGGCGTCGCCATCAGAGGCTCGCCCATCGGGTTCGTCGCCAGCAGTTCGTAGGTCGCACCGGCGCGGACGACGTACACGTCGCCGTCTTCGCTCGCGAGATAAATTTTACCGTCCGCAGCGACGGGCGATGCGCTGAAGGTTGCGGGCAGGCGTTGCTCGTAGACGGCCTTGCCGGTCTTCGCCTCGAAGACGCGCAGCACGCCGTTGTCGCCGGAGATGTACATGAGATCGCCGTAGACGAGCGGCGTGCCCGTGTAGGAACTGCCGCGCGCCAGTCGATAGGCGAGCGACGCGTTAGACTCCTCGCCTTCCTTCAGAGAGATGTCGCCCGTAGCGCCCGCGCGGAAGGCTTTGACGGGTCGGTTGCCGGGGTAGCCGCCCGTCACGATGATCAAGTCGTTTGCGAAAACGGGCGCGGGCATCTGCACTTGCGACTGTTGACCGCCGTTTGCGAAGCGCCAGAGTTCTTTGCCCGTCAGCGGATCGTAGCCGCGCACGTAATTGCTCGCGTTGGCGACGAGTTCGGCGCGCGCCTTGCCCTCGTAGATCGCGGGCGGACTCCACGACGGCAGTTCGTCGCGCTCGACGCGCCACGCCTGCTTCCCGTCCCGCAGATTGTAAGCGGCGATGAAAGACCCCTGATGCTTGTCGCACTGTACGATGACGAGATGGCGATAGATGACGGGCGAGGAGGCGTGACCCCACTCGGAAGTCGGATCGCCCGCAAGTCCGGGATTCAAGACGCCGAGGTCTTGCTTCCAGAGCAGCTTGCCCGCGAAGTCGTAAGCGTAGAGACCTTCCGATCCCATGAGCGCGACGATGGTTTTGCCGTCGGTCGCGGGCGTGGAGTTGGCCTGAGTCGCCTTGACGTGGCGCTTGGAGCGCGGCACGCCTTCGTAGGCGGTGCGCTCCCAGTGGATGCGTCCCGTGTTTTTGTCGAGACTGTAGATGCGCCAGGTATGCTTCACATCGTCGCGTGCGAGGCCGATGCCTTTGTCCTTCGCGTTGAAGCGCGCCGCCGTGTCGGCGCTGACGGCGGTGATGACGAAAACTTTGTCGCCCCAGACGACCGGACTCGCGTGCGAGAGGCCGGGTATGGCCGTCCGCCACAAGACGTTCTCGGACTTCGCCGCGTTCCAACTGACGGGCGTTTTCTGAGCGCCGGTCGCCACGCCCGAAGCGTTCACGCCGCGAAACTGCGGCCAGTTCTGCGCGACGGACGCGCCCGACAAAACGAGTAAAAGGAGAGAGGTAAGAAAGACGCGTTTCATAGTTCTCAGATCGTCGCTTTAGGAGTTGTTACGGCTTCTTGGGTTCTTCCGGTTTCTTCGCTGGTGGCGCGGGCGCT
This sequence comes from Pyrinomonadaceae bacterium, assembly GCA_035296385.1. Taxonomy (GTDB): domain Bacteria; phylum Acidobacteriota; class Blastocatellia; order Pyrinomonadales; family Pyrinomonadaceae; genus JAIVJZ01. The sequence goes on along the minus strand of DATHBB010000181.1, from coordinate 9,985 downwards.
GGCGCCTTCTGTTCGGCGATGGCGAAGAGTTGGTTGCGGTTGGCGATGAAGAGCGTGCCGTTGGCCGGAACGGGTGTCGAATAGATCGAACTCGCCATGTTGATTTCGGCCAAAACCTTCTTCACTTTGCCTTCCTGCAAGATGACTATGTCGCCGTCTTCGTCGCCGAGGTAGAGCTTGTTGTCTATGATGATGGGCGAACCCCAGACGGCGGCGAACACGTCGTGCGTCCAGTGAACCTGCCCGGTCTTGGCGTCGAGCGCGTGCAGGAAGCCGCTGAAGTCGGCTTGATAGATGATGCCGTCTTTGATGGCGGGCGTGGAGACGGAGCGGCGAATTTTGTCGTAGTGCCAGACAAGGCCGGTCTTCGTGATGTCGCCGCGCTTCGACGGGTCGATGCAATAGAGATGGCCGGTGCCTTCGCCGTGTTCGGGGTCCTGGCCGTTGGAGATGTAGATTTTGTCTTCGTAGGCGACGGGCGTGGAGATCACTTCGTTGCGCGTTTTCGGCCAGACCGAATCTTTCGGGTTCGTGTCGAACTCCCACAGCTTCTTGCCCGTCAGGGCTTCATAGCCGCGAATCCAGCCGTCGCCCTGCGCGAAGACGACCTGGTCAACGCCGCCGAGCTTCGCCACCGTCGGCGAAGACCACTGGCCGTGCAAAATTTTGTCGAAGACGGAGTTGTCTTCCCAGACGAGTTTGCCCGTCGTCTTGTTCAAGGCGATGATGGCCGGAGCTTTCGGCGAAGGGACGTTGACGTGGCTCTCGTCCTGCCCGTTCGACGTGCTGACGTAGATGAGTTCGCCGAAGGAGACGGGCGAGGAGTTCGACATGTTGTGCGGAAACGCGCCGACCTCTTCCATCATGTCGAATTTCCAGATGATGTCGGCGTCCTTTTCGCCGTTCAACTTTTCATCTTTCACGACGCCGTCGTTCTCTTTGTCGCGGAAGCCCTCAGTGTCGAGCGCGACGACCTCGCCGCGATTCGTGACGTAGTAGAGAATTTTGCCTTCGACCAGAGGCGACGAGCAGATGCCCTGATACGGCCAATCGTTGACGCGCCCCGCCGCGAGTTTGTCCGTCACGGCCTGCCACAAAAATTCGCCGTCCGATTCGCGGAAGGCCATCAGGATGCCCTTGTCGCCTTTTACTTTCGGATCGCGCGGCGCTTCGTTGTTCGTGCCGACGTACACTTGGCCGCCCGCGACGACCGGATTGCCGTAAGTCTGCGAGCCGAGCAGGGCGCTCCACTTCACGTTCGTCTTCTTCAGTACGTCCCAACTCGCAGGGATGCCCTTCATGTTCGAGACCATGTTGCGGTCGGGCGTGCCGCCCCACATCGGCCAATCGCCGCTGCCCGGGTCGGACGCCGAAGCGGCCTGCCGCGACGGTGATCCGGCGAGCAACATCACGGCAAGGATGGCGAAAGAGAGAAGCAGCGGACGGTTGATAGTGCGAAAGTTCATAGCAGTTCCTTGAATGTTGATCCTTATAACTTTACTTGTATGAAACGATGATGTGGCCCGGCATCGTCTGGTGCGAGACGCTGCGCGCGAAGCCCGCGTTTTGAAACATCCGTTCAAACTCCGCGAACGTGTAGGCGTCTCCGGCGGGCGTCGTGCCGAGCATGACGAGCGCGAAGGAGGCTTCGACGGGCGGCGTCACGCGATCATCGTTCGGCACGAATTCGAGCGTCACGGCGCGCCCGCCGTCTTTAAGCGCGACGTGCGCTTTGCGCATCAACGTCTCGCAGGTCGGCGGGTCGAAGTGGTGGAAGAAGTTGGTAAAGAGCACGAGGTCGTAGCCCGTGCCGAACTCGACCTCGAACGCGCTGCCGGGAATCAGATGATAACGCGCGCCCAGTCCTGCCGCCTCCGCGTTCTGTTGTGCTATCGCGAGGACGTTCTGCCAGTCAATCGCATAAACTTCGGCCTGCGGGTTACGCTCGGCGAGCGTGATGCCGAAGATGCCGTGACCGGCGGCCACGTCGAGAATTTTGCACGCGCCCATCTCGCCCGCGCCTACAACGTCCGCGATGTGTCCGGCGGGCAAGCGCATGATCGAGGCCATGCCGCGCGCGAAGTCTTCCCACATCGGATGGTCCGCCGTCATGGAGCCTTCGGCTTCCATCACCGTGCCGCCTTTGCGCACGCTCTCGGTGAAACGCGCGAACGCGTCGCCGAGATACGCGCCCGACAGAAACTCCGCGATGCCGCCAACGTAGGCGGGCGAGCGGCGGTTCAGGAAAAGCGCCGACTCCTGCGTGAGCGTGTAACAGCCGTCCGGTTGCTTGCCGAGAAACTGCGAGACGGTCAGATAATCGCAGAGTATGCGCAGGCCGCGCTCGGCTGCCTTTGTGCGCGCGGCGAGTTTCGCCGTCGTGTCGTCGCCCTCGGCGATGGCCGTGAAGATGTCGAGTTCGATGGCGGCTTTCAAGGCGGCGGTCTGTTGATAGGCCGTGAGCGTTTGAAAGATGCGCTCGGGCGTCGGCGGCGGTGCGAGCGCGGCGGCTTCGTTGATCGTCGGGTCCATATTATTTGTTCGCGTACACTTTCAGGTTGTCGAAATAGACTTCGGCGAGCGCGTTGCCGAAGATGCCGGGCGCGCCCTGCCGGTTCGGGAGCGGGTCAACGCGCTCGATCATCCACGCGGCGGGTTCCTGTTCGCCCGTCGGCCACACTTTGCCGCGCGCACGCGTCTTCCCGTCGGGCGTGTTCTCAACCATCAACTTCATGCGATACCACGTGTCCGGCTTCCACGCGTAGGCTTGCGTGACGGTGCGCACCACTTCGGGCTGCCACGGTTCGAGATGGAGCGTCTGGCTGTTGCCGTAGAGCACGAGCGCGTAGCGCTGCGCGATGATTCCGGCGTCGCCACGCTGCCTGCGCCGCTCGGTCCCGCGCACGTCGGCCTCGACCGTGTAGTTCGACATGTCGGACGCGCCCATGTAGGCGCGCGTGCGCGTCAGAAGCGAAGAGCCTTCCGTCGTCTTGACGAGCACCTTGCCGCCGTCCATCTCGCGCACGGCAAACTTTAACGTCATGCTGACCCAAGTGGGCGGGATCGTGTCCACGGCCATCGCGTCGAAGTTCTCGCTCCACGGCAGCGGCGGCACGATGCGCACGCGCGCCGCGCCCGTCACGCCTCCGACGGTCGCCTTGACGAGTCCGGCCTGCGCGCCGCCGTCTGTGGCCGCGACGAACTGCCCGTTCGCTGCCGTCCCCTTTAAGTTGTCGAGCGACCACGTCGCACCTTTTTCCTCGCGTATAAACTTGCCCCATTCGTCGAACAGTCGTGCGCGAAAGTTGATCGTCTCGCCCGGTTTGATGACGAGTTCGGTCGGGACGACTTGCACCCACGTCGCCGGTCGGTTCGGGTTGGGCAGACCTTCGACCGGAGCGCCCGCGCGCGTCGGCGTGTTCGACTTCTTGCCGATGGCGTAGAAGTTCGTGTCGGTGGCGAAATAGACGCGCCCGTTCGAGACGGCGGGCGAGCCGATGATGGCTTCGGGCTGCTGCTCCGTGCCGAGTTGATCCGAGTCGAGAATTTCGCAGCCCGTCGCGGTCGGGCGGAGGATGAAGAACTTTCCGTTCTCCGTGCCGACGTAGAGTTTGCCGTCGGCGAGGACGGGCGAGGACTTCTGGATCGTGCCGAGGTTTTGCAGCCAGAGTTGCTTGCCCGTGTTCAAATCGAACGCGCCGATGTTCGCGCCGTTGTCAACTTGATAAAGCCTGTCGCCGTCAATGACGGGCGACGAGTAGCCGCCCTGCCAGCCGATCTTGCTCCACTTGACCTGCTCCTTTTTGAGTTCGCCTTTGGCCGTCGCGTCGAGCGCGGCGATCATGCCCATCTCGTTCGATTCGAGATTTTCTTCGCTGTGCGTCACGATGGCGAGATTTTTGTAGATGACCGCGCCCGTGTTCAAGCCGCGCTTCGAGATTTCGTACTTCCAGACCGGCTCGCCCGTCTGCGGCTTCAAGGCGTGGACGACGCCGTCGCTCGCGCCTTGAATCAGGAGGCGCGTGCCGTTGATGTCGGCGATGATGGGCGCGGCGTAAGTCGTGTCGTAGGGACGACCGCCGGGCGCGCTGACCCACATTGTCTCCCCGTTGCGCTTGTCGAAGGCCATGAAACGGTGCGCGCCGCGCCCGTGCTCGCCCCACACGAACGTAACGCCGGAGACGATGACGAGGTCGCCGTCGATGAGCGGCGAGACGGTGCGCCCTCCGTGCGTGGTCAGCAGGCCGAAGTCTTCGCCGAGCGAACGCTCCCACAAAACTTTTCCCTCGCGCGAGAGCGAGATGAGCGAGCCGCCGGAGCCGAAGACGTAGACGTTGCCCGTCGCCGGGTCGCCCACGGGCGAAGCCCACGCGACGCGATGCGTCGGCACGTCCGACAGATAGACGTTGAAGCGGTGCTCCCAGACGAGTTTGCCCGTGTCCGCGTCGAAGCACATGAGGCGCTCCTGCAACGTCTCGCCCTTGCCCGCAGTGTTCTGCAAATAGACGCGGTCACCCATCACGATGGGCGCGGAGCGACCGCCGAAAGGCGCTTTCCAGGCGAGGTTTTCGCCCGCAGGCGACCAGCGCGAGGGCAGATTGCGTTCGGGCGAAACGCCGTCGCGCGCGGGGCCGCGCCATTCCGCCCAGTCGCCCGCGCGCGCCGCGTGCGGCGCAAAGGCGAGCGCGAGTGTAAACAATGCGAGCGCGAAACGTTTTAAGAGAGCAACGTGCATGATCAGTTTTACCTTTATAGCTGTTAGCTGTTGGCTAAAACAAAAACTTCCGGTTGATACCGAACAGCTACGAGCGAATAGCTCTTTTATGGTTTGGCTAACGGCTAACAGCTTCTTAGCATTGCAATACTGCCGTAGAGATACGCAAGCGGGCATTTGTAAGTTGCCGCCCCGCGTGTTTCCGGCGTAAGTTTTTCTTGACTCAAACATCCGCGCGTCACATATTATGTCGCGCTTTAGCGGACGAGGCAAACGCCTCCTTGCAACCTACCCGTCATGTTAGACGTAAAAGCTACGGGCAAACTTCATTTCCGTTAACGGCGGCGGTCGGGCGTCGTCCGGCAGCAATCCATAAAAGTTCAATACGCGATCCGAGAAAATGTAAATCCCGAAACCTCCTCGACACCGAGAGCCTGATACAGAGGTGAACCTATGACGCGCCAGAGAAATCTTTTGTTGTCTCTCCTGCTGATGCTCGCCGCGCTCACAGTCGCGCACGCGCAAGACCAGAAAGACCAGTTCTTCGACGCCGCACGGCGCGGCGATCTGGCGACGGTCAAAGCCCTGTTAGACAAAGGCGTTGACGTGAATACGAAATTTCGTTACGGCGCGACCGCGCTTTCCTACGCCGCCGACAAAGGCCACACGGAAGTGGTCAAGCTGCTCATCGAGCGCAAGGCCGACGTGAACGTCAAGGACACGTTCTACAACGCGACGCCGATCATCTGGGCGGCGCAGAAGGGGCACGCGCAAGTGGTCGAAGCGCTAATTGCGGGCGGCGCGACCGGCATCGAGGACGCCCTGCAAATCGGCGCGGGCGGCGGCCACACCGAACTCGTACGCGTGTTGCTCGCACGCAAAGACAGCCTCAAGCCCGAGTGGATGACGGACGCGATCTCCGCCGCCACGCGCGCCAAGCATGCCGAGATCGTCGAACTGCTCACGAAGGCCGGAGCCGTGCCGCCGCCGAAAGCCGACTTCAAGGTTGACGCCGAAACGCTCAACTCTTACGTCGGGACGTACAAGCTCGACAGCGGCGCGGAGTTCAACGCCGTGTTGAAAGACGGCGTGCTCGTCATCGGCCCGCCGGGACAACAACTCACGCTGGACGCGTTCGACAAATTAAATTTCCGCCCGCGAGAGTTCGACGCCATCAAGATCACCTTCAACGTCGAGAACAACGCCGTCACCGGCTTCACCATGAAGCGCGGCACGAATACGCAGGTCTTCAAGAAAATTAAATAACAGTCGTCCGTTGTCAGTCGTCCGTTGTCAGTTGTTAGTTTGTGATTCATGCAGTAGTTGCTAAAGATTCAACCAACAACTGACAACGGACAACTGACTACTGACCAACGTGAGGATAAGCCATGAAACGAATCATCTCTCTCTGCCTCTGTCTGTGCTTCGCGGCGAGCGCGAGCGCGCAGGGCAACTGGCCGCAGTTTCGGGGCACGACCGCTTCGGGCGTCGCTGCGGGCGCGGGCAAGACGCCCGTGAGTTGGGACGGCGAGAAGTCTGTCGGCCTGCGTTGGAAGACGCCGATTCCGGGCATCGGTCAATCGAGTCCGGTGGTGTGGGGCAACCGCGTTTACCTGACGACCGCCGTGAGCACCGAAGCCAAGCCCGCCGCGCGCTACGGACTCTACGGCGATGTCGATCCGGTGAAGGATGAGCCGAAGCACACCTGGCACGTGATGGCGATAGACAAAGCGACGGGCAAGGTCGTCTGGGATCGCGTCACGCTCGAAGGTCTGCCCAAGACCAAACGCCACCCGAAGGCGACGCACGCCTCTTCGACTCCCGCCACCGACGGCAAACACATCGTCGCGCTCTTCGGCTCGCAAGGCGTCCTCGCCTGCTACGACACGAACGGCAAGCTGCTCTGGAAGACGGACACGGGGCTGCTCGACGCGGGCTGGTTCTACGATCCCGATTACCAGTGGGGACACGCCTCCTCGCCCATCATCTACAAGAACCTCGTCATCGTGCAGGCCGACATACAGAAAAATTCTTTCATCGCGGCCTACGATCTCAAGACGGGCAAGCAGGTCTGGAAGACCGTGCGCGACGAAATTCCTTCGTGGGGCACGCCCACCGTCTACGAAGGCAAGACGCGCGCGGAACTCATCACGAACGCGACGAAGTTCATACGCGGTTATGACCCTCTCACGGGCAAAGAACTCTGGCGTCTCGGCGGCAACTCCGAGATCGCGACGCCCACCCCGATCATCGCGCACGACCTCATCTACGTGACGAACGGCTATCGCCCGATCCAGCCGATCTACGCGATCCGCGTCGGCGCGGCCAACGGCGACATCACGCTCAAGGAGAAGCAGGAGACGAACGACTTCATCGCGTGGAGCAAGCAGCGCGGCGGCCCCTACATGCCGACGCCGATTGTTTACGGCGACTACTTCTACGTCTGCTCGAATAACGGCGTCGTCACCGCCTACAACGCGAAGACGGGCGAGCGCGTGTATCAGGAACGCCTCGCGGGCAAGGGCGGCGCGTTCACGGCCTCGCCCGTCGCGGCGGACGACAAGCTCTACTTCACGAGCGAAGACGGCGAAGTCTTCGTCGTTAAAGCGGGGCCGAAGCACGAACTGCTGGCGACGAACCCGATGGGCGAACCTTTGATGGCGACGCCCGCCATCTCCGACGGCATGGTCATCGTGCGCGGCCAGCATCACCTGTTCGGCATCGGCGAGAGCGCGCCCGCACCGGCGGCGAAAGCGAAGGCGAGGGCAGCGAAGTAGAACGCGGTGTCGCTTCAGCCTTCCTTTGCGCCTCCAGCGCCTCTAGCGTGAGTTAAATGTTCACGCAAAGGCGCAAAGAGGAGATCAAGAGGCAAGGGCTGAATTGTAGTTTTGAATAGTCTCCACTTAAATAGTCTCCACTCACGAGCGGCGCGCTCGAAGTCAGAATTTTGCGAATGGAACAAAAGCCAGTGTCGCTGCGTCTAAGCGACATTGGTTCACCCTCTTCTGGAGAAGGAAACCAAAACATGAAACGTTTTTTCGCCGGTTTGTTGTTGTCAGCGTGTGTCTCCCTGGTAGCAATTTTTGCATTTAGTGTGCACTCCGCGAGTGCGAAGGGCGGGAACTGGCCGCAGTGGCGCGGCCCGGAAGGGCAGGGCATATCGAGCGAGACGGGGCTGCCCGTCGAGTGGAGCGCGACGAAAAATATCAAATGGAAGACGCCGATTGCGGGGCGCGGCCACTCGTCGCCGATTGTGTGGGGCAAGCGCATTTTCCTGACGACGGCCATCGAGGGCGAACAGATTCCGGGCGCGAAGGCGGGCGTGACGCACAAGATGGCCGACGGGTCGGACTTCGTACACCCGGACGCGATGGGCGCGGATCGCAAACACACTTTCAAGGTGATCGCGCTCGACCGCGAGACGGGCAAGATCGTGTGGGAGCGTGTGGCCTACGAGGGCGCGGTTTACGACAGCCGCCACAAGAAGGCCAGCTTCGCCTCTTCCACGCCCGCAACCGACGGCAAATACGTCTTCGCCTTCTTCGGCGCGGAAGGTCTCTACGCTTACGACATGAACGGCAAGCTCATCTGGAAGCAGAACCTCGGCAAACTCGGCACGGCCAGCGTCGGCTACGGCGTCTCGCCCATACTTTACGGCAACCTCGTCATCATGCAGTGCGACGATAGCGGCGCGAACTCTTTCATCGCGGCCTACGACAAGAAGACGGGCAAAGAGATGTGGCGCGTCGCGCGCAAAGTTGATTTGACGTGGAGCACGCCCGTCCTCGTCCGCACGGCCAAGCGCACGGAACTCATCGCGAGCGCGGCGGAAGCCATCATTGCCTACGATCCGCAGACGGGCAAAGAACTCTGGCGGCACAAAGGTTTGGAGAGCAACGCCGTGAACACGCCCGTCGTCTCGAACGATCTGGTCGTCATCACGTCCGGCTATCCGGCGAAGATCGCTTTGGCGATTAGGGCTGGCGGCAGCGGCGACATTACGGGCACGCCGCAACTCGTCTGGAAGTACAACAAGGGCACGGCCTATGTGCCGTCGCCGATTCTTTACGGCGACTATCTCTACCTGATGACGGGCAACGGGTCGCTCACGGGACTTGAGGCGAAGACCGGAAAGGTCGTGTACGAGGCGGCGCGCGTGCCGAAGCCGACGACGTTCATGGCCTCGCCCGTCGCCTACGAGGGCAAGATTCTGTTGACGAGCGAAGAGGGCGACACCTACGTCATCAAGGCGGGCGCGAAGCATGAAGTGATTCGCACGAACTCGCTCGGCGAACCCGTCTACGCCTCGCCCGCCATCGCCGACGAAAAACTTTTCATTCGCGGCGAAAAGAATCTATATTGCATCACGAACGCGCGCGCTTAGCGTGCGCTTTGACAACTGTAGCGAGTCTCTTAGGTATGAGTTAAAACATTCACCGCAGAGACGCAGAGAGTCGCGGAGGGGGCGCAGAGTAAAACCTGGAAGTAAGAACGCGGAACGATGAAGTAAAAACGACTGTCTTTCAGTTCATCGTTCCGCGTTCCTACTTCCGCGTTTCTTCTCTCTGCGCCCCCTCCGCGCTTCTTTGCGTCTCTGCGGTGAGTCTTGTATGTTTCGTTTTCCGGCAAAAGGAGTTCCGCCATGTTTGAATCGCAAGACACGACCCCGTGGTATCGCTCGCGCTCGACGATGATCGGGGCATCCGTCTGCTTCGCCGCGCTCGTGCTCGCGTTGTTTTATCACTTCTACGGCTATCGCTATTTCAGCGACCGCGACGAGCACTACGCCGAACTCGAACGCCACCGCGCGCAACAGGCCGCGCTCGCCACGGGCAACGCGCCGCCTGCCGCTCCCGCCAACGCCGCACCCGCGGAACAGGCCGCCGCGCCGAATCAGAACGCCGCCGCGACCGACACGGCGCAGCCCGCCAACGCGCAAGGGGCGACGGCTGCGGCGACGAGCGTGCAAGACGCCAATCATCCGGTCGCCCCCGCCTCTTCGTCGTCCGCGCGCAACTACTGGACGAACTTTCGCGGGCCGAACCGCGACGGGAATTACGCGGAGCGCGGCGTCAAAGTCAACTGGCCTGCGGGCGGGTTGAAGCCCATGTGGAAGCAGCCCGTCGGCGGCGGCTTCTCTTCGTTCGTCGTGGCCGACGGACTCGCCTACACCATCGAGCAGCGGCGCACACAGGAAGTGGTCGCGGCCTACAACGTCGAGACGGGGCGCGAACTGTGGACGCACGGCTGGAACGCCGTGTTCAGCCCCGA
>DATHBB010000180.1:0-47067 GCA_035296385.1 Pyrinomonadaceae bacterium | reverse complement strand
ACGATTCAAAAGCGGTATAATCCGTCTCGTTCGATACCTGGCGAAAGAGGGCAAGGGGAGCGAGTTGATGCCACAGGAAAACACGCCGGAGAGGGCGGAAGAGACGCGCGAAATTTCGGGCGAGGCGACGCCGGAAGACCGTCAGACGGAACCGGGTCTGCGCCCGCGCACGCTCGATGAGTACGTCGGGCAGACGAAGATCACCAACAATCTGAAGATCTTTTTGCGTGCCGCGCAAACCCGCCGCGAGGCGCTGGATCACGTGCTCTTTTTCGGCCCGCCGGGACTGGGCAAGACCACGCTCTCGCAGATCATCGCGCAGGAGATGAACGCGCCTTTGAAGTCGGTCAGCGCGCCCGCCATCGAACGCGGCGGCGACCTCGCGGCGGTCCTGACCAACTTGCAGGAAGGCGAAGTCCTCTTCATAGACGAGATTCATCGCCTCAAGCCGCAGATCGAGGAAGTGCTCTATCCGGCGATGGAGGACTACCAACTCGACATCATGATCGGGCAGGGCACGGCGGCGCGCTCCATCAAACTGGACTTGCCGAAGTTCACCTTAGTTGGTGCGACCACTCGCGCCGGACTGATTACCGCGCCGCTTCGCGGTCGTTTCGGCATCGTCTTTCATCTGGATTTTTATTCGCAGAAAGACCTCGAAATCATCGTCCACCGCTCGGCGGAAATTCTGAACGTGGAGATTGAGGCGACGGGCGCGAAAGAGATCGCGCGGCGCGCACGCGGCACCCCGCGCATCGCCAACCGCCTCTTGCGGCGCGTGCGCGACTATGCGCAGGTCCTCGGCGACGGGCGCATCACGCAAGCCTTGTCGAAGCGCGCGCTCGACGAGATGGAAGTTGACAAGTTCGGTCTGGACGAAGTTGATCGCAAGATTCTGACGGCGATTATCGAAAAATTCGACGGCGGCCCCGTGGGCATCGGCACGATTGCCGCTTCCATCAGCGAGGAGCGCGAAAGCATCGAAGAGATCATCGAGCCTTACTTGATCCAGATCGGCTTTCTCAATCGCACGCCGCGCGGTCGCGTCGCCACGCGCGCGGCTTACAAGCATCTGGGACTCACGCCGCCGAAGGTGCAGCAGGATTTGTTGGCGAGTTAAATTCAACATCAAACGAACAGAAGGGGGAACGAGAAAGTGACAGACAAGCAAACGCAGGAGCAGGCGAACGAGAGCAACACCATCAAAGACCCTGACAACTGGACGACGGGCGATGAGCCGATGACCGGCGCGCAGCGTTCGTACCTCTCGACGCTCGCGGAAGAGGCGAAAGAAGAGTTCGACGAGAACTTGACGAAGGCCGAGGCGTCGAAGCGCATCGAAGAGTTGCAGCAGAAGACGGGTCGCGGGCTGGAACAGCAGTCGTAGTTGCGCCTTCGCCGGACGCGCGAGGGTTTAACGGTTTCTATGGATTTCGGTCGGTTTCGACTGGCCGAAGGTAACGCCGGAGGGCATCGGTTGGAAAGCGGATCGGGAGCCGCTTTTTGACAGGACCGCCCTCCGGCGTTTTTATTTGACCCTCCGGCGTTTTTACTTAAACAGTGCGGCGAGTTTGTCGCCCAACGCGGCGTCGAGAGTTTTCAGTCTCTTCTGCTGCGCACGCGCCGCGTCCGCGCGCCCCAGTTGCCAGAGCGTCAGCCCCAGGTTGAAGTGCGCCTCCTCGAAGTCGGGCTTCAATTTGATCGCCTGCTCGAACGCGGCCACAGCCTCCTCCTTTTGCCCGAGGCCGAGGTGCGCGAGTCCTTTGCTGTAGTGCGGGTAAGGTAGATATTGTTCGCTCAGGCTGGGGTTGAATTTCTTCCAATCGCCCGCCAGAATTTTCAGAGTCCTGTCGTACGCATTGATTGCCTCCGCATACTTCCCCAAATCCAGATAGGCGTTGCCGAGTTCGTAGGTCGCATAAAGCGCGATCTCGTTTGAGGGGCGGCGGGTTGACGCATACTGAAACTGCGCGGCGGCCTCCGCGTAACGCTCCATTTCGCTATAGACTTTGCCCAGCGCGTACTGCAAATCTCCGTCGTCAGCCGGAGAGTTTTTGCTCAGTTCGATGGCCTTCTTGTAAGCGACGACGGCGGCCTCGTAGTTTCCCGCCGCGCGTTGCTTTTCGGCGTCGCGCGCATAAGTTTCCGGCGCGCCTGCCTGTGGCGGTTTTTTCTTCATAATTCCGGCTGGGGGTTCGGGCGCTGACCTGCGCGTGCCCGCGCCCTTGATGAGTTTGTCGGCGGCGTCGCGTCCGGCGAACTGCTCGAAGCCGCGTGCGCCGGGCGGCGGGTTCTTCTTCTTCACGCCGCCCGTCTGCTCCTGCGGATTTTGCCACGCAGCGTGCCGCACGAGTCGCCGCTCCGTCGATGCGACGGAGGCGACGGCGAGCGTGATGGTGGCGGCGATGTGTGCGAATAAGGCGAGGCGCAGCGAGCGGATCATTCGTTTCGTCCTCCCTTGTTCTGCGCCTCAGGAGGCGCTGAAGCTCTCCGCGTCGAAGTTTAAGCGAGATTGATCTCTTCGCGCATCTCGCGCACGGCGCGCTCCAGACCGACGAGCACGGCGCGCGAGACGATGTTGTGGCCGATGTTGAACTCCGTGATCTCGTTGATGCGCGCGACCGAGCCGATGTTGCGATAGGTGAGGCCGTGCCCGGCTGCGACTCTGAGGCCATACTGCGCGGCGAGCGTGGCGGCTTCTTGCAGGCGTTGCAGTTCGTGTGCGGCGCGCGCCGCGCCTGCGCCGTGAAAGCCGCGCGCGCCGAGCGTCGCCTCCGCGTAGAGCGCGGTGCAGAGTTCGACCTGTTGCGCGCCCGATTCGTGCGCGGCGGTGACCTGCTCGGGGTCGGGGTCGAGGAAGATGCTGGCGAAGATTCCGCCTTCGCGCAGGCGGTCAATCGCGCCGCGCACCCCTTCGAGTTGTGAGCGCACGTCCAGTCCGCCTTCGGTCGTGATCTCCTCCGCGGTTTCGGGGACGAGCGAAACGGCGTCGGGGCGCGCGTCGAGCGCGATGCCGATCATCTCGTCCGAGACGTTCAACTCGACGTTCAGGTAAGTTGTGACCGCGCGGCGAAGCGTGTGGAGGTCTGCGTCCTGAATGTGGCGGCGGTCGGCGCGCAGGTGTATGGTGATGCCGTCCGCGCCCGCCTGCTCGCAGAGCATCGCGGCGGCGACGAGGCTCGGTTCGGGCGCGCGCCGCGCCTGCCGCACGGTCGCCACGTGATCGATGTTTACGTTGAGTCGTGCTGCTGCTGCTGTCATAGACGCCTCCCGTTGAAGCCGTAAAAGTTAACGCCCGAACTTCCAGAGTGCAATAGCCAATGAGACATTGGTATTACTGTGGGAACTATTAAATGCGCCGCGCGGCGCTGGCGAGTTCGCGCGAAACGTCGCTTTCGGGCGCGTCCTCTTCCGTGAAGAGGGCTTGGCGCGCCTGCGGGCTCCGGGCGAGCGCGCGCGTGGTTTCGATGGCGTGGTCGTAAGTGCCGCGCCGCGCTTCGCGTCGCAGTTCGCGCAGTTCGAGGAAGCCGTCGAGTCCGTTCATAAAACTCACCTTGCTGCCCGCCACGTCGTTCCAACGCACGGCGCGCTCATGCAGGCGCAAGCCCGCGAGATGTGCGACGTAGAGCAGTTCCACGTCGAATCCGAAGCGATCAATTTTTGAGGCTTCGACGACGGGGCGGCACACGTCCATGCGAAAGGCTTTGAAGCCGCACTGCGTGTCCCAGAAGGGCAAGCCCGTTGCGATCCGCATCACGAGATTGAAGACGCGCCCGCTCTGCTCGCGTCGCCAGGGTTGATGCACGCCGATGAGCGAGCGGTCGAGAGCGCGCGAGCCGAAGACGATGTCGTACTCGCCCGCGCGAATGGGTGCGACGAGTTTTGGCGTCTCCGTCAACGGCGTCGAAAGGTCTGCGTCGGAAAAGAGCGCGATGGGCGCGCGCGCGGCGAGCAGACCGGCGCGCACGGCGTGTCCCTTGCCGCGATTCCGGGGCATGCGTATGAGATGGCTGCCGATCCGGCCTGCGTGTTGCTCGAAGCTCTGTTCGGCGACGCGCGTAGTCTCGTCCGTCGAGCCGTCGTCCACGACGATGAGTTCGCTCTCGGACGTTTGCGCGTTCAAATACTCGAAGGCCGCCTGCAAAGTCGTGCCCAGACGCGCCGCTTCGTTATAAGCCGGAATGATGAGCGAAAGATTGAGGGACATTAAAACTCCAGTGACAAGTGACGAGTGACAGGTGACGAGCAAAGACAAGTTCTTTGTTTTAACTTGTCACCTGTCACTCGTCACTTGTCACTGTCTTTTATAGCACAGGCCATTTGTGCCGCGCGCGGTTTCGGCGGCGTGTGTGCGGCTGTGTTAAAATTCGGGTGGGAATTCGGGAGCAAGCGGGGAAGCACTGTGTAGTGTGGTGCAGTATAGTGCAGTTATGAAGAAACGTTTGGGACTTATCATCGCGGCTCTGGTCGTCGTCGTGGCGGCGGTCGGCGGCGGCGTCGTGTCGCGGCGCGCCGAGCAGCGCATCGTGACGGGCACGAGCGCCGATGCCGACGCGATCATCGAGCACGATTACAAGGAAGTGCTGTCGCTCATCTCGAACGAGTACGCCGACGAGATCGACTACGAGAAGGCCAGCCAGGCCGCCATTCAGGGCATGCTCTCGACGCTCGACCCGCATTCGACCTTCTTCACGCGCGCCGACTACGACAAACTCAAACAGGATCACGATTCGGAATTCTACGGCATCGGCGTGACCATCCTGCGCCACCGCGACGGCGTTTACGTACAGTCGCCCGTGGCGAATACGCCCGCCGCGCGCGCGGGCTTGCGCTACGGCGACCGCATCGCCGAAGTTGACGGCAAGGACGCGCGCGAGTGGACGAGCGAACAGGTTTCCAAAGCCGTGAGGGGCGAGCGCGGCGAGCCTGTCAACATCAAGGTCGAACGCGCGGGCGAACTCGCGCCGCTCTATTTCACCATCTACCGCGACGCCGTCTCGCAGCCCTCCGTTCGCACCGCCTACATGATCCGCCCCGGCACAGGCTACGTCGCCTTAACCGGCGGCTTCACCAACACGACGAGCGACGAACTCGAAAACGCCATCAAGCGCCTCAAGGACGAAGGCTTGCGCCAACTCGTGCTCGACCTGCGCAACAACCCGGGCGGGCTGCTCAAAGAGTCTATTAACGTGGCGAGCCAGTTTTTGCCGCGCGGGCAGACCATCGTGAGCGTGCGCGGGCGCGGCGAGTACGGCACGCCGCAGACGTTCGAGAACACGGCCTACGACCCCGAAGACTTCCCGCTCGTCGTCTTGGTCAACCGCAACTCCGCCTCGGCCTCCGAGATCGTCGCGGGCGCGATACAGGATTACGGGCGCGGCTACCTCGTCGGCGAGACGACGTTCGGCAAGGGACTGGTGCAGCGCGTCTTCTCGCTCGAATACGGCACGGGCCTGACGCTCACCACGCAAAAGTATTACACGCCCTACGGGCGCTCCATCCAGCGCGACTACTCGAACGGCTCGCTCTACGACTACTACGTCCGCCACGACGCGGACGACGAACCGCAGCCGAGCGCGCCCCGCGCGCCCACGCTCGCCGCGACGCCAAACGCGCACGCCACAACCACGCTTGAGCCGACGCCGACTCCGACGCCGCACCCGCCGACCGGCCCAGCCGTCAAGACCGCCGCCGGTCGCGTCTTCTACGGCGGCGGCGGCATCACGCCCGATATCGAAGTGAAACCGCTCGACGTGTCGAGTCCCGTGCGCGGTCGCATCTTCGAGGCCGCCTTCCAGTTCACGCGCCAACTCGTCGCCGGTCAAATCCCCGGCCTCGAAAGTTATCGCGTCGAAAAAACTCTCTACGGCCAGTTCCCCCGCCCGACCGACTACCCCGTCACCGAACGCGTCCTCGAAGCCTTCCGCACGTACACGCGACGCGACGCGGAATCCGGTTTAACCAACGCGCAAATCGACGCCGACCTCGACTACGTCAAACTGCGCATCCGCGAAGAGATCGTCACCGCCGCCTACGGCAACGAAGCCGCCATCCGTGCGCTCCTCGACAGCGACCCGCAACTCCTGCGCGCCCTCGAAGTCTTCCCCGACGCCAAACGCCTCGCCGAAATGGTTCGCAACGGCGCATCGCAAAGCTAGCCTTCGCGCAATCAAACGCGCCGCAGGCGAGCCGCAACTGCTCGCAATAGTTGCGCGCGCGCGGGCTTAAGTTTTCGGGATCGAAATCAACATCAAAAGCATCGCGCCGAGGGCTACCGCGCCGACTATCGCCACGCCTTTGGCAAGCGTCAGCCCGACTTTAGCGGCGGTCAAACGGTTGCTGCCTTTGATCTGCCTCACGTCCGCGTAGTTCAACGTCGTCACCGCGCCGGTCTGCGCGGACGCGACGGTAAAATTGTCCGCTCCCGCTTCGCTGATGTAGCCCTTCAACTTACTCCCGTCCCACAACTTCAACTCGACGCGCGCCGCCTCGCCTACTCCGAGCTTAACCACACTCTCTTTCACCTTCTCGACGTTGCGCACCTGCGCGACCACTCGCGCGCCCGCGCGAACAGGCGTTACGCCAAACACATTGAGCACAAGCGCGATCAGCATTAACGATAGAAATTTCCTGAACATAACTTTTATTCCCTTCAGAGATTGGACTCTCCGAACTACGACAAAGCAATCCGCGCGCCGCAGGCCGCAGTCCACTTATTGCCGCGCGAAACAGAAGTAAAGAGCTTTCGTCGCTTTAATTTGTTATGACACCTGAAAGATATTTCCGACGCTCGGTCGGGAGACGCAGGACGCTCGCAGTTGAATTTTTAATCGACCGCGCGAGCGATGACGCATTTGAGGTAGAGCGTCTCAGGCACGCCGACGAGGACGGGGTGGTCGCTCGACTGGATACGGCGTTCGACTATTTGCAAGCGGCGGCGTGCGTCGGCGGAGGCTTCCGCGATGACTTCGTGGAATTGCGGCTCGGTCATGTGGTAGGAGCAGGTGCAGGTGATGAGCACGCCGTGCGGGTTGAGGAGTTTGAGCGCGCGCAAGTTGATCTCTTTGTAGCCGCGCGCGGCGGCGCGTACGCTGGCGCGATTTTTGGCGAAGGCGGGCGGGTCGAGAACGATGGTGTCGAAGCGCTCGCCCGCGTCCTGCATCTCGCGCAGCGCGTCGAAGACGTTGGCCTCGCGGAATTCGACGTTCGTTAAGTTGTTCAACTCGGCGTTGCGGCGCGAGGCGGCGACGGCGTCGGCGGAGATGTCCAGGCCGATGACGCTCTCGCAGGTTTGCGCCATGTGGAGTGCGAACGCGCCGTTGAAGGTGAAGCAGTCGAGCGCGCGCCCGCGTGCGAGGCGGCGCGCGGCGAGATGATTCTCGCGCTGGTCGAGGAACGCGCCGGTCTTCTGCCCGCCGAGCGGTGCGATGCGAAAACGCGTGCCGTGCTGCGAGACCTCCATCTCTTCGGGCGCGTCGCCGTAGACGACGCCCGCGCGGAGCGGCAAGCCTTCGAGCGCGCGCACGCGCACGTCGTTGCGTTCGATGACGGCGCGGGGTTCGAGCAGTTCAACTAACAGTTCGACGAGCGTGTCCTTCAGCGCGTCCGTGCCTTGCGAGAGCGTCTGGAGAACGAGCACGTCGCCGTAACGATCAACGATGAGCGAGGGCAGCGCGTCGCCTTCGGCATAGACGAGGCGGAAGGCGTCGGCATCGCGTTCTATTCCGGCGCGGCGCGCGATTGCATCAGTGAGGCGCGCGCGCCACCAGTCGCGATCTATCGTCTCTTCGCGCCACGTGAGGAGGCGCAGGGCTATTTGCGAGCGGTCGCTGTAGAGCGCGGAGCCGACGAAACGCCCGCGCTCGTCGCGTACCTGGACGACCGAGCCGCCCGCTGCGTCGCGCGTGTCGAGCACGTCGCTACGGTAAATCCAGAGATGACCGGCGCGTGCGCGCTCCGCCCCGCGCCGGTTGATGACGACATAACCGGCAGACATGAATCACAGTGTCACTAAAATCGCGCCCCGATTCAAGCGCGCACGGGGCACGCGGGTTTAAGCGTGCGTCTAAAGCAGATTTCAAATTAAGGTAAGGCAAGCAAAACAGGATTCACCGCAGAGACGCAGAGGCGGCGCGGAGAAAACCAAATGATGAAGTAGGAACGCGGAACGATGAACTGAAAGCAAGTTGCCTTTAGTTCATCGTTCCGCGTTCCTACTTCCGCGTTTTTCTCCGCGCCCCCTCTGTGTGAACTTCGCGTCTCTGCGGTGAGTGCTTCCCCTCCTTACTTTCCGCGCGTCACTTTTCTGTTCGCCGAATCGGAGAGCGTCGGCGGGTTGGTTAAGCCTTCGACGTTGATGAGGAAGCGGAAGATGCCTTCCTGCTGCACGCCAAGCAGGAACTGCACATCGACGGACGCGCCCGGCGCAAGCCCGCCGCCCGGCAGCGTGACGGTCGCAGTCGAGTTCAAACCGCCGCCGAGCGGTTGCGCGGGCGGCTGCTCGACAACCGTGCCCTTCACGGACAGCGTGTTGCCGTTAACCGTGATGCCGAAATCGCCCGACGTGATGAGCCTCATGTCGGCCTGCGGCGAGAGCGAGACGGGCGTGCCGAGCGTCGTCATGTTGACGGCGCGGAAGCGCAGGCGCGTGAGCGTCTGTCCGGTCGAGTTGGTGAAACGGCGGCGTATGGAGAGCGTGCCGTAGGCACCGTTCGGGACGGGCGTGCCGACGCGCGCGCGGTTGGGCGAGGCGGTGACGGGCTGTTGCGGCGCGATCAAAGACGACTTGACGGTGGCGTTGCGCTGCGTCGGGCTGAAAGTGTTTTCGGGGCCGGGGGCGCCGAGTTGCGCGCCGTTGCCGACCGTTAGCGGATCGGTCGCCACCAGCACGAAGTCTTGCGCGTTGTTGTTCGTGTCCTGCGGGACGCCGGATTCGAGGCGGCGCACGAAGCTGAACTGCGCGTTGGTCGTGACCGGCAGACCCAAGCCCGTCCCTTCGCGGAAGAGCGGGTTGGTGACGGAACTGAAACCCACGCTGTCGAGGAGCGTCGCGCCGTTGAAGATGGATTGTGAACTGAACAGCCCGATGCCGCCGTCGTCCGGAATGCCGGTCGTGTAGGTGGTGTTGCCGGTGGCGTTGATGGCCGTGCCCGCCGGATAACCGTTCAGGCTGTAGCTGGCGGAATTGACGCAGAGGTAGTGGCCGCGCGCAGGGATGACTGTGTTGTTCGGGATCAGGCAGCGCGCCGTGTTGTCCGAGGCGACGATAGCCCAGCCGCCCTCGACGAGAGCCTCACCGCCGCCCGATTCGTCCGTGGACTGCACGGTGAGCGGCGAATTCGAGTCGTTGTAGATTTCGATAAACTCGTCGCGCGCCCCGCCCTCACCCCGGAAGCGAAACTCGCTGATGACGACGTGGCGCGTGTTCGTCACGGTCGTGCCGGCGGTGGCCGAGTTGCTGGTCGGGTCGGGGTCGTTCGTGCTGCTCGTGACGCTGACTCCGTTGGTGATGACCGTGCCGTTCAGCACGTTGCGATTCACCTGCACGACCATCTCGAAGACTGCGATCTGGCCTGCCGGAAACGACGCCGCCTGAGCCGTGTAGGTGTCCACGCCGTTGAAACTGATGTTGAAGGGCGGCCCCGATGTTTGCGTGAACGATTGCGGCGAAGTGCCGGGCGGCGCTTGATCCGTCACAGTGACGTTCAGCGCGTCGCCCGAACCGTTGTTAAAGACGCTGATAGCGTAGGTGATGCTGTCGCCCGCGTTGGCCGTTTCGGGGCCGCTCTTGCTCACGCCGAGATCGGCTGTCGTCGAGACGGTGGTGAAGGAGGATGAGGAGTTGTTACTCGGATCGGCGTCGGGGGAAGAACTGACGGTGGCAGTGTTCGTGATGGTGGAGCCGGGCGGCGCGCTCGAATTGATCGTCACGGTCAGAGTGAAGGTCGCGGTCTCGCCCGGGTGCACCACTTCAGCCGAAGCGGTGTAGGCCGTCCCGCCGGGAAAGGCGAGCGTGTAGGCGGGCGTTCCGGAATCCTGCGTGAAGCTGACGGCTGTGGTGTTCGCGGGTATGTTGTCTGTCAGTACGACGTTGTTCGAGTCGGTCGTGCCGATGTTGGTCAAAGTGATCGTGTAGGAGATGTTTTGACCGGCGACGGCCTCGAACGGCCCCGTCTTCTCCACGCTCATGTCGGCGGTCAACTCTCCCTCCTGCGCGTATGCGCTGCCTGCCGACGCGGCCATCAGGAGCGCGGCGGCCACGCAAAATAAGGTGCGCGCCAAGTGGCCGCGCACGCCTGTTCGTTCGCTCCGTGCGGCGGCATGTGAACTCTCTCCGCTTCGCTGTTTCATTTCCGGTGATCCTCCTAGGGCAACTTGACGCTTGATGTCTAACGGGTGAGGAGAAGATTGCAAATGGCGCGCTACGAAATGATGGTCTAAGGGGTCGTCTGTGGCGCGGTCGCGCGTATTCTATCTTCGGCGCGCGTGGCCTGTAAACAATAATAGTGTCGCGGCGATAAAAAGCGCGCGCCGCGGAGCGTCCGCCGCACGCGCGTCGCCCCGACGTATTTAGCGCCCATTACGGGCGTGACTTCGGGGTGACAGAAATGTGAGGGGGACGGTCTTGAAACGACGGGGGTTTGCATGTAGTCTAAGGCGCAGGTTTGAACAAAAAGCACGACGACAATATGGTGTTCAAGCAAACTCTGGAAGGAGGGTTATCTCAAGATGCCTGAAGTTGGAGACGCAGCCCCGGATTTCGAGTTGGGATCGAGCCTTGAAAAAGGCAAGAAGGTCAAACTCTCGGATTTCCGCGGCGAGAAAAATGTGGTGCTGGCGTTTTACCCGCTGGCGTGGACGCCCGTGTGAACGGCGCAGATGCCGGCCTACGAAGCAGACCTCGAACGCTTCAAGGGCTATGATGCTCAGGTTCTGGGCATATCGGTTGACAGCGTCCCCTGCAACACCGCCTGGGCGAAATCGCTCGGCGGACTGTCCTACGACTTACTGAGCGACTTCGAGCCGAAGGGCGAAGTGGCGCGCGCTTACGGCGCATATCGCGCGGCGGACGGCATTTCCGAACGCGCCATATTCATCGTGGATAAGGAAGGCAAAATCGCCTACAAGGATATTCACAACATCGCGGATCAACCGGACAACGAAGACCTGTTCGGCGTGTTGCGCAACCTGTAAGAAACAGAGGTCAGAGGTTAGAGGTTAGAGGTTAGTAGAAATTGTTTCTGTCTTAACTGATCTCTGACCTCTGGCCTCTGACCTCTTAAAAATTATGACAACGCTGGCGAGAAAATGCGTGCCCTTCACGCCCTTCGAGCGCGAACTGGCGAAGAGCAACATCGCGATTGTGACGGCGGGCGGCGTACATCTGCGCGACCAGGAGCCTTTCAACACGGCGGACGAACTCGGCGATCTCACCTTTCGCATCATCCCGCCCGACAGGGAAGCCGCGCAGTTGATGGTCTCTCATCATCACTACGACCACACGGACGCCGACGCGGACATCAACGTCGTCTTCCCCCTCGACGTGCTGCGCGAACTGGAAGCCGACAAAGTGATCGGCGGACTCGCGCGCAAGCACATCGGCTACATGGGCTACACGATGCAGCTCAAAGCGATGTACGAAGGGACTGCGCCGCAGATCGCCAACGAGATCGATAAGGGCAGCCGCGCCGACGCAGTTATCTTAACGGGCGGTTGACCGAACGTGTGTCACCGCACGGTCGTTGCGGTTCAACGTGAAATCGAGATGCGCGGTATCCCGACCGTTTTGATCACGGTCAGCCCGGAAGTTTCGGCGCAGATGCGACCGCCGCGCGCGCTCTACCCGAAGGGCTTTAAGATCGGCAACAGTCTGGGGCGACCCGGCATGCGCGCTCTGCAACGGCAGGTGCTCGCCGACGCGCTCGCGCTGCTTTCCGACAACACGCGCCCCGGCGAAGTCGTGACGCGCGAATACGCAGACTACGGCGAGCAGTACGACCCGCCATCGGTCAAAGCCAAATAGCAGTGACGGGTGACAAGTGACGAGTGACAAGTTAAAACGGAAGAAAGCTCTGTCTTTCAACTTGTCTTGATTCTTGCTCGTCACTTGTCACTCGTCACTCGTCACTGTTTTCTTATGACTATACGAACAATCGGGTTGTTGACAGGCGGGGGCGATGCGCCGGGGTTGAACGCGGTGATTCGCGCGGTGGTCAAGACGGCCATCAAAGAGTATGGCCTGCGCGTCATCGGGATCGAGGACAGCTTCGAGGGGTTGATTGGCGAGACGCGCACGCGCGAGTTGAAATTGTCGGACGTGCGCGGCCTGCTGCCGCGCGGCGGCACGATACTCGGCACGCGCAATCGCGGCAACTTCGTCGAACGCGGCAGCGAGGGCGAAGAGATCAAGCCCGAAGATGTTTACCGCGAGGCGACGGACAATCTGCGGCGGCTTGAGATAGACGCGCTCGTCGTGCTCGGCGGCGAAGGTACGCTCGGCATCGCGGCGGAGTTTGATCGTCTGGGCATCCCCGTCGTCGGCGTGCCCAAGACGATTGACAACGATCTGGCGTTCACCGAGTTGACGTTCGGCTTCGTCACCGCGCTCGACATCGCGACCGAAGCGCTCGACCGCCTGCACACGACCGCCGCCTCGCACGACCGCGCGATGGTGCTCGAAGTGATGGGGCGGCACACGGGCTGGATCGCCCTGCATTCCGGCATCGCGGGCGGCGCGGACGTGATCCTCATCCCCGAAATTCCTTTCACGATGGCGTCGGTTGCGGAGAAGATTTACGAGCGCGAGCGTTGCGATTCGCAGTTCAGCATCATCGTCGTCGCCGAAGGCGCGCGCGAGGCGGGCGGCACGGAAATCTACCAGGACCCCGGCGACCGCGAACACGCGCCCAGACTCGGCGGCATCGGCCACCACGTCGCGCACAGGCTCGAAAGCATCACCGGCAAGGAGACGCGCTGCGTCGTGCTCGGACACCTCCAGCGCGGCGGCTCGCCGAACGCCTTCGACCGCATGCTCGCCACCAACTACGGCTCTTACGCCGTGCGCACGCTGATGCGCGGCGAGAGCGGCAAGATGGTCGCGCTGCACGCGGCGGACATCGTCACCGTCCCTTTGTCGAAGGCCATCGCCAACATCAAGACCGTGCCGCCCGATAGCCAACTGATCCGCACGGCGCGCGACACGGGCGTCTCCTTCGGGGCGACTGACGAAGCCACGCATCACGGCAAAGAGCGCTGCTGAAAATGACGGGGGAAAGGGTAAGGGGGAAAGGGTAAAGGTAAAAACAAAGAAGCGACGGGTGCGATACTGACTTGTTTTTGCCCTTTCCCCCTTTACCTTTCCCCTTTACCCTTTTTTTCTTTACCCCTTCTCTTACTTTGGCTATATTCTGAATCAACGGGGTGGCTCGATAGTGACACAGAACATCAAAGACCGTTTGCAGGCGGAACTCGACGAACTCGACACGGAGTTGCGCGTGCATCTCCCGAAACAGATCAAGACGGCGAAGGAGTGGGGCGATTTGCGCGAGAACGCCGAATATCACGCCGCGCTCGCGCGCCAGCAGTTCGTTCAGGCGCGCATCGGTCAGTTGCGCCAGCGCCTGCGCGAAGTCTCCTCGATTGATGTCACCAAAGTGCCCCACGGCAAGGCCGCCTATGGCTCGACGCTTTTGCTCTACGACGCCGAACGCGACGAGGAAGTGACCTACCGCCTCGTTACGCCCGAAGAGAGCGACCCGCAGGGCGGACTCATCTCCACCACCTCGCCCGTCGGCAAGAGTTTGATGGGACGCGAAGAGGGCGACGAAGTCGTCGTCCGCACGCCCAACGGCGCGCGCAACTTCGAGATTCGCCGCCTCACCACCCTGCACGACGAGTTGAAAGCGAAAGAGACCGACAAAGGCGACTGAAGGCGGACGCCTCGCACACGCTCCCCGCCCCGCGCCCGCCACGACCTTTAACAATTTGAAAGATTGATACCTCAGAAGCTGTTTGAAAAGTCCCGTAGGGACGTTTGCTAGTAGCCCAGCACTTGAGTGCTGGGGTTACCGAGCATGAATTATTGAGTCGAGTCCCGTAGGGACGATTGAAAGTTATTTATCACGATCTTCAATCGTCCCTACGGGACTCGGATACACCATCTCATCTGATTCCCAGCACTCAAGTGCTGGCTACCAGCAAACGTCCCTGACGGGACTTCTCGAACAACCTCTCGGAGAAGTTAAGTAGCCCGACGCAGTACCAACAACTCATGCAAGCCGAACGCGAAGTAGCGTTGACTTCAAGCGGGGAGTCTTATCTGTAAGGAGAACAGTCATGCGACCCTCTATCGCAGGTCTGGGATTGGCGGCGTCAATCGTGTTGCTCGCGTGCTTCGCAGGCGAAGCGCGGGGGCAGAGTACATCTGAGACTATGGAGCAACTCCGCGCGCAGCAGATGGAAGCGGCGAGGCGCGACGCGCGCAGGCGCGAGTTGGAGAGGGCTATGGACGAGGTAACGCGCCGCCGCACGATGGCGAATCGCCGACCGTCTCTGCCCATACCGAAACGGAAGATGACGGAGGAGCATAAGCGTCTGCTCTTCCCGTCAGACGGTGAGCGCGAAGCGTTCGCGGCGTTCCTACGGCAGCCCAATACCGGCATCGTGCGCTTGCTGCCGCAGAGCGACTGCCGCGAAGACCCGCGCCTGCTGCACGCTAACGGTTCCTGCGTGGACGCCATCCCGCCCGTGCCCGGCGGCGGGTCGTTCTACTCGTTCAGGAGCGGCGGTCATCAGTGGGGGCAGCGCGCCGATGTGTGGCTGCGCGACGGGATTTTTCGCGCCGGATTCGCGGGCGAATCTCTCGGCTTCCTGACCGCGCTCGGCGACGTGCCGCTCGACGCCGTGACGCTGGGCAGCGCCGGAGTGGATTACCTTGCCGAGTTCGCCCCGCCGACTTCGCTCGACGGCGCGCAGCGCCAGTACGAGATGAATAAGGTCGGATTCCGCGTGCGGAATCACGTCTACGGGGCGGCGATGTACGTGCGCCCCGCCATGACATACGTGCTTCGTTCGATCACGTACAGGGCGGACAACGAGCAGAGCAAGATGCGCAAACCGGCGGACGTGCTCGTCTCCTTCCGCGTGGTGAGCCGCGCCTCGGACGGCAGCGTGACGCTCGTGTGGAAGGAATTGCAACGGCGGAAAAGCCCGAAGCTTCAAGACGTGAACGACGGCGGGCGTCGCGGCGGTCGTTAATGCCAGGGCAGAGAGAAGTTTAATTTTATGCGCGCCCATCGCTCATGCCTCATCTGTTTATCGCTCGTCGCGGCGGTCGCGTTTCTCCTCGCGCCTCACAACACGCGTGGCGTTACGGCGTTACCTGCGCGGCAGACGGGCGGCCAGCAACAGCCGCAGCAGCAACGCAAAGCTACCTTTTCCACTCCCGAACAAATTCAGGAAGACATCAAGGCAGTCCCGTGCCGCAGCAACGCGGAACGACTTGAGGGCGTCAAGGCGCTCTTTATGAAGATGGGCGCGCCGGCCTCGGACATCTCCGTCGAGAAGTTGAATAACGTGGAGAACGTCGTGCTGCGCAAGCAAGGGAGCACGCCGGAGTTGATCGTTGTCGGCGCGCACTACGACAAAGTGAGTCACGGGTGCGGCGCGGTTGACAACTGGACGGGCATCGTCGCGATAGCTCACATCTACAAAACCATCAAGGACGTGCCGCTCAAGAAGACCGTGTTGTTCGTCGGCTTCGGGAGAGAAGAAGAGGGGCTGATCGGGTCGCGCGCGATGGTCAAGGCCATTGCTAAAGAAGACCTCGGACGCTATTGCGCCATGATCAATATAGACAGCCTCGGCCTCGGCATCCCGCAGGCGGAGACGGGCATCTCCAGCAAGAAACTCGTGGCGCGCGCCGCCGAGTTGGCCAAGCGCATGGAGATGCCGTTTCAGCAGGGCACGATTCGCGAGGGCGACACGGATTCGAGTTCGTTTCTGGAGCGGAAAATACCCGCTATCGCCCTTCACGCTTTGTCGAGCGAATGGCAAAATGTTCTCCACAGCCACGATGATAAGGTGTCGAAAGTGAACACGATGAGCGTCTATATGGGCTACAGGCTGGCGCTCGGACTCTTCGGCGAGGTGGAGAATTCCGCCTGCGACGCGTTCAGATAGCTCGCGCCTGCTCAACTGTTCCGGCAATAAGGATTCGAGTTACGGGGCTTCGCCCGCTCTCAATTCCCGCACTTTTCTTGACAGACCCTTACCCGCATCCCTATCATGCACTGTTTATTTCGGGGGCGATAAACCGTCTCCGGGTGGCGTTTTAGAAGAAAGGCTGTAGAGAAAGTTGTTCGGGACGAGCATCGGGCGCGGGGCACAGCGAATCATCGGCGCGATGGTGCGCTGGCTGGCCTATGGGCGCATCAACCCGAACGTGCTGACGGTCATCGGCGTCGGCGTCAACGTGCTCTCCGGCCTGCTATTCGGCTTCGGCAATTTTTTCTGGGCGGGCGTCATACTGATCATCGCCAACCTGTTTGACATGCTCGACGGGCAGGTGGCGCGCCTTTCGGGTCGCGTCACGCGCTTCGGCGGCTTTCTCGATTCGTCGCTCGACCGCCTCTCCGACATGGTCGTCTTCGTCGGGCTGATGGTCTTCTACGCGCGCGACACGGAGTTTCATTCAACTCTGAACGTCTTTCTGGCGGGCGCGGCGATGATGGGTTCGGTGCTGGTCTCCTACGCGAGCGCGCGCGCCGAAAGCCTCATCCCGAAGTGCGACGTGGGCTTCCTGCGCCGACCGGAACGTGTGGTACTCTTGATCATCGGCGGTCTTTCGACGCACCCGGGCTCTGCGAACTACTTCGCCAACCGGATGCCCGCCGTGCTCTGGATTCTCGCCGTCGGCTCCTACTGGACGTTCGCGCATCGCATGTATCACACGTGGCGCGAAGTTTGGCGCGCGGACGTGGCAATCGCAGCAGCGGAAGCGGCTAAAGACGCATCTAAGACTGGACGCGCTACAGCGGCGTCGGGCGACGGCAAAGATAATCCGCCCACGTCGAAGATCGCGCCCGCGTCGCGCTAGGGTGCTGGAGTAGGAACAGTTTCGGTCGCCGGTGCGTTATTTAATTAGTTCTCGTTTATCGTTTGCGTCATCTTATAAATTTGAGGTCTCCCACATTGAATATCTGTCCATGCTGCGGTTCAAAGACGAACGGCGATCTTCTGACGGAAGCCTGTCATGCCTGCGGCGCACACGCCGTCGGCCCGCCGCTGGCGCGTCCTGAAAAGGAACTGCCCTCTTACCTGAGCGCGCTCGGCGTCGGCGCTTCGAGCGCGCTCCTGCTCGTCGCTTTCCTCGCCAACACGGCTGTCTCGTTCTTCGCGCAGAAGCCCGCCCCGACGTTCGACTTCTGGAGCGTGGTCGCCGCCGGAGAGACCGCTGCGTGGCGTCTGAAGTGGTTGGCGCTGCCGCTCCTGTTCGCAATTATCTGGGCGGGCGCGCGCGTCTCGGCCAGGATCGCGCGCGAGCCTCAACGCTTCACGGGTCTCAGGGTCGCTACCGCCGGTTTCAACTTGTCCGTGGTGCTGGCCGTCGGCCTGACGGTTCTGATCGGCCTGACGATCCCCGAACGCCTGCGCCAGCGTGAGCGCGCCGTTGAGGCGGCAAAGAACGTCGAGGGCTACGAAGCGATCAAAGTGCTCTACGAATACCGCGCGCGTTTCAACTCGTTTCCCGCCACCGCCGAAGATTTACAAAAATTGCCCGACCCCGACGGCTCGGTCGCGCGTCTGATCGCGACGATGAGTTCGGAGGCTTACGAACCGCAGTCGGCCATCGCCGCCTTGCCGCCCGCGTCGTCGCCGGCGAAAGCGAGCGCGACGCGCGCCGGAGCGAACGTGCCGCTCCGCCCCGTCGCCCTGCGCACCGCCGTCGGCGCGGACGTTTCGGGCGAAGCACTCTCCTTCACCAACTACAAGCTGCGCCTGCCGGGCAAAGACAAGACGCTCGGCACCGGGGACGATCTGATGATCCGCGACGGCGTGATCATCCCCGCCCCGCCGCTGCCGCAACCAACTTCGCGCAACTCCGCCGTCACGAACGGCAATCGCAAACCCTGACGTGCCTCGCCCGTAAGCGAATGGGACTACTCGATCTATTCAAGCGGAAGCAGGACGACACGGAAGCCACGCGCCGCGCGCAGCTATTGCGCACCGGACGCGTCGGCGAAGGCGTCGTCCTCGACGTGACGACGACCGACGCGGGCGACATCACGAACATCTTCTACACCTACAACGTCAACGGCGTCGAATACGAATCCTCCCAGACGCTCGACGACACGCAACGCCAACGTCAGGCCGACTACTACCCGGGCGCACCCATCACCGTCCGCTTCGACCCACGCCGCCCCGCCAACTCCGCAGTTGTTTAACTGTCCATTGTCAGTGGTCAGTTGTACGTTGTTTGTGTTACACAAGTACCGCTTAAAAATTACAACTGACAACGGACAACTGACCACGGACAGTCTTCTATGTTTCGTAAAATTCTGATCGCCAATCGGGGTGAGATCGCCGTGCGCGTGATGCGCGCGTGTCGCGAGTTGGACATCCGTACGGTGGCCGTCTATTCGGAGGCGGACGCGGCGGCGCTCCACGTGCGTCTCGCCGACGAAGCCTACCTCGTCGGCGCCGCGCCCTCCGCCGAGAGTTATCTCAGCATCGAGCGCATCATCGGAGCGGCGCGCATGTCGGGCGCGGAGGCGATTCACCCGGGTTACGGATTCCTCGCGGAGAATGCGGAGTTTGCGCGCGCGTGCGCGGCTGCGGGGATAACTTTCATCGGGCCGCCGCCCGAAGCGATGGAGTTGATGGGGTCGAAGACGAACGCGCGGCGCGCGGCCATCGCGGCGGGCGCGCCCGTCGTCCCGGGCACGACCGAGGCTTTGCGTTCGACTGATGAGGCGAGAGAGACGGCGGCGAGTTTCGGTTATCCCGTGATGCTCAAGGCGGCTGCGGGCGGCGGCGGCAAAGGCATGCGCCTCATCGCGTCTGACGACGAGATCGCGTCCGGCTTCGAGGCCGCGCAGTCCGAGGCGCTCGCGGCCTTCGGCGACGCTTCGGTCTACCTGGAAAAAGCCGTCGAGCGCCCGCGCCACATCGAGATTCAAATCTTCGCCGACGCGCACGGCCACACCGTCCATCTCGGCGAACGCGAGTGCTCCATCCAGCGCCGCCACCAGAAGGTCATCGAAGAATGTCCCTCGCCGATCAACGATGCTGGCTTGCGCGCGCGTATGGGCGCGTCTGCCGTAGAGATCGCGCGCGCGGCGAACTATGTCGGCGCGGGCACAATCGAGTTTCTCGTCTCCGACGTGACGCGCGATTTCTATTTCCTTGAGATGAACACGCGCCTGCAAGTCGAGCATCCGGTGACGGAACTCGTCACCGGAATTGATCTCGTGCGCGAGCAGATCACGGTCGCCGCAGGCCAGCCGCTCTCCTTCACACAGGACGATGTCGAGTGGCGCGGCCACGCCATCGAGTGCCGAGTCTATGCGGAAGACCCCGACAACAATTTCCTCCCCTCGCCCGGTCGCATCACGCACTTGCATGTGCCTGCGGGGCCGAACGTGCGCGACGACGGCGGCGTCTATGCGGGCGCGGAAGTTTCCATCTACTACGATCCGATGATCTCGAAACTCGCCGCGTGGGGGCGCACGCGCGACGAAGCCTGCGAGCGCATGCGACGCGCGCTCGCGGAGTACACGGTCGGCGGCATCAAGACCACGCTTCCCTTCTTCCGCGAGATCATGCGCGACGCCGAGTTCATCGCCGGGCGACTCGACACAGGCTTCATCGAACGCTTCAACCGACGCCGCGACGCCGCCAAAGAAGCCGCGCGCAAAGAGGACGCCGACGAGTCAACCGACGACAAGACGCGCCGCGACATCGCCATCATCGCCGCCGCGCTCGCCCATGAGAGCAACGCGAAATTCGCATCGCCGATGCCGCAACAGCAGCAGCAGCAGTCGGCGGCGCGCGACACGCAATCCGGCGGGTGGAAACTCGCCGGACGAATTGCGCTCCATCAATCTCGTCTTTGATCGGGGTTCGCGCGCGTCAGGATTTACGCTCTTAAATTCGGCGGACGTTGATGTCGTAGCGTTGAGCGGCGTGATGCGTTAATCGCCGGTCGGTTGATCCGTCGGGCATCAACCGACCGGCGATTAAACTGCGGCGCGAGCGTCTCGTCTCAGGCATCAGAAGAGGCGCAGGGTGAACATGCGCGGGAACGACGTGGTGGCGGAGGTACGATCCAGCACGACTTCCACATAATATAAGTTAGAGGTGAAGTCTATCGGAGTCTGGATGCTACATCGCGCGCACGGGAAATCGTTGCTCCGGTTTCTGGCGATGCAGAGGAGTTCCGGCGTGAAGTCACAGGTTTTGATCCTGAACAGTCTGGCTTCGATGATAGTATTGATGGGCGCGTTGGAACCCATTTCGAGCGTCGTCCAGCCGGGGAAGTTCGGATCGGAGTTGTTGTCGAACGTGTTCGTCACGTTGTAGCGGGCGGTGATGAGCGTGCCGGGCGAACCGGCCCTGAAACCGATGTCGGCGGAGCCGAACGCGTGGAAGTTGGCGGAAGCCTCGTCAATGACGCCGGTTGATCCAACCGCCGTCCAGGGCGACCTGACTGCCTGAAAGGGCACGGGCGCAGTGGTCGCAGCTTCCGTGCGCGCGGCATAAAGCCTCTTACTGCCGAGCGGCGATAGCAACACCGCCGCCAGCATCAGGCAGACGGCGAGTGAGACGAACCATAACTTTCTGCTGCGTTGTTTTGAGGAATCATTTTTCGACATGAGGATTCTCCTTGAGGTGTTCGTCGGTTCTTCCGTCAGGGTACGCCGGTGAATAGCGTCTCCGGCGGCGTGAAGCCGTGCGAAAGAACCGATGCGATTAGCAAAAGTGGACAGCGAGGTTGAGTTAGAGGTTAAGTGTGAAGCGCACGTGTGAGGTGCACGTTAAAGTGAGAACGCTCTAGCTTCGCCAACGCTTATACAACGGACATATAAGAGTGTCAACAAACCTTCGCGCGCGAACTCGTCGGCGCAAAAGTGAGACGCGATGCAACGTCGGAGACGGGCGCGAAGCGTGTGGCGACGGAGATTGCGTTTAACTAACATTCACTTTCGACGGCAGGAACCCAGCGCCCGCGCCGCCGACATAAATTTACGATGAAACTCATAGCAGAAATAGCAGGCACAAAGCATGACCTCGAAATCCGGCGCGACGGCGCGCGCGTCTGGGCGGAGGTTGACGGACGCCTCTACGAACTGGAAGCGCATGAGCCGGAGGCGGGTGTCTATCTTCTGATGCACGGCGGCGGAGTCTATGAATGTCGCGTCGAGGGCGACGCGGTGACGGCGGCGCGCGGGCGGCGAGAAGTGCGCGTGCATGACTCCGCTTACGAAGTAACTTTTATTGATCCGAAGCGCCTGCGGGGCGCGCGCGGAGCGGGCGCGGAGGCGCAGGGCGGGCGCGCTCAAGTCGTGGCTTCGATGCCGGGCAAGGTCGTGCGCGTGCTGACGGAGGCCGGCGCAAGCGTTGAAGCGGGCGACGGGCTAATCGTCGTCGAGGCGATGAAGATGCAGAACGAGTTGAAGTCGCCGAAGACGGGCACGGTCGTCGAAGTGCGCGCCGAGCCGGGCGCGACCGTGAACGCGGGCGACGTGCTGGTCGTCGTCGAATGAAAGTTTGTGATTGCCGGACCTGTTTTTGTGGTTGGGAGAATTAGAGACCCACCCCTCACCATCTCTTAAACCTGGAAGGAGGAACACCCATGAAGAAGCAAGGCTCTTTTATGTCGCGGTGCGCGCTGGCAATTCTCTCGCTCGCGCTCCTCAGTGTGTCTGCCGAGGCGAAGGTGACGCGGTATCTGACGGGCAACGCGGCGGACGTGAACCCGACGCTCTCCGGCCCCGCGCATGATTTCGGCGGCGGGAGCACGGACGTTGACGCGGCGCTCCAGTGGATCATCGATCAGGTGCGCGGCTGTACGAGTTGCGCGACGAAGATTGATGTCGTCGTGCTGCGGTCCTCCGGCTCGAACGGCTACAACGATTACATCTACGCGATGAACGGCGTCGATTCGGTCGAGTCGCTGGTCATCACGAGCCGCCGCGATGCGAGCAACGCGGGCGTGGAGGCGACGATCAGGAACGCCGAGGTGATCTTCTTCGCGGGCGGCGACCAGTGCAACTACGTGCAATTTTTCAAGGGGACGCCGATTGAGACGGCGGTGGAATCCGTCTACGCGCGCGGCGGCGGCGTGGGCGGCACGAGCGCGGGCTTCGCCATCCTGTCCGACTTCGTTTACGACGGCTGCAACGGCAGCGCCGTGTCGAGTGATGCGCTCGCCGACCCCTACCACCGCACCATCACATTCACCTACGACTTCTTCAAGTTTCCGAACATGGAGGCGACCATCGCCGAGACGCACTTCGTCCCGCGCGACCGGATGGGTCGCCTGATGGCCTTCATCGCGCGACAGATCAAGGACGGCGTCGCTGCGAGCGCGCTCGGCGTCGCGGTCAACGAACGCACGTCGCTCGTCGTTGATCGAAACGGGCTGGCGCACGTGTTGGGCGACGGGGCGGCCTATTTCGTGCTCGGCGATCACATGCCCGAGGTCTGCGCGCCGCGCACGCCGCTCACCTTCTCGAACTTCAAAATCTGGAAAGTGCCGAGCGGCGGCACGTTCGATCTGCGAAACCGGACGGCGAGCGGGTGGACTTACCTCGTCAGCGTCACCAACGGTCAACTGAGCCAGAACCCCTATTGAGGCGAAAACCGCCTCAACGCGAAAGCGCGCGGGCGCGAGCGTTAACGATTCTGCTTTCCAGTCCGCGCGCTTTCGCGTTGAATTTCAATTTATGACCCGACACATGGACGAACTCGTGGAAGTCGCGCCGGAGGATTTGCGCGTGCTCTTGTGGGACATCGACGGGACGCTCCTGCGTTCGACGCGGCGCGGCTCGTTCAAGGATTACACGGTGCCCGCGTTGGAGAGCATCTTCGGGACGGCGGGGCGCATTGACGACATGCGCGTCTCCGGCATGACCGACTTGCAGATCATCGGCGAAGCGCTCGGCCATGAAGGCATCACCACCGAACAGATACGCGAGCGCGTCGGCGAGATTCGCACGCGCTTCATGGTCGAGATGGAACGCGTCGCCGCGTTGGCCGCGACGAATGATCAGCCGCTCTTTCAACCGCTCGCGGGCGCGCGTGAAATCCTTGAGCGCGTTGCCGCGCACACGCGCTACCTGTCGTCGCTCCTGACGGGCAACCTCGAACCCGCCGCGCATTTGAAGTTGCGCCTCGTCGGCCTCGCGGAGTTTTTCACGCAACTCCCCGGCGCGTTCGGCGACGATTCGCACGACCGCCGCGACCTGCCCGCACTCGCCTCCGCACGCATCAACGCCCGACTCAAACTCGCTTTGCGCCCCGCGCAATTCATCGTCGTCGGCGACACGCCGAACGACATCGCCTGCGCCAAACACTTCGGCGCGCGCTCCGTCGCCGTCTGCACGGGGCGTTTCGACACTCACGAATCGCTCGCCGCGCACAACCCCGATGCCATTCTCCCCGACCTCTCCGACACCGAACTCGTCCTCCGAACTTTCGACCAATTGTGACGGGCGGATAACTTTTCAAACTTTCTCCGAACTCCGTTCGTCCAAACGGACGACCACTTCCGCGTGGCGACATCAGTTGAATGAGGAGAAGAGAAAAGTTTTATGAGAAGTAGTTTGAAGAAGTTGCTGGCCCCGGCGTTGTTCGTCGCGCGCAATCATGCGATGCATCGGACGCAGGAATCCCACGGCGAAGCGAAATTTGCTGAAGAGTTGCGCCAAGACCGCGACCGGAAGCTATGGTAACTCCAAATGGACGAGCAACGATGCGGGCGGCGGCACGTCGGAGCCGACCGCTGTTGCCGGTTCGGACTCGGGTAAGCCGTCCGGCGACTCGATGGCCTAGAGACGTGGCGACATGAACGACATCCGTAGGATGATGCGTTCGGCGCTGCCTGATCCGCCGCCGCGTCATAATTAGTCGCTTGTGAAACGGGAATGAGTGGTTTACGAGTTGCGGGCGTGAGTTTTCGGGAGGCCACTGTTGCGGATTGTGCGGCGGTGGCCGAGGTTCACGTGCGGAGTTGGAGAGAGTCGTTTGCAGGGATCGTGCCGCAAACGTTCCTGGATAAGATGTCGGTCGAGCGGCGGGCGAAGGCTTTTGAGGGGCGGTTTGCCGACGACGATTACAGGATGTTTGTGGCGGAAGTGGCGGGGCGCGGTATTGTCGGGTTCGCGGATTTCGGCGATGCGAGAGAGTTGATTGCGGGCTATGAAGGCGAGCTTTACGCGATCTACCTGCTCCCGGAGTTTCAGAGGAACGGAATCGGCGCGGGGCTTTTCAAACGGGGCGTGGAATTCCTGACGGGGAGCAGGCGGCGTTCGATGTATCTGCTCGCGCTGGCAGACAGCCCGTATAAGTCTTTCTACGAGCGAATGGGCGGGCGGGTTATCGGGAGAAAGCAGATAGAGATCGAAGGCGTGATATACGATGAGTTCGTGTATGGCTGGGACAAGTTAGTTTGACTTCTAAAGATGAGGGCGCGTCTAACAACTCATTCGACTTGAACAAAATCAGCAAGTCTCTCAACGAAAACTTCGTCGCCGTCAGCAGGCGCTTCACGGCGAGTTAATTCCCACGTTAAAAAATTTAGTTGACGACTAGGGACGGTGAAAGCCGCGTTCGATGTCGCGCGTCGTGAGGCGCAGGATGGCGGGGCGACCGTGCGGGCAGGTGGTGGGCGAGGAAGTCAGAAGCAGACGGTCGATGAGCCAACGCATCTTTTCGAGCGCGAGCGGCATGTTGACTTTGATCGCGGCGCGGCAGGCGAGCGAGGCCGCGACGCGCTCTCGCAGAGTCTCGCGCGCCGCGCCGCGCCGCTCGGCATCAACCGTCTCCAACACTTCGGCGAGCATGTTGCGTGCCTCCGATGCGGGTAAGTCTGCGGGCACGGCCTTGATCGCGACGGTGCGACCGGAGAGTCGCATCAGGCTGAAACCGTATGTTTCGAGTTCGCCCGCGACCGTGTCGAAGGCGGCGGCCTGCGCGGGCGTGAGGTCGAAGGTTTCGGGCATCAAGAGTTGCTGTGATTCGGCGGCGCGCGTCTGTTCGAGGCGACGGTACTTGTCGAAGAGTATGCGCTCGTGCGCGGCGTGCTGATCGATGAGCAACATGCCTTCGGCGTCAATCGCGATGATGTAGCTCTCTTCGAGTTGGTAGAGTGGCCGGATGTTCGTGGAGACCGCTTCGACCTCAACTTCGTACATCGCCCCCGCGATTGAATTGAGCGGCGGGAGCGACGCGCTTTGAGCGTCCGGCGCGTCCGACGAGTTTGCAGCAAACTCGTCGGACGCACCCGTCAACTCCGCGCTTTCACCCTGCACCTGATGTCGCTGCGACGATTCATCTTTCACCAACGAAGCGAAGTTTTGTTCGCTCGAATTGCTCGCGCCCGCGCGTTGCGGAGCGGCTGCTGCGGCGTTGCGCGTGATCGCATCCTGTGCGGAACGCGGCGGGGTCGGCGCTAGCGTCGAAGCGCGCTCCGCGAATTCCTGACTCGCCAGTAACAACAACTCGTCATCGGTCGGCGGCGTGAAGCCGAACTCGATAGGCTCCTGCTGCGGGACGAAACCCGGCTGCGACTGTTCGCGCGCAGCGTTGCCGATGCCGCCCGCATCCGAACGTGCGGCGAACTCGTCGCGCGACTCCGGCGAGAAATCGCTTTGCGCGTTCGCGCCCGTCGCTGACGATTCCCTGTCGTCGGGATTCTCCGCCGTCGCGCGCACGTAGCCGTTCGCGGCGAGCGCGGCGCGCACCGCTTCGCGCACGGCATCCGAGACGGCGGCGGCGCGCCGGAAACGCACTTCGGTCTTCGCAGGATGCACGTTCACGTCAACTTCTTCGAGCGGCACTTCGAGAAACAGGAGCGCCGCCGGATAGACGCCGTGCGGCAGCACCGTGCGATAGCCTTCGCCGAGCGCGCGGCTGACAAGTCGGTCGCGCACGTAACGACCGTTGACGAAAAGGTATTGCGCGTCGCGTGTCGTGCGGCGTTCGCGCGGCGCGGAGACGTAGCCGGAGACGCGCGCGACCGTCGCGTTGCCGCCGCCGACTTCGAGCAGGTTGTCGAGAAATTCCGCGCCGAAGATTTGGTAGGCGCGCTCGCGTAGATTCGCGGCTACGGCTGCGCGCAGAGACTCGCGCCCGTTGTTCGTCAGGACGAAAGCGATTTCGGGGTGCGCGAGCGCGTAGTGTGTGACGAGGCTCGTCAGGTGAAAGCTCTCGGTCGCCTCCGAGCGCAAAAACTTGCGCCGCGCGGGAACGTTGAAGAAGAGATCGCGCACCGTGATGGTCGTCCCGCGCGGGCGCGCGGCGGGCTTCACGTCGCGCATGCGCCCGCCTTCGATCAAAACGCGCGTGCCTTCGCGTTCGCCCTCCATCTGCGTGACGAGTTCGACGCGCGCGACCGAAGCGATTGAAGCCAGAGCCTCGCCGCGAAAGCCGAGCGTGCCGATGCTCGTCAGATCATCCACCGTGCTGATCTTGGAAGTCGCATGACGCTCGAAGGCTAAGAGCGCGTCGTCCTGCGTCATCCCCTCGCCGTCGTCCGCGACGCGCAGGAGCCTGCGCCCGCCCGCCTCCACGTCAACCTCTATGCGCCGCGCGCCCGCGTCAATCGCGTTCTCGACCAACTCCTTCGCCACCGAAGCGGGACGCTCCACCACCTCGCCCGCCGCGATCTGGTTCGCTAAATGATCTGAAAGGACGCGAATCTTTGACATGAATAAGAAAGTGACAGGTAACAGGTGACAGGTGACAGGATATCAGTCCGCTTTGCGCTTGAGATATTGTGAAAGGCCGACGATCATACGCCCGATGCTGTCGAGTGTTGCGCGCATCTCTAAATAAACTTCTTCCTGTAGATAATCAAGGCGTTGGGCTATTAACAGCTCTGTCTCAAGTTCGCTGGCTGATCCTTGAGCGTTTGAGAGAAAGTGCGCGAATTCTTTGGGGGATTGGCGTGCTGCGCCTTCCGCTATGTTAGCCGGGATTGAAATAGCAGCGCGTCTAATCTGTGATGTCAGCCCAAACCTTTCTTCTTTTGGAAACGAGTCGGTCACTTTGTAAACAGTAACTACGAAATCAACGGCCTTACCCCAGACCTCTAATTTTTCATGAGGTCGCATACCAATACTCCTTCCTGTCACCTGTCACTTGTCACCTGTCACTTAAAGATAAACAATCTGGTGTTCGACCGAGCCGAGATCGATGGCGTCGTAAATCCAGTCGAGGCAGTAGCGACCGTGGCGCGCGATGAGGGAGGTGATGTTGAGATGGCGCTCCTGCAAAGTTTTTTCGGGGTAGAGCGATGCGTAGGCGCGTTCGAGTTGGCGGTGCGCGGCGCGGTCGCGCGCCATCTGCGCGCGGTGGAAGCGCGTGCGAAGTCCTGCGAGTTGGTGCTCGATCTTCTGCGTGCCGTGCGTGAGCGCGTCGGCGAGCGTCGGGTCGAAGCGGCGAAGGTTCGCGCCGAGTTCCGAGAGCGCGCTGTTGACGGACTGTTCGGCGCGCGTGAACGCCTGCGCCTGCTCCGCGCCGAGGTGTTCTTCGACGACGCGCGCGATGACGGCGTCGAGTCCGGCGAAGAAGTCTGCGAGGTGCAGTCCGTAGCGTTCGAGCGTGCGACCCGTGCGGCGTTCGACTAAGGTGAGACTGGCGCGATGCAGTATCGGCGTCGCGGGGCGCGCGAGCAGGCGATAGACTTCGGCGGTCTGCGCGAAGTAGGCGATCTCGGCTGCGCCGCCGAAGTAGGCGATTGAGGGCAGCAGATAGTCCTGCACGACGGCGCGCAAAGTGACGTTCGGGCTGAAGCGTTCGGGGTCGCTCGCGGCCAACTGCGAGAGTTCTTCCGCCGTGTAAGTGTCGCCGCCGCGAGCGCCCTTCACCTGATAACGACCTTCCGTGTTGCGCGTGACGGCGCGGCGCGCGCCTTCGACGTGGAGGAAGAGCGGGAAGGCGTCGGGCGAGGTGTGCACCTGGGCGTGATAGCCTTCGCTCTCAAGCTCGCGGCTGCGCGCTTCGACGGCGGCGGCGATCTCAGGTGCTCGCAGCGCGGCCTCCGCGTAGAGCGGCGCGGCGAGTCGCTTGAGCGAAGGGTCGAGCGGGTCGAGCAGGACGAGGCCGTGACGGCTGACGAGCGCAGTCAGCAGTCGCGCGAAGGCTTCGCCGTAACTGCGACCGGGTTGATATGCGTCGCGGAGCAGCGCTTCGAGGTCAGGCAGAAACTCCGTCGTCGGCAAAAGGTCGAGCGCGCGCTGCACCGTGTCGCCCGCGCTGTCGTCAAGTATGACGCCGCCGACGGGCGAGCCTTCGCGGTGCAAGGCTGCGGGCACTTCGGCGCTGGCGAGCCGACCGTCGCAGGCCGTGAACTCCGCCGCCTGCACTTCCTCCCAATCGTGGTCCTCGGTCGCCATCCAGAAGACGGGAACGGCTTCCGTGCCGCGCTGCGTCAGGCAGCCCGCGAGTTTGACGGCGGAGAGCGCCTTGTAAATCGTGTAGAGCGGGCCGGTGAAGAGTCCGACCTGTTGGCCGGAGACGACGGCGACTGATTCGGGCGAGCGCAGGCGCGCGATGTTTCCGACGGTCTCCGCACCCGCGCCCCAGCGCGTGTTCGCACGTTCGAGCGCGTCGCAGAGCGCGTTGCGATCCGTCTTGTAGGCGGCGAGAACTTCGGGCGCGCGCGCGGCGAGTTCGTGATGGAAGCGCACGGCGTTCGGGTAGTAACGCCGGAGCGCGGTCGCGTCGGCGAGGTAGTCCAGGAAGAGGCGCGACTGGTGCGGGATGCCTGCGAAGGGCAGAGTTTCGATCCGCAGCCCCGACTCTTGCGGCGTGCTGAAACAGGCGGTCTCCGTGGTCGGGGAAAGTTCTGTGCTCACGTTGTTGCTGCTCCTTCGGCCTCTAGCTTCGTCGTCTCGCGCCGCGCCGTCTCGTCCGGCAGACGACACTCTTCCAACACTCTCTCGATCTCGCGCCGCGCCGCTTCGTCGGGCTGCGCGAGCGGCGCGCGCACTTCGCCGCCCGCGTAGCCGCAGAGGTCGAGCGCGTATTTCAAACCGCCGATGCCGAAGCGCGTCGTGACGGCGCGCGCGAGCGGCGTGAAACGTCGTTGCAACTCGCGCGCCTGTTCGTGTTCGCCACGTTCGACCAGACGCGCGATGCGCACGGCGACTTCGGGCGCAACGCAGGCCGCAGCCAGTATCGCCCCTTGCGCGCCCGCGCTCAAAGCCGCGTAGAGCAGAGAGGCGTGTCCGGTGAGCACTGCGAAATCGGGCGACGAGAGCCGCAGCATCTCCACGAAGTTGACCATGTCGCCCGAACTGTCCTTGATGCCGCAGATGTTTTTGTGCGCCGCGAGCCGCGCAATGGTCTCCGGCGACAAGGCGACGCCCGTGTTTTGCGGGATGTTGTAGAGCACGACGGGGACTGTCGAGGCATCGGCGATTGTTTCGTAATGCGCGGCGAGCGCGGCGGGCGTCATCGCGGCGCGATAAAACGAGGGCGTGATGACGAGCAAGGCGTCCGCGCCGTCCGCGCACGCGCGCCGCGCATCCTCAATGCTCGCGCGCGTTCCCTGCCCGCCCACGCCGACGACGAAGGCGAGATTGCGCGGCACACACTCGCGCGCCGCGCGGATCACGTCCTGTGTTTCGCGCTCCTCCAGATGCACGCGCTCGCCCGTCGAGCCGAGGATGACGTAACCGTCGATCCCCGTCTCGTTCCAACGCTCGATGTTGCCTCTGAGGGCGCGCGCGTCCACGAGGCCGTCTGCCGCGCCGAACGGCGTCGTGGCGGGCAGCAGGATGCCGCGCAAGTTTCGTGCGGTGAATTTGTCTGCGCGGGAATCTCCCCGCGTTTCGTGTGTGTCGTCGTGTGGTTTCAAGCGTTGGCATTATAACGAGCGCGCCGGAAGGCGTCCAACGCCCGCTCCGAGACCGCGAAGTCTTCACAGAGCGGGCGGGTTGCCGTCGGGTGCGGCGTCGTGCGAGTATTGTTGCACCGATGTCGAGACACAGTGCAGAGCAGTTAGACTTGCTGATTATCGGCGCAGGCCCCGCCGGATTGTCCGCGGCAGACGCGGCCTCGCGCGCCGGTCTCAACTATCTCGTCGTCGAAAAGGGTCTCATCGGCGACACCGTCTATCGCTACCCCGTAGGGCGCACGGTCTTCTCCACGCCCGACGAGTTGGAGTTGCGCGAAGGAGTCCTCAGCCCCTGCCGCGACAAGCCTACGCGCGAGGAACTGCTCTCACACTACGTGCGCTTCGCGCTCGAACAGAACTTGCGCATCAACACGGGAGAAGCCGCCGAGGCCATAGAGCGCCGCGCGGGCGCGACCGACTCGTTCCTCGTACGTACGACACGCGCCGAATACGCGGCCTCGCGCGTGCTCGTCGCGACCGGCGCGATGGCTCACCCGCGCCGCCTGAACGTCTCGGGCGAAGACCTCCCGAAAGTCGGGCATCGCTTCGTCGAAGCCTATCCTTACGTGCGCAAAGAAGTGCTCGTCGTCGGCGGCGGAAACTCCGCCGCAGAGGCCGCGCTCTTCCTCTCCGAAGAGGGCGCGCGCACCTCGCTCGCCATCTGGCGCTCCGACTGGGAGCAGCGCGACCCCAAGATGAACGCCATCAA
Source organism: Pyrinomonadaceae bacterium (assembly GCA_035296385.1). Lineage (GTDB taxonomy): Bacteria > Acidobacteriota > Blastocatellia > Pyrinomonadales > Pyrinomonadaceae > JAIVJZ01. Next base: position 16,234 of record DATHBB010000180.1, on the reverse strand, counting down.
ACACTGGGTGCGCACCCCGCTCGAACGCGAACTCGCCGAGGGGCGACTCCAACTCCTCTTCTTCACCCAACTCGAAGAGATCACCGAACGCGAAGTGCGCCTCCAAATGGAAGACGGCGCGACCCGCACGATTCAGAACGACGCAGTCTTCATCCTCATCGGCTCGGACGCCGACCACACGCTCCTGCGCCGCGCCGGAGTCGAATTCGCCAAAGCGGGACTCGCCGAAGTGCCCGTCTACGACCCCGACTCCTACGAAACCAATGTCCCCGGCCTCTACGTCGCCGGCCACTTCACACACGCCCGCCACATCAAACAGGCCATCGCCGTCCCGCGCCGCATCGTCCCCCTCATCGCACAATCTTTGCGCGGTATCGCCCAACGATAAACGGCGAAATAATTTTCTTGACACCCGTTACACTTATTTAATATTCTCCGCCCGCATTTCAAGCCATAAAATTCTCTCGCACTAAAAGGCCGTTTTAGTGTAAGGAGATCAGCTTCATCAAACTCTCAAGTCTCTATCCGACTGTTCCTTAAATTCTCAATTCAACTTTTCTCGGAGTTGTGCTTTTGCTCCGAGATGGCTGACATTGATTCAGCCATCTCGGCTGCCAGCCAATACACTCATGAATCAGGTTGAACTCGAAAATAAAATTTTTCGTGGATGCATCTACAAACGCTGAAATGTTTTGCCTCTGCATCGCATACATATTCAGAAAATAATATTCGGGATGAGCCGCGCCAGATGAATCGCAAGAGCGCAAGGCCGTCGGATTCAACTTTGACCCGCTATTCCCAAAACTACTTCTCGCTGGAGCGAAACCCAACAATGAAAAGCCTACTGCTCGTCGCCATAGCCCTCTCGACGCTAGTTTTGACCGGCTGCCCAAAGGGCAAACCCAACGTCCCCCCTGCGATTGCCCAGAGGATTGCGAAGTACGAACTTGATAGATTCAATCGAGACCTTAGCAGCTATGATTGTGCGGCCTTCGGCGCGCTCACCGAACCCAATGCCGGCGTCACCTGTGCCAACTTAGGCGTTCCCAATGCCGATCCGGCGCGTGCAAAACTCATCAGGGATCGAGTTATTGATCGGCTCAAGGCGAATATCGATGCGCTCTATAACGATTTCGAAGAGCAACTTTTTACCCGTCGTGCGGGCAGCAACTTACTGTTTGACATCACCGAACTCGGATCGGCGGCGGCGATAAATATTACCAACGGAGAACGCGCCAAGAACATTATCTCCGTCGCTCTGGCGGCCTTTAAGGGTGGGCGCAAATCACTTGACGAAAACTTCTTTAAAGAGCGCACCATTCAGACGATCATCTCCCAGATGCAAGCCTCGCGCGCGCGGATTGAAGGTGACATCATCCAAAAGCGTGGCAAGGAAATTGGTGAATATTCGCTCGACGAGGCGCTCGGAGACCTGGTCAACTATTTTTACGCCGGCACGCTACAAAAGGGATTGCAAAATCTGGCAAAAGAAGCGGGACAGAACGCTATTAATGCCGAAAAGAGAGTGCTGCAACTCAAAAACATTGATCCGGGGAGCGTGGTCAATCTCACCCCCGATGTGAGAGGTGCCAGCGTGATGATCGGTAAATACAGAAGGCTATTCCTTGCATCATTGAAAGGTACGCCTGCCCAAAAGCAGGAAGCGAACGAGAAGTTGCGGCTGATTTATCTGGACATCACCAAGAACGAGGGATTCAAGCCCATTGTAGAGAAGATCAAGAAAGATATTCCGGCACTAAAACCGGATATGGATAAATTAGAAGGCACAGAGGCGGAGAGCAAATCGGTTGCCGGTGACCAGACCATGGAAATTATTTCTGAAATCTTTAGAGCCACCGACCTTGAGAAACAGGGGAATCTGGTGGTCGCGCTGAAAGGGTTCTTTGATAGCCGCTTGTAGCCAACAAGATGGAAAGGAAGCAACAGGATGCCAACGATTAAATTTCACAGTGGACAACTTAGTCTCAGCGATTTGAGGGATGAGTGTCAGGCTCTTCAGGAGCACGACAAAACGAAACTTGTCCATTTACAAGGCGCGCAGGTGGAAAATGCCGTCAACAATCAGACCAAGTTCAACCAGGCGCAATACGCTGGCGTTGCTCAATTCAGTCTGATCCCTGAGTTGACGTTTATCAAGGTGGACGACCCGGGCAAGATTCCCTCTATCGTCGCCAGCCAGTTGGCGACGGGCGGGATGCTCATCTTTGACGAAATATTATTCGTAGAAGGTAAAGAGCAGAGGATGCTGGGCTTCGGCAAAGTCTAATCCCGGTAGATTAAATCGCTGAAATTCGCGGTAAATTTCGCCGCGCCCCGGCGCGTCGCTTTCGACCGAAAGCGACGCGCCGGGGCTTTGTCTTCTATAGATAGTCGGCGAAGAAAGTCGGGTAACTTTGGGCGATCTGGCCTTATCTCGGCGGGACTCTAATTCAGTATTCCGTGCCTGTGCCAGCGGCGGCGCGTTCGCGGCGTGCGACGCCGGTGCGGTAGGCGGCTTCTTCGACTTCGCGGGAGACGGCTTCGGCGATGCGTTTGTCGAAGACCGAAGGGACGATGTATTCGGGGTGGAGTTCGTCTTCGGAGATGAGCGCGGCGATGGCGTGGGCGGCGGCGAGTTTCATCTCTTCGTTGATGCGCGAGGCGCGGCACTGGAGCGCGCCTTTGAAGATGCCGGGGAAGCAGAGCACGTTGTTGATCTGGTTCGGGTAGTCCGAGCGTCCGGTCGCCATCACGGAGACGATGTCAGCCACCTCTTCGGGCATGATCTCCGGCGTCGGGTTCGCCATCGCGAAGATGACGGGTTTTGAGGCCATGCGCTTCACGTCCTCGCGGCTGATGACGCCCGGCACGGAGAGACCCATGAAGACATCCGCGCCGACCATCGCCTCGTGCACCGTGCCGCGCACGCCTTCGGGGTTGGTGTTCTGGGCGTACCACTCCTTGACCCAGTTCATGTGCTCGCGCCGGCCTCGATAGAGTATGCCGTGCTGGTCGCAGCCGATGATGTTCTGAACGCCCGCCGCCATGATGATCTTCGTGCAGGCCACGCCCGCCGCGCCCGTGCCGTTGACGACCACTTTCAACTCGCTCATAGACTTTCCGATCAACTTCGCGGCGTTGATCAGCGCGGCGAGGACGACGACCGCCGTGCCGTGCTGGTCGTCGTGAAAGACCGGAATGTCGAGTTCCTCTTTGAGTCGATCTTCGATCTCGAAGCAGCGCGGCGCGGAGATGTCTTCGAGGTTGACGCCGCCGAAGGCGGTCGAGATGAGTTTGATCGTGCGGACGATCTCGTCGGGGTCTTTGGTGGAGAGGCAGATCGGAAACGCGTCCACGCCCGCGAACTCTTTGAACAGCATCGCCTTGCCTTCCATGACGGGCATCGCGGCGGCGGGGCCGATGTCGCCGAGTCCGAGGACAGCCGTGCCGTCCGTGACGACGGCGACGGTGTTGCGTTTGATGGTGAGCGTGAAAGCCTTTTCGGGATCGCGGTGAATGGCTTCGCAGACGCGCGCCACGCCGGGCGTGTAGGCCATCGAGAGATCGTTGCGCGTCTTCAAGGGCATCTTCGAGACGACCTCGATCTTGCCGCCGAGGTGCATGAGAAAAGTGCGGTCGGAAACGTTGACGACTTCGACGCCGTCTATGTCGCGCGCCGCTTCGACGATCTCCTTGACGTGCTCGCTCGAAGAGGCGGTGAAGGTGATGTCGCGCGTAATGGAATCGCGCGAGGCGTTGACGATGTCAATCGCGCCGATGTCGGCTCCGGCGCGCCCGAGCGCCACGGTCAACTCGCCGAGCGTGCCCGTGCGGCTCGATAGTTTTACACGCAGGGTCGAACTGTAACTGACGCTTGGCGCATTAGGCATCGCAGCTATGTCGAAATCCTTTCACAGTTGAAGCACGTCACAGGGGTGTTGATGGCCTTAACTCTAACGCCAACGGCGTGCAGCGCGCAAGGCAACGGTGAACTCCAAGAAGAGACACGAACAACAAAGTCGGGGCGATGTTTGGCTCAAAGAATTTGTGCGAGAAGTTCCGTAGGGACAAGGGCAGCCTTAATTTTCCAGCAGCTTCTAATACCGTTCTGACGACGTTTGCCCTTGCGTTGTCTTATTCATCGAGAGATGTCTTAACTGCTTTCCGCAGCAACAACTCGATCTCTTCCAACAACGCGGGAGCAAACTCCTTGCGCTCTGCCGCCAGCCGCAGCGAACGCTCGCCGAGCAGCGCGTAAATGGCGAGCGCGCCGGTCGTGTTTGCGTCCGTGAGCGCGGCGAGATGTTTGCGCACGGTCGAGAGGTCGGCGCGCGCGAACGTGCCGGTCAGGGCGCGCTCCGGCGTTTCGGCTGAAGTGAGGTTGTCGAGCGTGGTGCGAAGCAACGGCAAGAGCACCCGGCGCGCGTGCGCGGCGCTCAAGCCGCAGCGCGCGAGGAGCGACGCGGCGAGCGAGAAAAGTGCGACGGTGTGGCCGGACATGATGACGGCTGCCGCGTGATACAGCGCCTTATCGCGCGCGGCGACGGAGAAACTTCGCCCGCCGAGCGCGCAGACGATCTTGCGCGCCGCCTGAAGCGCGCGCCGCTCGCCTTCGAGACAGTAGAAAGCCCCACGCAGGTTGGACGCGCCGCCCGCCCCGCCGCTGATCGAGGCGAGCGGGTGCAGCGAGCCGACGCTAAAGGCGTGCGCGGCGAGCGGCGCGAGCGCGCCGGACGGCAGCGCGCCGCTCGCGTGCAGGGCGATGCGTCGGGGCGCGCGGCGACGCGTCGGCGCGGCGTCGCTTCGCGAGTCGAATTCTCGTGCGAGTCGCGCGGCGACTTCCGCGATCTGATCGTCGGGTGTCGTGACGAGTAAGAGGTCCGTGTCGGGAAGCAGGTTTAACCCCGTCGCGCCGAGCGCGAGCGGTTCGGGTGTGATGGCGCGCGCGACGCGGCGGGCGCGTGCGGCACGGCGGGCGACGAGGGCGACTATTCGATAGCCGTTTTGACTGAGCGCGAGCGCGAGCGCCGAACCGAGCCGACCCGCGCCGATGATCGCAACGCTGGTTTGCTCCGGCGAAGTGTGTTGCGAGACGGAAGAAGAGGCGCGCGGCTGCGTTGACTTACAGGCCTTTATGTCTTGCGCTCGTGCGTCACGCGCTTTCAGTGTACGCGTTTTTTCGTCGCGCGCTTTCACGTCGCGCGTCTTCGCTTCGCGTGATTTAGCTTTACGTGTTTTCCCGTCCGTTATCTTTTTCGCGCTGCGGTTCTTTCGCTCAAGCGGCATCGCTGTTGCTCTCAACCGTGATCTCGACGAGCGCCGCGCCGTGCGGCAGTTCATCAAACCACTGTTGCCAGCGCGCCGCAAGTTCGTCGCGCGTGACGAGGCCGCGCACGCCCTCCGGCAGTTCGAGGCGCAAGGGCTGCGCGGGCGGAGTCTGCTCGAAGGCGCGCGCGATGAGGCGCGCATCGGCGTGCGTCAAAAGCGCGGGCGTCTGCCGTTGGACGAACAGGTGCGCGAGGGCGTAGGCGCGGCTCGCCGTCGCGGCGTCGGTCGTTTCAGTGGCGAGTTGGTTGAGTGCGCGCGTGAGGTGAGAGGCGAAATGCGTGAGCGTGCGGCGGTAGGCGGTGCGCCCGCGCTCTGTGGTTTCGGCGAGGCGCGTCGCGGCTTCGAGAAACTCGTCGGCGCGCGCGAGTCGAAACGAGCAGGCGCAGCGCGGGTGGCGCGCGAGCATTTGCGCGACCGGAAGATCACACTCCACGTTTCGCACTTCGGCGACGAGCGCGGCGGCCTCTTCCCACAACTGCGGCGCGACGAACGGAAGTCCGGCGAGCGCCTCGAAGTCGCGCCACTCCGCGCCGCGCAAGAATTCGTCGAGGTCTGTCAGGTCGCGCGCCGCGCCGACCGCGCGCGCGTGCACGTCCGCGTAGTGCTGTGCGTAGTGTGCTTGAAATTCCTGCCAGAGCAGTTCAAAGCGTTCGGTGCGTGCGGCGTCGAAGAGGCTGTGCGGGTCGTCGGCGATGAGTAGGAGTTCGCGGCGCGCGCTCTCGATCTCTTCGAGCGCCGTGAGTTCGGCGGCTGAGAGGTAGGCGCGCACGCTCTCGCGGCGAGTGATTCCGGCGACGTAGGTGCTGAGCGCGTCGAGTTGTTCGGTGCGGCGCGCGAGTTGTTCGGGCGCGCCGCCGAATATGTCCGCGACGCGTTGCAAGCCTTCTTCGAGCGAAAGGTTTCCGGCGAGCGCGTCGGCGACGGCGTCGGCTGCCGCGCCGAACGTGCGGCGCACGGAGGCGGCCAAGTCCCACGCGCGCGTGGTGAGTCCGGCGTCGGGCAGCGCATCAAACTCGCGCAAGACCGTCTCGGCGCGCCACTCGGCGAGCCACGCGGAGAGCGCGGCGCGCACGCCTTCGCGCGCGTCGGCTTCGGCGATTGAACGAAGCGACGGATCGCCTGTCAACAAACGCGCCCAGTTCGTCAGTTCCTCCGCGTTGTGATGAATCTGCGCGGCGCGGCAGACTCCGGCCACCTCGTCCCACTTGATAGAAGAACCGAGCGTGCGGCGACTGATGCGGTCGTCGCCTTCGGTGGCGAGTTCGATGCGACGCTCCGCGACGAGCGCGGCGAGCACGAGATATTGAGTCTGTCGCGGCAAGCCGTAAGGCGCGCCGTTGAGAACTCGATGCACGTCGCCGAGCGGCACGACGCGGCTTCCGGCACGGTCAACCAGCGCGAGCACTTCGCGCACCCACGGTTGCGTGAGCACGGCGTCGCCCGTCTCGGGGATGTAGATGTCGCCGCGCGGCGTGGCGAGGCCGAGCGGGACGGCGTAGAAGGCTGCGAGTTGTTGCACGTCCGCGTCGGCGACGTTGCTGCCGCCGAAGAGGTTGTCAACAAGTCGCGCGATTTCGAGTTCGGTCGGCGTCGAAACGAATTCGGGGTGCTGTGGGAAGCGCGCGTCGAAGCGCGGCGCGAGCGCAGAGGCGAGCGCGTGCGCGAGAATTTGCGCGGCGCGCGCTTCGTCCGTGAAGGCGGCGCGCTCGCCGTTGATGTAGAGCGCGCCCTCGTCAACGTAGAGGCGCGACCAGATGCGCTCGGCCTGCGCGGCGAGCGAGTTGGCGGCGGCGAGCGCCGTCTCGCCAAACTCCGCGAGCGCGGGGTCGGTGCGAAGCGCGACGAGACGACGGAGCACGCTCAACTCTTCGGCAGAACATTCGACGGGCTGCCAGATGACGTTGACCGGCGCGCTTGCGTCAGCGTTCGCGTGCGCGTTCGTCGCGTCGGCTTCGTTGCGACGCGTGGCGGCGGCGAGAACGCTTTCGGCTGTGTCGCCCGCGTCGAGCACGAGCAGTTCCCAATCGTATCCGTCGCACTCCGCACGCGTGTGCGCGTCGTCGCCCGTCGCGCGTGGCGCGACTGCTACGTCGGGCGTCGTACGTCGTGTGAGGCGACCGGCGCGAGATGTGCCGCGCCACGTAATTTGAAAGTCTGCGTTGTCGTTTTCGTCGTTGTTGTTGTCGTCGTGCGTTTGAGTGTCGCCGTCCGGGAAAGGCCAGTCTTCAAAACGCGCGCGCGGGAGCGTGCGGAGCAGCGCGTTGATGGCCGCCGCGTCAATCGCGTCCGACTCGCTGGCGGCGGCGAGTGCGGCGTCGAAGTCGGCAGCCGCGCTGACCTGAAAACGATAGCGCGTCTCTTCGCCGTCCGCCTGCGTCGTGAGGCCGCACGACGCCTGCGGCGCGAGTTCGCACAGACGCTTCAACATCTCTTCGACGCGCTCGATGGCCGCCTGCTGCGAGTGCTCGTCTTGAAAAAGGAGCGCGGCGCAGAGGTCGCGCGCGGTCGCGCCGCGCCCGTCGAGCGAGAGTACGAAGAGGCTTTTCAGGACGAGCCGCACGTGCAGGCGTTGCATCGCCGGAAACTGCGAGACGGCGCGCGTCGCCAGTTCGTCGTAGACGCGGAAGGCGTCTTTCAAGTCGTCGGAGCGACGCAGAGAGTCTTCGCTGTGGTCGAAAACTTCATCAAGCAAGATGAGCGAGAGCGCGGGGCGGTTGACGGCGTTGCGCGCGGCGGCGGCGGCGAAGGGCAGGAAGGCGAAGGCCGGAGCGTAGAGACGCACGGACGAAGACGTGTCCGCGACGAGCGGGTGGACGGGATAGAGCGCGGCGAAGCGCGGCTCGCTCCAGTTGAAATTCGGCACCGTCTGGCGCAGCGTGAGATAAATTTCGTGGAGCGCATCGCGCGCCGGAGCGTGCTTGCGCAGCACGTACATGTTGGCGACGTGATAGAGGTGTTCTGGTTCGAGGTAGTCTATGCGGAAGGTGCGGGCGAGCGCGACGTTGACGCCTTCCGCGCCCGCGATGTCGTCGTCGAGCGCGAGCGCGACGAAGGCGTTCGCGTCGCGGGCGGCGACGGCCAGTTCGCTCAGGAGCGGCCCGTCGTCGCGTTTGACGCGCGACTCGCGCCCGAAGGCCGTATCGACGAGGATGACGAGCGTGCCGTTCGTGCGTGCGCGCTCGGCGGCGTGCGCGAGCCACGCGGCGGGGTCGCCCGTCCAATCGGATGCGCTCCCGCCGAAGGCCGTGACGAACGCCTCGACGAGTTCGTCGCGCAGCGTCGGGCGCGTGCCGCGTGCGACGCGTACGAGGAGGTGCCGGCGTGCGCCGAGACGCCGCGCGCTCGCGGCGACGTGCGCGTCCGTGATTTGCGCGTGGTGGTGTTCGGCGGCGGAGACGAGCGCGCCGAAGGTGGCGAGCGTGTGGCTTTTGCCGACGCCGCGCATGCCTGCGAGCGCGTGCGCCGCGCCGTGCCCGCGCGGGAGGTCTGCGAGCGCGTCGAGCCAGCGCGCGAGCAGGTCGGAGGTGGCGTCGGTGAAGCGGTAGGCGGCGAGCGCGCGTGCGGGGTTGGCGGCAAAGTCCCTTACGTCGTCGAACTCCTGCGGTTCAACCAAGTCCTTGATCTTATCCTGAGTACGTTTCATCCGCTGGTAGAAGTAGGAAGAAATATCGCTGTGAAGGGAAATCCGCGACGCGGCCACGCTCGCGGGAGGCACTTTCGACTGTACCACGCGCGCGCGAACCGGCGCAATCAATATACTTTTACCGGCGCGCGGCGTGACACAAACTCTACATTTTCCCCCGCGCGCTGCTATAATGCGCCGAGCAGCAGCGACACAGGAACTTTGCGCGCACCCGAAAGATTTCACGTGCGCGGGGCGCGGCGAGAGAGACGCTTTCGCCTCCGTGCCTCCGGCGCAACCACTTTTGCATTTGCGTGCATCAAAGAGTCACGCGCTTTTACGCCACCGCCGGCTTCATCCCCAGAGTTTGCGAGCGCGCGAGGCGGCCTTCGCGGCTGGCGCGACCCAAAACGCAGATGAAAATTTAACGTCGCGACCTGTTACGGCAGCGACTTCGGCCCGACGGATAGGGTGAGCACTTCTCCCCGGCGGCCACAATTGTTCGATTGAAATTCTGGAGATTTTCCGCCATGTTCAACCAAATCTCACGCAGCATCACGGCTCTCGCGCTCGTCTGGGCGATACTCGCCGGTGGCGCGTCCGTCACTTTCGCGCAGAAACAGGCTTCCAAGAGCGAGAAAGCCGAGGCCGAACAGAAGGCCAGAGAGGCCTCCGCGAAGCAGGACAAAGAAGACGCCGCGGAGGCCGCCGCCGCAATAGCAGCCAGGAAGAAGGCGGAGTCCAGCAAGGGCAAGCCGCTCTCGACCGACGAAGACCCCAACCAGATCGGCAAACGCAAGATCAACGGCGGCTTCATCGCCTCGATGAGCGGTTCGATTGAGAAAGAAGTCGCGATGGGGCGCGAACTCGCGGCGGAAGTTGACCGGCAGGCGAAGTTCATAGACGATCCCGTCATCACGGAATACGTCAACCGCGTCGGCCAAAACGTCGTGCTCCACTCGGACGCGAAGATTCCCTTCACCATCAAAGTCATCGACGCAGACGAAGTCAACGCCTTCGCACTTCCGGGCGGCTTCTTCTACGTCAACAAGGGCTTGCTCCTCGCCGCCGACAACGAAGCGGAGATCGCAGGCGTGATGGCGCACGAGATCGCGCACGTCGCCGCGCGCCACGCCATGGAGAATATCGCCAAGGCGAATCTCTGGCAGGGTTTGGCGATGGCAGGTTCCATCTTCCTCGGCGGCATACCCGGCCTCGTCTATCAGAACACGGCAGGGCTTGGCCTCGCCGCGCTCTTCTCGAAGTTCAGCCGCAGCGCCGAATCGGAAGCCGACAAACTCGGCACGCAGTATCTCTACGCCGCCGGTTACGATCCGGGCGCGATGGCGACGATGTTTGAAAAACTCGCCTCGAAGAACAAGAAGAAGCCCGGCTTTTTCGCCAAGACTTTCGCTTCGCACCCACAGTCAATCGAGCGTCTGGAAGCCTCGCGCGTGCTGGTCGGGCGTTTCCCCGAACGCGAGGAGTACGTCTTGAGCACATCGGAATTCCAGCGCGTCAAGGGACGTTTGCTTCGTCTGTCGAACGCGAAGGCTTCGACCGCAGGCGACATCGCAGGCGGCGACGACGGCACCGGCTCGCGCCGCCCCACGCTCAAGCGCCGCTCGCCCGCGCCCGACCCTTCGACCGGAACAACGGGCGATCAAAAGGAACAGAAGCAGGAAGCGCCCAAACTCAAACGCTCCACCGACAACCCGAACCCGCAGGCGACCGACAAGCCCTAAGCGAGTTTTGATTTAATGACGATAAAAGAGGCTCTCAGGTATCGCACCTGAGAGCCTCTTTCGTATGTGCCTGCTTTGCCGCGCCGCCGCCCGTTGGACGCGTTGCTTTGCGGCGCAGGAAGAGACCGCAAAAGGCCTGGCTTTACATCTTCTTGCCCGTAGCCGGGGCTGGGCCGGCTTTAATTTTCGCGGCGGGGAGCGGCTTGGCGGGTTTGAAGTTGGGAGGGAGCGGCGTGCCCGTCGCGTTGCCGGAGACTTCGACGATGTCGCCCTTCATCTTGGCGAGCGCGCCGAGCAGTTCGTTCTTCTCCGTTTCCGGCACGTTGAACTTGTCGAGCGCCTTCACCAAATCCTCAACGAGCGCGGTGAACTCGCCCTCCGTCACCTTCATGTTCTTGTGCGCCTTCTTCATGCTGTTGCCCGTGTAGCGGCACGGGCCGCCCGTCGCCGCGCAGACCTGCTCGACGAGGTAGTGAGTCAGACGCGCGGCGTCGGTCTTGGCGAACTTCTTGTTGACGCGCTCGTCCGCCAGCACGCGCGCCGCGAACTCGCCGACGACGGCTTTGATCGCGTCAAGCCCGCCGAGACGTTCGTAGAGCGACTTCTGCGTCGCAGACGCCGCCGTTGTGGTCGTTGAAGTGTTGGTGTCCTGCGCCTGCGCGGCGACGGCCATCATCCCGAGCAGGCACAACGCAGCTACGATAGTTTTTACTCTTCGCATAACGTTTCTCCTTATTTTGTGAAAAGGCGCGTCTTTCTCAATTGCGCCGGATGTTGCCTGAATGACCGCGAGGAAAAGATGGGCTGCATGATACACGACTTCCCCGCCCTTGTCGCGCCAAAAGTCGCCCCAAATCGCCCCGCCTCACGCACTTAAGCGCCGCCTGCGGCTTGACAATTTTCCGCCCCGTTAAGTATTCTACTCGTTCGCGTTTAAGACGCTATTTTCCGAGAGAGTTATCTATGTCAACATACTTTCCGAGCGGGCAGGGTCTCGCAGAAAAACGCAAATGGTACGTCGTCGATGCGGCGGGGCAGACGGTCGGGCGGCTCGCGACCGAAGTGGCGCGCGTGCTCTCCGGCAAGAACAACCCGCAGTGGACGCCCTTCATGGACATGGGCGATCACGTCATCGTGATCAACGCGCGGCAGGCCGTCTTCAAAGGCTCGAAGGCCGAGCAGAAAATGTATCGCCACCACACGCTTTACCCGGGCGGCCTGCGCGAAATCTCCGTCAAGGATCAATTCGCCAAGCACCCCGAGCGCGTCATCGAACTCGCCGTGCGCGGGATGCTCCCGAAGAACAAACTCGGGCGCGCGATGGGCAAGAAGCTGAAAGTCTATGCGGACGCCAACCACCGGCACACGGCGCAAAAACCCGAACCGCTCGCGCTCGATCCGCGCGCGGGGCAACAGCAGCAGCAGTAACCACACCTCTACGGATTCTTAAGGACGAAACATCGTGGCTGATATTCAGTATTACGGAACGGGACGGCGCAAGACCTCTACGGCGCGCGTCTACCTGCGCCCCGGCACGGGCGAGATTCAGGTCAACAAGAAGAACTTCGATCAATATTTTCCGAATCAGGCGTTGCGGATGGTGATTCGCCAGCCCTTGCAGTTGACCGAAACGGTGTCGAAGTTCGACATCCTCGTCAACGTGGACGGCGGCGGCCCCGCCGGACAGGCCGGAGCGATTCGCCACGGCATCACGCGCGCGCTGATGGTGTTCAACTCCGACTTGCGCCCCGCCTTGAAGCAGGCCGGACTCGTCACACGCGACCCGCGCATCAAGGAACGCAAGAAGTACGGGCAGAAGGGCGCACGCAAGCGCTTCCAGTTCTCGAAGAGATAATTGAAATCAGTGACAAGTGACGAGTGACAGGTGACGAGATAAAATCTTGTTCTAACTTGTCACTCGTCACTTGTCACTTGTCACTGTCGTCAATCCATTGTCGTCGTCCGGGTTGGTTGCTCTCCGCTTTTGCGAGAGACGCGGGAACGGGCGCGGCGAGTACATTAAACCAATCACAGCTAAGGAGGCTCACTTTTGGCAGTCACGGTTACGATGAAAGAACTCCTGGAGGCCGGCGTACATTTCGGCCACCAGGTCAGGCGTTGGAATCCGAAGATGAAGGAATACATTTTCGGCGAGCGCAACGGCATTAACATTATCGATCTGCAAAAGACACAGAAAATGTTCCGCGAGGCCATCGGGTTTGTCACCAACATGGCTTCGGAAGATCGCGGGCGCACCATCCTCTTCGTCGGCACGAAGCGACAGGCGCAGGATGCCATTCGCGAAGAAGCCTCGCGCGCCAACCAGTATTACATCAATCAACGCTGGCTCGGCGGCCTTCTCACCAACTTCCAGACCGTGCAGAAGTCCATCAAACGCCTGCGCGACCTCGAAGCGATGCAAACCGACGGGCGCTACGAGATGCTCACCAAGAAGGAGCGCATCAAACTCGACCGCGAGCGCGAGACTCTGGAAAAGAACTTGTCAGGCATCAAGAACATGACGCGTCTGCCCGACGCACTCTTCATCATAGACGTGCGCAAGGAAGAGATTGCCGTGCAGGAAGCGAACCGCCTCGGCATCCCCGTCATCGCCGTCGTTGACACGAACTGCTCGCCCGAAGGCATAGATTACGTCATCCCCGGCAACGACGACGCGCTTCGCGCCGTGCGTCTCTTCGCCTCGCGCATCGCCGATGCGGTGGTCGAAGGACAGGAGATGCGCGCGAAGGGCGCGGACGAAGACGGCGCGGAAGTTGACGTGGTCGCGTCAGCCGCGACGAGCGGCGGCACTGCTACAGCAGCGACGGACACGGGCACGAGAAATTCCCTGAGCGCGAGCGGCGACGGCACTTCTTCCGTGACGACGGCGCGCGATCCCGGGCGCGAAGCGCAAAACTTCACGGACATGACTGCTAGCGCGCCGTCCACAGAGACGCAAGTGTCCGTTCCCGGCAATATCGGCTTCGGACGCACGGGTCAACAGCCCGACAGCGTCGGCGATCATGCGTTGGAAGGCACGGGCGCGCCGGTGCGCGGTGCGACGGGCGGCGAAGGCGTCTCGGACGAGAGCGCGGTGCGCGGCCAGTCGTCTGCCGAACAGGAGAAGGGCGCGGAGTCGGTCGGCGTCGCGAAGTAAATTCCCCAACAGTTCAAGATTCGATTTTTCGGCGAGCGCAGCCTCCACAAGCGGACAAGAAACCGCCGGGCTGCGCTTTACTTTAGATAGTTGTCAGTTGTCCGTCGTCAGTTGCATGTGCTGAACGACCTAACGCTTATCTTTAGCAGCCAAGCTGTATAAGCACGAACAAACAACGGACTACTGACAACTGACGACGGACAGTATTTTTCGAGGAGAGCAATCATGGCAGAGATTACAGCGTCGAGTGTGAAGTCGTTGCGCGAGAAGACGGGCGCAGGGATGATGGAGTGCAAGAACGCGCTGACGGAAGCGCAGGGCAACGAGGAGCAGGCGATTGAGTTGCTGCGCAAGCGCGGCCTCGCGTCGGCGAAGAAGAAGGAGGGGCGCGTCGCGGCTGAGGGCGCGGTCGGCTCTTACATACATATGGGCGGCAAGGTCGGCGTACTCGTAGAGGTCAACTGCGAGACCGATTTCGTCGCGCGCACGGAAGAGTTTCAGTCGCTCATCAAAGACATCGCCATGCACGTGGCGGCGGCTGAGCCGCGCTACGTTTCGCGCGAGGAAGTTCCGGCGGGCGACCTCGACAAGGAGCGCGAGATCGCGCGCGCGCAGGCCAAAAACGATCCGAAGAACGCCAGCAAGCCCGACGCCGTGATCGACAAGATCGTCGAAGGCCGCATTAACAAGTTCTACGAGGAAGCGGTCCTGCTCGACCAGCCGTTCGTCAAAGACCCCGCGAAGACCGTCGGCGATTTGCTCACGGAAAAAGTGTCGAAGACGGGCGAGCGCATTACCGTCCGCCGTTTCGCGCGTTATAAGATGGGCGAGGGACTTGCCAAGCGCGACGAAGACTTCGGCAACGAAGTGGCCGCGCTCGCGGGAAACTGAGCGAATGCGTAATGAAAGAACAGAATCCGGGAGTCGGAATACAGGAATCAGCATGTAGGGCCGATTCGTTCTGACTTCCGGGTTCCGACTCCTGCGTTTCTATTCCGCGATCAAAGAATGATGAGTAAAGTCGAGACACAAATCGCCGAACAGCCCGCCGCCCCCGCGTTTCGCCGGATACTTCTGAAAATCTCCGGCGAGGCTTTGATGGGCACGCGCGAGTACGGCGTTGACGTTGACGTGGCGCGCGGGGTGGCCGAAGAGGTCAAGGCCGTGCACGACAAGGGCGTCGAGGTGGCGATTGTCGTCGGCGGCGGCAACATCTTTCGCGGCGTCTCGAAGAGCGCGGGCAACATGGATCGTTCGAGCGCGGACTACATCGGCATGCTCGCCACCGTGATGAACGCGTGCGTCCTGCAAGACGCGCTGGAGACGACGGGCGTGCATACGCGCATACTCTCGGCGCTCAACATTCCGGAAGTGGCCGAGCCGTTCATACGCCGCCGCGCCATACGTCATCTGGAGAAGCGGCGCGTCGTCATCTTCGCGGGCGGCACGGGCAACCCTTATTTCACGACCGACTCGGCGGCGGCACTGCGCGCGCTCGAAATCAAGGCCGAAGTGATCCTCAAGGCGACGAAAGTGGAAGGCATTTACAACGCCGACCCGATGAAGGACGCGACGGCTGTGCGCTACGATTGCATCACGTATCAGGAA
The DNA here is from genome assembly GCA_035296385.1 of Pyrinomonadaceae bacterium. GTDB lineage: Bacteria > Acidobacteriota > Blastocatellia > Pyrinomonadales > Pyrinomonadaceae > JAIVJZ01. The sequence continues at coordinate 774 of DATHBB010000180.1, read as the reverse complement.
GTTTTAGAGCAGCGCCTTCAGGTGATGGACGCGTCGGCCATCTCTTTGTGCATGGACAACCGTTTGCCCATCGTCGTCTTCAACATGCGCAACTCCGGCAACATCATGCGGGTCGTCATGGGCGAAGCGGGCGTCGGCACGAAGGTCTGCATGGAAAAACCAATCGGAGTGACAGGTGACAAGTGACAGGTGACAAGTTGAAAACCAAAAGCCTTGTCTTTATCCTGTCACCTGTTACTTGGAGAAAAGAATGAGCGAGAAAGATGTGATTAAAGAGACGCGCCCGCGTATGGAAGCGTCAATTGAAGATTTGCGCCGGAGGCTGTCGAGCGTGAGGACGGGGCGCGCGGTGGTGACGCTGCTCGATCCCGTAATGGTTGATTACTACGGCACGCCGACGCCGCTCAACCAGATGGCCTCGATCAGCGTGCCCGATCCGCAGATGCTGGCCGTGCAGCCGTGGGACGCGTCGCAGGTCGGCGCGATTGAGAAGGCCATACGCACTGCCGACCTCGGCCTGAACCCGTCGAACGACGGCAAGATGGTGCGCGTGCCGATTCCGGCTTTGACGGAGGAGCGGCGCAAGCAGCTTGCGAAGCAGGTGCACGAACTCGCGGAGGAACACCGCACGGCGATCCGCAACATCCGGCGCGACTCGAACGAGCGCTTGAAGAAGATGCTCAAGGACAAAACGATCTCCGAAGACAACGAGCGCGACGGGCTGGAAGAGGTGCAGAAACTAACGAATACCTACATCGGCAAAGTTGACGAACT
>DATHBB010000179.1:0-19830 GCA_035296385.1 Pyrinomonadaceae bacterium | reverse complement strand
AGCAAATCATCGACAATGCAATAAATTACGGTCGTGTGATCGATCACCGCTCCCCTCCTACTTTCGTTTGGCGACGAAGTGGAGGGGATTTTCCTTTGCTTCTCAAAGAACTCGCAACGCCCTAACTAGCAACTTGGATTAATTAGTCGCGTAAACGGCAACTAATTACGTTAAGTCACAACGCCGCACGACGCGCACGCCCGCGCGCCAGTCCTCGTTGATGTCGAAGCGATACATTTCAATTTCCGGCGAGACGCAGCGCGCCAGCAGCGCGAACGAGCGATGAAAGCGCAGCAGCGGCGCGACGAGATAGACGAGTGGCGCTTCATCCGAAATCTCCGCGTCGCCGAAAAGACGCGCGCGACGGATGTGACCGGCGCGCTGGTAAGTGGAGATGCGCCGCCAGTAGTCCGCGCCTTGCAGCGGGAGCGCGGCGTCTTCCGAAACTTTCAGTTCGATGACGACGAGCCGCCCGTCGCGCCTCAGCGCGAGCAGATCGACGGGACGCGCGCCCGCGGCGTTTCGCCCGTGCATGGAGGTGCGAAACTGCGCGTAGAGCGGCGCGAGGCGCAGGCCCGGATCGAGACGCGTGATGTCGCGGCGCAGCAGCGATTCGAGCCACGCTTCGGGCGCGGACGCGTAGAAGGCATGGCGATGATCTGTGGCTTCCGCGCGGCGGTGCTCGCGCAGGTCTTCGACGAGTTTCAAGAGTTGCGGCCAGTTACCGTCGTCGAGCAGGACGCGTGGCGCGCGCCGCGCCGCCCCGAACCACACGCGTTCGCGCCCGAGCAGACTTCGCACGCGCACGAATGGCAGCCCGTGAAAACGCAGCGTCTCGCCGTGTCGCGCACGCACCGCGTCAATCGCTTCCGGCGCGAGCGCGACGATGCGCGAAGCCGACGCAGACAACTCCACGTGCGGCGGACGACGAAAGCGCGTCGCGTCCTTGAAACTTTCTGCTAGCGTGGGCAGCGCGACGGGCGACAGCGTTTGCCACCCCTCGTCCGTCTCATACAGAGTTATCTCGCGCCGCACCTCTTCTTTGAGCAACGCCAGATGTTCGGCGGTCTCGTCCCTCAATTCGTGCGCGACGACGAGCCAGAGTTTCCGCGCAAAGTCGCGCTTTCGTCTCTCGCCTGCCCGCACCCACCACATCAAAGCCGACGCCAGAAAAGCGTCCACTTCATGCGCGCCGAGCGCGACGACCGCGCCCGTTACAGCGACACGCTCGCGCCTCACACGCAAATAGATGCGCGCGTAACGCCCCGGCTCCGAACGACGCGCGCCCGCGCTCAAGGTCGCGCGCTCGACATGCGCGTTCGGCGTCGCCTCGCACACTAACGCGGCCAGACGCTCGCACGCCGCGCGTCTGGCCGCTGCGAGCGCTTCGACTCCTTCGCGCACGGAGGCGCGCGGCACGAGTTCCAACAACGCGCGCTCCGCGCCCATCCGCCGCGTCGCGCTCAGGCGCAAACGTTCGCCCGTCCACTCCCAACCCTCCACGCGCCACACGCGCTCCGCGCCGCGCTCCGTCCGGTAAGAGAAACGGAGCGCGCCGTGCGCCGTCTCGATCTCCCACTCGCCCCTGCCGAGCGAGACACGCGCGCTCTCCCGCGCCTCCGCGCAAAACCACTCAATGCGGCTGTCGAGCAGTTCCACGAGACGACGGCGCGCGTCTTCCCTCTCGTCAGGATTCGTGAGGACTTTCATCAACTATGGCGTTTGGCGATTGAGTGTGACCGCTGACAGGGGCTACGTCTGAACCTTCCTGCCGCGAGCGTGCGGGAGTGCCGGTTGCGGATAGTAGATTGCGAATTAAAGAATTGAATCATCGGTTCATCGGTTCATTTCTTCATTGAATCAATGAACCGATGGATCATTCGTCTCTTCATTCCGCAATTCTTTAACCCGTACGCTTGCAGCAGGAGGTTCTGACCGGCAGTTCCTTCTTTGCGCCTCGGGCGAGAAATTTATTCTCACGCCGGAGGCATTGGGGACGCGAAGAAGGTCTCGGTGGGTTTCGGTGTTAGCGCGTCGTTTTGGTCTTCTTCGAGGACAAGTTATTATCTCGTCATCTGTGTGCGAATCTTAATTCAGAGAGTGTGGCAATGAAAGACATTTATCTCGTCGGGGCGGTGCGAACGCCCATCGGTCGTTTCGGCGGCGCGCTGGCCGGTGTGACGGCGGCGGAGTTGGGCGCGACGGTCGCGAAGGAATCTTTGCGCCGCGCGGGACTCGAACCCGACGCGATTCAGGAAGTCATCTGGGGCGCAGCGCGGCAGGCGGGCACGGGGCCAAACCTCGCGCGCCAGATCGGTTATCGCGCGGGCGCGCCCGACAGTGTGCCCGCGTTCACGGTCAATCAGGCGTGCGGGTCGGGGTTAAAAGCGATCATCCTCGCCGCGCAGGAAGTGATGCTCGGGCGCGCGCGCGCGGTGCTCGCGGGCGGCGTGGAGAATATGTCGCGCGTGCCCTACTTCGCGGAGGGCGCGCGCTGGGGCACGAAGATGGGCAACGTCGAACTCGTGGACGGGATGTACCGCGACGGCTTTCTCGACCCGCTCTCCGGCCTCATCATGGGCGAGACGGCGGAGAACCTCGCGCGCCGGTATGAGATCACGCGCGACGAGCAGGACGCCTTCGCCCTGCGCTCGCAAGAGCGTGCCGCCGCCGCCATCGACTCGGGACGCTTCGACTCGGAACTCACGCCCGTCGAACTCAAAGGCCGTCGCGGCGAGAGCGTCTCGTTCTCACGCGACGAACACCCGCGCGCGGACACTTCGCTCGAAACCTTACGCAAGCTCGCGCCCGTCTTCTCCAAAGACGGCACGGTCACGGCGGGCAACTCTTCCGGCATCACCGACGGCGCATCCGCCGTCGTCGTCATGGGCGAAGAGGCGTTAAAGGCGACGAAAGGCGGCGTCGAACCTCTGGCGCGCATACTTGATTACGAAATCGCCGGAGTCGCGCCCGAAGTCATGGGTATCGGCCCCGTGCCCGCCATACGCGCCCTGCTCGCAAGGCAAAACCTGACGCTCGCCGATATTGACCTCGTCGAACTCAACGAAGCCTTCGCCGCGCAAGTCATCGCCTGCGACCGCGAACTCAATTTCGATGCCGCGCGCCTCAACGTCAACGGCGGCGCAATCGCCCTCGGCCACCCCATCGGATGCACGGGTGTGCGCATCACCACCACGCTCCTCCACGAGATGCAAAAACGCCGCGCCCGCCTCGGCCTCGCCACACTCTGCGTCAGCGGCGGCCTCGGCCTCGCCCTGCTCGTCGAGCGCGTGTGAAAGCGCGACTAAGCCCCGGCGCTGCGGCCTAACCGACCACAGTTAGCTTACTCCGCCACACGAATCGGCTTTCGCCGCACTCCCACGGAGTTAGGTCGCACCTGTCGGCTTTTCACGCCGCGCAAGCGCAGTTATGCCGCTTGTGCGGTAGAATATGCGTTAGGTTTCTTTCTCAAGTGAGGTGAAGATGGCTAGTCGGGTCGAGTGGCTGAAGTTGCAGGTGCGAGGCCGCCCTTGGTGGCTGCCCCGCGCACTCTTCATCTTCCTCACCTTCGAGGCTTATTATCAGCTCTGCGCCTTACTAGCCTATAGGCTACGGCACGTTCTCCTTGACTCATCGCCGGAAAGCCTGCGGGCCATCCCGCCCGGTAAGCGCGTATTGATGGTCTGGCCCCGCCTGCCGTTCCTGATCCGCGTGCTTGAGAGGGTATGGCCCTACGCCTACAGTGCACACGCCGGTTTCGTAGAGTACACGCCGGAAGCGGAGAGGGCGGCGAGGGCAGAGGGTAAGCGCACGGAGGTTGTGAGAACTTCTCCGGGTGTATTCGGCATAGAGGGGAGTTTTAAGTAGCCGCCGGGGGCGAAACCTAACATCGGCATGCACCCGACCCGCATCAGCGTGGATGTCATTCGCAAGGTTGGATGCTTGAGCAGTTATCTGCGGGCGGGTGATGCCGGGCGTTAGGCCGCCTACGAGTGTGAATATGCTGAAGTTCAAATCACCAACCTTAGAGCGAAACATGACGCGCGCGTCGCAGTCTGTCGCGGGTGGAATCCTGTTTTCGATTGCGCTGTTGGCTTTGATTTTCATGACAGACCGTGGAGATTCAGAACTCCCCCTCTTGGAGAGGCATCCGTTTGCTTGGATAATGTTTTGGCCTGAGCTTGTATGGAAGCGCATCTTGAGTAACGGTTACATCGATGTCGCAACGCTTATTACCAATGTGGTCATGTACTCGTGTGTGACTTATAGGTTTCTCAAGTGGCGTGGGGAGCGGAGGCGTTTACGATAAGCAGTTCGCAGGGCGGCCTAACAACGGCATGCAGCGGACGCGGCGCATAGCGGCCTTCTCAACATAAGGTTGAATGCGCGCCGCTGATGCCGGGCGTCAGGTTGCTTACGCACGGGGAATGTATACATTGATCTGTTAATACCTAAGATCGTCTAATGTCTAATGTTCGGACATTGATCCTTCCGAAAGCTATACTCGTAGTTGAAGGAGAATTGATTACATGAAGATACTCATGGCCGTGTTCACTTTGACGCTGTTGGTTGCGTCGGTTGCCCGCGCGCAGTCCGATCCCCAGAGGGGCATACAGCGAGAGGGGTTGCGTGGTACCGTCCCGGACAACGTGGAAGATGTCACACTCCACAAGCGCCGACAGAAGCTGGACGAAGTTTCAAGGGTAACCAAGTGGCGTCCGAATGGCCGCACTTTCCCGGCTTCGGTCGTCGTCCATAACCAGAGCACCAAGAGCATTAAGTCTGTGTTCTGGTCGGTATCGCTCGTTAATCCCGAATCGGGAGAGTTAATCCGTAAGTACGAGGTGACCTCCGACAAGCGGATCAAGCCAGCCGAGAGACGAAAGCTGACACGGCGACTGCCGGTCCCGTTTGTACGCGTTGTGAGAGCTACGGCTGGCGCCGGTAAATCGTCGGATGAAATTGCCAACGTAGTGACGGTCATTACGCGAGTTGAATACACGGACGGTTCGTTCGCTGATTCGCCATAAGCACAGGTAGTAAGAGGGCTTCACTTCCACCACGCAACCTGACAACGGCATGCAGCTGACGCGCCTCTAACAATCTTCTCATAATCCGAGTTCTGTGCGCGCCGCTGATGCCGGGTGTTAGGCGTCTGGCGAAGTGCTGCGTATGAAAAGAATAATCCCGATTGTTATTATCCTTATTGCTCTGATTGTCGCAGTCGTAGGTATCTCTAAGCCCTGGATTGGCGGTGTAATCGAAACGTGGGAAACGCAGCACGGGAGTGTCAAAGTCCGGGTCGAGAACCGGGCTGAAAATATTGCCTGGCTCCCCGGCGCTTACTATGTCTTTCAGTCCTCGCTGCCCGGCTCTAACAGTTGGCGCGAGATTATGACCTTCCGGCATGACGATCCCGGCAGAATCCCTCGTGAGAACGTCCGCTTTGTGAACGAACAGCTTGGATATGTTTTTATGGGTTGGATGTTCGCCGTCACAACAGACGGCGGCTCTACCTGGTCTGTTTGGGATGCTGAAAAAGATTTGCCGAATTGGGATTGCTGTAACTATGGTCTTATCAAAGATGTGCGTATTGAGGCGGATGGAAGGGGCGTAATGATTCTGGATTCAAGTCCTCAAAGACGCGGCGAAGTACCGGAATTGCGAACAAATGATTTCGGACAGCATTGGAGTCAATATGCGGGTGCTAAAATTTGAACGATGGATGCCGACAAGATAGAGCGTTACTGGCGAGACTACCTGGCTACACTTTCAGGCAACTCGTTGTTGCGACCCAAACAGTATGTGACTGTGCAGTTTGGTGATAGTCCCGAACTCGCTGATAGCCTCGGAGCTTTGATCGCGAGCGGGATAAAGACCGCCACATGTTCAGCTTTGTGGGAGTGGGAGGCTGAGGGCAGGCCGCTCCCGGACGTGGGTTTGAATAAAGTAGTGCTTGACGGGAGCGGTATCCCCTTATGCGTTATCGAAACGGCGGAGGTCACAATCCTTCCGTTCAAGGAAGTCGGTGATGCTTTCGCTAAAGCTGAGGGAGAGGGCGACCTTTCCCTTGATTATTGGAGGGACGCCCACTGGCGTTTCTTCTCAAGGACATTGCCGAAGATTGGGCGCGAGGCTGACCCCGACATGCCTTTAGTCTGTGAGCGTTTCCGGGTGATCTACAAGTAAAGGCGGCTTCAGAAGATCGAGTTCGAGCTGAGGTTGTAGGATACATTCAAAGAGCCTCCAACAACGGCATGCACCCGACCGCGAATAGCATTGATTTCATCCGCAAGACTTGGCGCTGATCACGGTTCGTCGCGGCGGGTGATGCCCGTGCGTTATGTGTCTTCTTTTATGTAAAAGTTGGAGAGTACGAAAATGAAAGCTATGTGCCTCGTACTGTTTTTCTCAGCCGCCTCTTTTATCTCCGGCATGGCTGTTAGCTCGGCGTGGCACAACCGGTCGGCTCTCGCGCGTACTCAAGATAATTCTCGTCCTGCGGTCGCCGCTCAAGAACTAACCCCGACGCGCTTCCCCACACAAACTCAGGACGCAGAGGAAGAGTTTCCAAAGCTCAGTGATGATAGATACATCACCAAATTCAATGGTACGAAGCTTAAATTGAATTATGGCTCATGGGCACCTCCTGCCGATCTTCCCGCTTATATTAATGAGGCGAAGATCATTCCCCTGAAAACGGGCGGTCTGCTTATTAACCTCGAAGATACTCTTTACAGGCTTGATGCCGGGTATCAGGTAGCGTGGAAGTATGAGGAGGCCCAGCCGATCTTCGATTTTTCGGTTGTCGAATCAACGGGTTTAATCTACGGGACGGCGGGCGACAATGTGATGTTCATCCTGAATGCTGCTAACGGCAAGAAACTTCATAGAGATGCGCGCAACGGTAGTGCTTCCTATGGCGTGGCTCAGAATTACGGCGGCGATATGTGTTTGGTTACTGACGACAATGAAATATATCGAGAGAAAGCGCGAGAAGTTAAGCCGATGAACGATGGGATAACCTGTTGGCGTGGCGAGGAGGGGGTATGGAGTCAGGATTTTCCGCCGGGTGCGCAACTCGCAGTGAACGGCAACAGAATTTTAGCTGTCACAAAAACCAGGTCGAGTATTTATGTTCAGGAAATCAAAGTTCCCCAAAAGAGTAAATAAGTTCGCACGGCGACACATAACGCCCGCCATGCAGCCGACCGCGAAATAGTGTTGCTTCCATGCGCGAGACGTTCACAATTCAAAGATTCGTCGCGGCGGGTGATGGTGGGCGTTCGGTGTCCGGTGAGTGAGCTATGATGAAACCAATAGCAACTATTTTCCTGCTCTAGGGAAAACGAAATAGAACGATGACTGATGAAGAGTTAATTCTTAAAGCTCAAGCCGTGGTCAATCCCAGAAAGATTGCTCATGGACTCTCTGTCGGCGACGTGGGCTGCGCCCTGCTCACCGGCAAGGGCAATCTCCATGTGGGTGTCAATGTTGACGTTGTGGCCGGAATCGGGTTCTGCGCCGAACACAGCGCAATCGCATCTATGGTGACGCACGGCGAACAGAGCATCAGGAAGATCGTAGCGGTTCTGGAAGACGGGACGATTCTTCCGCCGTGTGGTCGTTGCAGGGAGTTTATGCACCAACTCGACAGCAGCAACTTAGAGCGCACGGAAGTCTTACTCGGCAACGCCAAGTTGGTGAAACTGCGTGATCTTTTACCACGTCCCTGGGATGAGGTGTTTTAAGAATACCTACGGTTAACTTTACTCGATGAATGACGACAAGCGACGAAAGCTAACGACGGCATGCGCCCGACCGCGAATGGCGTTAATTTCATGCGCAAGGCTCGTCGCTACCGGCAGCGCGTGCGCGGCGTGTGATGTCGGGCGATAGGTGTTTGCAATTCAGAGGAGTTGAGAAATGAAATTACTCTCGAATGGACTACGAGGAATTGGAGGTTCGATGAAGCACTTTGCGCGTGTCAGCGTCATAGCGGCGCTGGTGATTTTAGTGCCGTCTCTCGGCACGCCTGCGTCGGCGCAGAAGGCGTGGCAGCGGACGCCCTATCAGCAATGGACTCTGGCCGATGTCCAAAGTATCCTGAATGACTCGCCGTGGGTGCAAACCCTACAGAAAGGGGGCATGAGCACGTCTCTGCCGTCGGGGGGTTCCGGCGCTCTGCGTATGGAGGCCGTCACTCTACAGTTGCGCTCCGGGCTTCCCATTCGCCAGGCCATAGTCCGCCTGCGGCAGATCAGATCGAAATACGATAGCCTGAGCGCGGCGGAGAAACTATCATTCGACAATCACGCGAAAGCGGTTTTGGAATGCCCCGGTTGCAAAAAAAATTACGTCGTCACCTTAAACCCTTCACCCGAGATGCTGAAGAGATTATCGCTCGATGCCCTCAAAGGATATATTCAGATTAGAAACGAGCGCGGGGAAAGTCGCCGGATGGTGCATGTCGAGCTTCCGAAGTCTCAGGAGGGCGATGCGATCTTTTTCTTCCCCAGATTCAACGAGAAGGGCGAGCCGCTGCTCACGCCTTCGAGTAAGAAGTTGATCGTCCTGTTCGATCCGGAAATATTTAGAAATGATCCGATGGGAAGCGGGAGATTCGAGTTCGACGTGTCCAAGTTGATCTTGAACGGAGAGGTGGCGTTCTAGGAAGGCTGACTCCTGTTGAGAGAGTTCTTGAGATTAAGTTGAGATTGCCGGAGCAGCGATGCGGGCGCGCTGCTTAGGCGGTGAACGGCGTCTGGAAGTCTTTCGTTAGTTTGTCGAGTTTGCCTTTGAACGCGGGGTCGCGCATCGAGACGCCGATGTATTTGATTTGCAGTCCGGCGACGCGTTGGGCGCTAGAGAGCATGCTCATCGTCAGCTTCTGCCTGGTCTCTTCGCTCACCTGATAGCCGCGCATACCTTTGAGACTTTGCATCTTCGTCGTCAAGTCGGCTTTGCGGGAGTCGAAGAATTTCTGCGCGTCGTCCACACCAGCGGACGGGTTGGGCGCGGACTCGACTTTCTTCACCAGTTCCGTCGTGAACGCGTCGAGTTCGGAGAGCGTGGTATTGATCTCTGCATCTTTCTTGCAAGCGGCGAGGGGAAGGCAGACCAAAAGTAGAAGCAGACAAGCAAAACGTTTGCTCATGGGGGAAACCTCCTCTGAGGGGAAATGTGAGGCCTCCATCTATCAGTCGGAGGTAAGCAAGTCAAGAGTTTGCTTACGTGATTTCGCCGATGATGAACGAGCACGGAGGATACAGTATCCGCCGGTTGACGCCGCCGGACCAGTCTTTCCTGTGGGAGATGTTGTACCACTCTCTCTACGTGCGCGAGGGCGACGCTCCTTTCGAGCGAAGCGTTGTCGGTCGTCCGGAGATTGCGAAGTACGTGAGAGACTGGGGGCGCGGAAGCGGTGATACGGGCTTCGTCGCCGTGATAGAGGGCGGGCAACGTGTCGGCGCGGTGTGGCTGCGCCTTTTGACGGGCGACGAAAAGGGGTTCGGTTATCTGGACGAGCGCACGCCGGAGCTGGGGCTGGCGGTGCTGCCCGAATATCGCGGCAGAGGGATCGGGACGGCGTTGCTCGCTCAACTCATTCGCGACGTAGAAGGCGTTTACGAAAACATCTCCCTGAGCGTGACGGAGGGGAATCCGGCCTTGCGCCTGTATCAAAGATTGGGTTTTGAGGTGTGCGTGCGAGAGGGCGATTCGATCACTATGAAAAGAAGATTGAACGCCTCCGTCACAACGCAATCCGGCGAGTCGTTCGATCCGACCGCAAGTTAGTTAGTCTTTCCTCTTATGCCGTGTTTATCTTTCAGGTGGCGCAGTATCTTAGTTTGAAAAATTTCTCTGCCTCCGCTTAACGCGTCACTTAACAGGGTTCGGCTCGCGTGGCGCAAGGGTTGCCTTTCTGTTTGAGGGCAATCCTTTTTTTGGGAGGAGAGAATATGTTGAAGAAAGTTCTGTCGCTTGCGCTTGCTGCCCTGTTGATAAATGCGGCGGGGGCGAGTCCGGTCTTCGCATCGCCGAAGGCAGAGAAAGAGGCGCGCTTTATAGAGAAAGTGCGTACGGGCATCGGCAGGCTGGGCACGGGCACGCAGGCGCGTATCGAGGTGAAGTTGCGGGATCGTAGAAAGTTGAAGGGCTACGTCGGCGAGGCCGGAGCGGAGAGTTTCGTCGTGGTTGACGCGAAGACGGGCGCAGCGACGACCGTTCCTTACTCGCAGGTCGGGCAAGTGCGCGGCAACAACCTTTCGACAGACGTGCAGCTCGCCATCGGCGTCGGAATGCTCGTCGCCCTCATCATCCTCGTCGTCGCCCTTGTACCGGATACTTAAAACTTCGAGCGTGAAAGCACGTAACCACGAACACACACGAAACGACACCAGCCATCTTTCGTGCCGCTTCGTGTGTGTTCGTGGTTACGTGCTTTTGTTAGCCGCGCTTAATTGTACGGCGCGGCTTCTGTAATAGAAACAGCGCCGACATTAACGCGTCGCGTCATCTGATCAATTCGCGGGCGCGAGGCGCATGAGGCTCGTGGCGTCGCGCACGTAGATGTCCGCGCCGTGCAGCACGGGCACGGCGTAGGTCTCCGCGTCGGCCACGTCGTAACGTTGCTCGGCCTCGAACGAGGGCGAGGCGCGGCGCGCGACGATGAGGTCTGCGCCGTTAGTCAGGTAGATGAGGTTGCGCGGCGTGAGCAGCACGGAGGCGTGTTCGCCCTCGCGCCCCTCCGTGATCCAGCGCACCGCGCCTGTCCTGGCGTCGAGCGCGACGAACTGGCCTTTGCGTTTGACGGAGTGGCCGTAGAGCAGGCCGTCGCCGTAGACGGGCGAACTCATGTACATCGTCACGTCGGCGTTCTTCCATGCTTCGGTCGCCTGCCACTTCCCTGCCGCCTGCGCGAGCGCGTAAGCGTGAGTCGCCTGTCGTATGCCGGAGACGACGAGGTGTGTGCCCGTCCAGACGGGCGTTGCGATGTTCTCGTGCCACTCGTCCGCGAACGGCACAGACCAGAGTTCCTTGCCCGTCTTCGCGTCGAGGCCGACGACGGAACTGTTCGTCATCGTCGCGATCTGTTCGCTGCCCGCGACCTTGAAGACGACCGGCGAGGCGTAGCCCGGCCCCGCGCCCTTCCATTCCCATTTCATGTCGCCCGTCGCCGGATCGAGCGCCATGATCTGCCCGCCGTGAACGTCGCTGCCGACCTGTATGATGACGAGGCCGCCGGAGAGGAGCGGCGAGGCCGCCGTTCCGCAAAACATCTTCGACGTGTCAACCGTCTTCGAGAAATCCTTGCTCCACAGGCGGCGACCTGTCGCAGTGTCCCAGGCCGTGACGACGCCGGTTGTGCCGACCGTGAAGAGGCGCTTGCCCACCGCGAGCGGCGTCGCGTTCGGCCCCTTCGCCATCTTCACGGCGTACTGGTTCTTCTGAAACGGCGCGGCGTACTTCTGCTGCCAGAGAATTTTGCCGTCCGCAAGGCCGACGGCGCTCACGATCTCTTCGGGGTCGCGGCGGCTATGCACAAACGCGCGCCCGTCCGCGATGACGGGCGACGAATAGCCCTCGCCGATCTCTGCGCGCCAGACGCGTGCGAAAGACTTCGGCCAACTCGCGGGCGTGTTCTTCGCGGGCACCGTGCCGTCGCGCGCGGGGCCGCGCCACTGCGCCCAGTCTTCCTGCGCGCGCGCCGCCTGCGCGAGTCCGAACGCGAGGAGAGTTGCGACGACGAAAGCCGCATGTTTTGCCGCGCGACGCCGACGCGCCGAGGCGCAGTTGTTTGTCTGTCTCTTCATCTTGCTTCCCACTCCTTTTCGCGCGCTACTTTGCGCCCTTGAAGACCTTGCCGTTCTTCATCACGAAGTTGACCTGCTTGAGCGTCATAATGTTATCGAGCGGATTGTCGGGCGTCGCGATGATGTCCGCGAACTGACCCGCGCCGATCGCGCCGCGCTGCTTTTCCACGCCGAGCAGGCGCGCCGCGTTCGGGACGAGCGCGGTCAAAATATCTTTCGGCGGGATTCCGGCTGCGACGAACACGTCGATCAGAGACATCGTCCAGGTGCCGCGCGTCTCGTCGGGCGCGTAGAAGATGAGGTCGCTGCCGAAGGCCAGGGTGACGCCGATTTTGTGCGCGCGGCGCAGGCGATCAACGCTGCGGTCGTAGAAACGCTTCGCCACCTCAGGCGGTAGTTCGTAGGCCAGCCACGCCTTTTCCGTGAAGTCGGTGCTGACGAGCACGACGTTATTTTTCTTCGCGAGTTCCAAAGCCTCGTCCGACATGTTGAAGCCGTGTTCGATGGAGGCGACACCCGCCGCCGCCGCGTTTCGCGCGCCCTGCTCCGTGACGGCGTGCGCCGCGAGTTTCACGCCCGCCGCCGCCGCTTCGTCCACCATGAACTTGATGTCTTCCGTCGAATAAATGTATCGCTGATCGTCAACGACGATTTTGATGACGCGCGCGCCGAAGTGTATGTTCTCGCGTATGGCCTTGCGCATCTCGTCGCGCGTGTCGGCGTAGAAATATTCGGGCTCGCCGATGTTGCGGCGTTCGGGTTGGAGTTGATACTGGCCGCCGAAGGGCGCGATGATGCGCCCGGAGTTGACGACGGTGGGGCCGGGGATGAGTCCCTGTTCAATCGTGCGTCGCAAATCGGTCGAGATGTAGTTGCCGTCGTTGCCGATGTCGCGGATGGTCGTAAAGCCAGCGTCGAGCATGTCGCGCGAGTTGACGACGGCGTGGATGGCGCGTTCGGCGTTGGTGTGCGTCAGGTCGTAGAAGTGCAGGGAGCCGCGTTCGCGCCCGCGCCGGTTGATGAGGAAGGCCATGTGGGTGTGGCAATCGAAGAGGCCGGGCAGCACGGTCGAGCGGGAGAGATCAACGACGGTCGCCCCCGCAGGTATCTGGAGTCCAGCGCCGACGGCCTTGATGCGCGCGCCCTCAACTAAAATTATTTGATTCGTGAGCGTCGCGCCCGTCTCAGGCACGACGAGTTTACCGGCCTTGATGGCCGTCACCTGCGGCTGTCGCTGCGGTTGCTGCTGCGCGAACGACGCGACGGCTCCGGCGAGGACGAAGGCCGACGCGACGAGACAGAGAAATCTTTTCATCAAATTCCTTTCGATAAACGTTTTGGCGCTCTGTGGTTTGAGTTGTGGATTGGGAGAAACTTGCGCCCGCTCGATAAATAGCTCTACGACTCAGGCGTCGGCGCGGTTCAACAAATAAAGACGGAGCGCGCCGCCCTACGCGCCGCAGACGAAACGGTACGCGACGACGTGCAACGCGCAGTTCGCGTTCTTACGAATTTTCGTGTCGGGTTAGCGTTCGCGGTTGATGAGGAAACGCCCCTTCGACCCGCTCCAGTCCAGATCGTAAACTTTCGCGCCCGCGCGATTCGTGACGGCGATGGTCGTGCCGACGCGCGGCAATTCGTAGTTGAGAGTCGGGTCGAAACCTGCGGGCAACACCTCGTCTGTGACATCGTTCCACTGATCATCCTTGTAGCGGAGGAAGAGGAGTTTCGCCTGCCCCTTTGCGCCGGAGCGTATATGGTTGAGGCCGACGAGGAACGAGTCGGCGCTGCGCCGGAACACGGCGAGGACGTAGCGGTCGGACGCGCCGTTGCGCAGAGAGATGTAGCCGTTCCTGGTGTCAACAATCGAGTCGGCGCGTTGGAGCAATCCGGCGCGCGCGTTTGCGGGCACATCCAGATAGCGTTCCGGCAACGAGAAATAAAAATCACGCACGCCGCGCAACGTGGTGCCCTTCGCGCCGCGTTCCTCCGTCGGCTCATCCTTCGTATTCGACGTTGCAGCGTTGCCCGCCGGCTCGTTGCCCGTCGCCGCGTTGCCTGTAGGAGCGTTGCCCGCAGGGTTAGACACTGTCGGAGAATTCCCTCGCGGCGTGGTGCGGCGGCGCGCGAGGTTTGCGAACGTGCCGTTCGGATACCTGTCAAGGTAGTCTCTGAAATCTTGCGGGTCGGAACTGTTTTTGATCGACTCCCAGAAGCTCAACTCGACGGCGGCGGGGTCAACGGACGACGCGGGCGCGCTCGGCGTCGTCGCCGCCGCAGCAGCAGCGCCCGCAGTCGTCGTACTTCTCGCCGCGCCGACTTTGCTGAAGATGAAATCGCCGTTCTCGTGGCCGGAGTTTCGCAGCGAGTTGTATTCGGGCGTCTGGTTGGCGCGCCCGCCGACGCTCTCTGCGACGAACTCGCGGAAGAGTTCGCCCGCCGTGAACTCGTCGCGCTCCATCTGCGCCAAACCGCGTAGCAAGGCGTTGGCGAAGATCGAATGGTTGCCGCCGCCACCGTCCGCGACGGGTTCGTTCCCGCCCGACGCCATGAGCGTACGCGACTTGCCCGCCCACATCTTCTGCAAATACCTCTGCCGCTCGGAAGGCGCAGGGAAACTCGCTTCCAACCCGCGCGTCAGCGTGCCCGAATAACAACTGTCGGAGACGATGAGGACGTGCTTGGCCGGAACGCCTTTGATGTTGCTCGTGATGTCGTCGGCGCTGATCCAGTTCGAGTTGTCGTCGAGCCGCGCATCGACTGGCAGCCAGTAAGCCTTGTCGATCTCGCTGTCGTTGACGCCGTGACCGGCGTAATAGATGAGCAGGTTCGCGTCCGCGCTCAGTTCTCTGCGGTAGGAGTTGATGGCCGAGATGATCTGCTGGCGCGTGGCGTTCAGCAGGAGCTTGGTCTGGAAGCCGTACTGCGTGCGCAGGACTCTGTCGATCTCTTTCGCGTCGGCCTCGGCGGTCTTCAAACGCTGTATATACTGGTATGCGTTGTTGCCGATGACGAGGGCGTAGTAGCCTCCGGCTTGCGCGCCCGTGCCGGGTCCGCGTTCCTGATTTGAGGCGCGGGCGGCGTGCGGCGAGCCGTAGAGAGAAACGACGAGGGCGACGGCGAAGAGATATTTGCAGAGGGGAATGGATTTTTTCATAGGACTACTTGCGGGAGTTTTAATTCCAACGAAAGAGTTTCGGACGGGGAGTTCTGAACTCCGTCAAAGGCGCGCGGCAAAAGAGTAAATTAAACGTTATGAGGCGTCAATATCGAGATGCGTGTTAGGCGACCAGCGGTTAAAGCCTTCACCGCAGAGACGCAAAGAAGTCGCAGAGTTAGCGCAGAGATTTGAATGTTTTCTCTGCGCCCCTCTGCGGCTTTGCTCTGCGTCTCGGCGGTGAACGTCTTTGGTGATCGCCTGAACTGTAGCTCCAACGGATCGCACGAATGTGTTATAAGAGTCCGTCCGTCCACAATTCAAATCCAGCATAGGAGTCAACAGATCGTGAGAAAGATCGCCGCGCTTCTCCTGTTCGTGTCACTGTTCGTTAGCCCTTTCAACGCCACCAACAACACCAACGCGCAAACACCCGCCGCGCAAACGCCCGCCGCCGCAAGAGCGCCGCAAGAGCGCATTGACGCGGAAGTCTATTGGAAGATTCGCCGCGAAGGGATGGAGCGTTCCGAGGCCATGCGCACCCTGCACGTCCTGACAGACCTCTACGGGCCGCGCCTTACGGGGTCGCCCAACTACAAGGCCGCCGCCGATTGGACCGTCAAGCAGATGACGACGTGGGGCTTCAAAAACGCGCACCTCGAACCGTGGAACTTCGGCCACCCCGGCTGGCTCAACGAACGGCTCTCCGCGCACATCACTGCGCCCGTCAAAGACGCGCTCGTCTGCGAGGCGCTCGCGTGGACTCCCGGCACGAACGGCGCGGTCAAGGGGCAAGCCTTCCAACTCGTCCTGCCCGAACGCCCGACGCGTGAGCGCCTGACCGCCTTCTTCGACGGCATACGCGAACAGGTGCGCGGCAAGATCGTGCTCGTCGGCAAGCATCAATTCGTGCCCGTCACTTTCAACCCGCAGAACAAGCGGCGCGAAGACGCGGAGGCGCGCAATCAATTCGACCCCAACGCCCCTACGCCCGTGCAGCCGCCATTCCCTGTCGCCTCGCCTTCACCTTCGCCCTCGCCGCAAGCGTCGCCGACGCCCGAGCGCGTTCTCACCGGCGCACAGATAAGCGACCAACTCGATCAATTCCTTCTGGCGAGCGGCGTGCTCGTACGCATCAACGACGCCGGACGCGAGCACGGCCAGATTCGCGCCTTCAACAATCGCACCTTCGACGTGTCGAAAGTCGTGCCCACGGTCGTCATGCGCAACGAAGATTACGGGCGCATCAGTCGCATACTGGCCGACGGCACTCCGGTCGAGTTGGAGTTCGATATCGTCAACCGCAACTATCCGGAAGGGCGCACCTCCTACAACGTCATCGGTGAGATACCGGGCACGGACAAGGCGGACGAGGTCGTGATGCTCGGCGGCCACCTCGATTCGTGGCACGCGGCGACGGGCGCGACCGACAACGCCATCGGCTGCACCATCATGCTCGAAGCCGCGCGCATCCTGAATACGCTCGGCCTCAAACCGCGCCGCACCGTCCGCGTCGCGCTCTGGAGCGGCGAGGAGCAGGGACTGCTCGGCTCGAAGGCTTACGTCAAGGAGCACTTCGGCACGTTTGAAAATCCCAAGCCGGAATACGCGAAGTTCAACGGCTATTTCAACATCGATTCGGGGACGGGGCGCGTGCGCGGGGCGACGGTGTTCGGCCCGCCGGAAACGGCCACAGTGCTGAGGCAAGCGCTCGCGCCGTTCGAGGACCTGGGCGTGATGGGCGCGATTGCCACGACGAGCAGGCGCACGGGCGGGACGGACAGCACCTCCTTCAACGAGGCGGGACTGCCCGGCATCGGACTCACTCAAGACCCCATCGAATACGGCTCGCACACGTGGCACACGAATCTGGACACCTACGAGCGTATCGTTGAGAACGACGTGAAAATCGCTGCCATCGTGGTCGCCGCCGCCGTCTATCATGTCGCCATGCGCGACGAGATGTTGCCGCGCTTCACGAGAGAACGCATGCCCGCGCCGCCGCCGACGCCCTCTCCTAGTCCCACTCCCGCGCCGACTGCCACGCCGTCGCCGGAATAAGAGAGAGATGGGGGAGGCGCCTTGCGACACGCTCCGGTCTGTCTTTTTTAACTTTTAGTGCGAGGAAAATTCGAGGCGGGATGTGAGAGCGACTTTTGACAGGGTCGCTCTCATTTTTTGATTCGGGCGAAAATTATTTTGCCGAGGTCGCCGGTTCGGCGAACAAACTCGCGAAGGCGCGGCGGGGATCGGGCGTGCGCCGTCCCTGAAATTCCTTGATCCACGTCGTGACGTGGCCGGTGAAATCGCGTGCGGCCTGTCGCGCGGTCTGCTGGTTGTCGGCTGCGCGATTCTGCTGCGCCGCCTCGTTCTTCGCGTTTCGTTCGTTTCGTTTGATAACTCTGATATTGGTGCTCATTTTCTGTTTCTCCGTCGTCAGTTAATCCTCTGATAAATTTCGCGCGGGTCTCCAATTATCGTCCCATCTACTAACGCGAGATTTAGACTGAAAACGGATCATCCGAAAATTGCGGCCAAGCTAGTGCCCGTGAGGCGCTTGGTACGGCAGGAGCCGCGACGACTGTGCGGCTGCTGTTTGAGGTGTGTTTGTTTGTAGCCGGTTTAGTGCCCGACAGGTATCCTTTGAAAGCGGGACTTCCCTTCCGCGTCTTCCCACGAAATGTCCAGCACGTAGGGTTTGGTCGTGCCCGCGCTCACTTTGAGCCGTTCCAACTGGTTGTCGGTCGGGTCGGCTAACTTGCCGTCAATCAAAGTTTTGTGCGGCACTATGGCCTTCTCTCTAGGCTGGATGTGCTTGACCTCTTCAAACCTGATGTGCGCGCGTGAAGGCGCACTGGCAGTTTCTTCATCTTTCAAAAAGATGGTGAGAATCTCTACACATTTGAGCGGTTGGTCGGTCGCATTCAACAACTCCAACTGGGTTGCCGCGCCTTCGCCGACGAAGGAGAGGGTGAAGGGGGCGGTAGTCTGGCCGTTGCTGTTCATAATTTTGGATTTCCGCGCGGACGGGTTCGCACGCGCTTTTATTTGTACCTGTAAGTGATCCGGCCTCTGGTCAAATCATAGGGCGACAATTCGACGCTCACGCGGTCGCCGGCCAATATGCGTATGTGATTTTTGCGCATTTTGCCGCCGATTTGTGCGAGCACCATGTGTTCGCCGCCGTCGAGTTTCACTTTGAAAAAAGCGTTCGGCAATTTATCAATTACCACGCCCTCCGCCGGAACTAAATCTTCTTTAGCCAATATTTTTCTCCTTACAAGTGTTTGATGCAATTTAACCGCAACGCGACCGGCGGCAGCGTTAATATCGCTCCCGCCGGTCGCCTGGTTGCGTTTCGTTAGTAGCGGTTGCCGCCACCGCCGCCGCCGTAGCCGCCGCGATTACCACCGCCACCGCCGCCGTAGCCGCCACGTCCGCCGCCACCACCGCCGCCGCCGCGCCCGCCGCGATCTTCGCGCGGTTTGGCCTCGTTGACGTTCAAGCTGCGACCGTTAACGTCCTTGCCGTTGAACTGTTCGATGGCCTTCGCGCCCTCTTCCGCGGTAGACATTTCGACGAAGCCGAAGCCGCGCGAACGTCCCGTCTCGCGATCCTCGACCACCGACGCTGATTCGACCGTGCCCGCCTGCGCGAACAGTTCCTGCAAATCGTCGCTCGAAGTCTGGAACGAGAGATTGCCGACGTAAAGTTTCATAGACATAAATGTATCCTTCTCCTCTGTAGGAGTGTTTAGAGAAGCGTCGAATCGAAGGTGGCTTAGGAGTAACGGTTCGGTAGGCGAAAGCTCTCAGTTCGTGTGCTCAAGCGAGCGGCTTCTAAATGTTGAGATCAGCCTTCCCCCGAATCATCCGAAGCGCACCCGCCGCTCGCGCGGCACGGTTGACGCATCACCGTTTAGACACAGGAGAAGATTTAACTGCCAGCCATCATGCACTATTAACCCGACATATGCAAGGCGATAACCCGAACGCCCGCGCGTCGTCTGCCTCCGGCTCGCTGGCTGTGCGGGCGCACGCTGTCAAGTGCTAGAATGGCTTTTATTAACTCAGAGATGTCGGGCGGGATTTTTTTTTGACTTCACTGGCGGAGTTCAAATCTGAGGGGCGGCGAATCGGGCGCATGCTGAGTCTCGACGCGATGCGCGGCGTGGCGGCGGTGGTGGTCGTCGTCTATCACGCGCTTGGCGTCGCGCCGCAGACCGCTTTCGTCGGCTGGCAGTGGTGGCTGCCCGAAGCCGCTTCCTACGTTGTTCATTTCGGCTACGCCGGAATTTACATGTTCTTCGTCATCTCCGGCTTCTGCATACACCTGCACTGGGCGCGACAGCGCGCCGCAGGCGTGGAGCAGCCGGTAATCAATTTCTACACCTTCTGGAAGCGCCGCGTGCGTCGTCTCTACCCGCCTTACCTCGCCGCGCTCGCGCTCTATCTCGTCTATCAAGGCTGGCAGACGCCGCCCGAACTCACGGGCTTTTACCTCTGGGATGTCGGCCTCCACCTCCTGATGCTGCACAACCTCGACCTGCGCACGACTTACAGCATCAACGCCGCGTTCTGGACGCTCGCCATCGAAGAGCAACTCTATCTGGCCTATTTCCTCCTGCTTTACTTACGCATACGCTACGGCTGGGCGCGCACGCTTCTGTTGACGGCGGCGGCGCGCGTCGTCTGGCTACTCGCGGGGCGCGCACTCTTCAACTTCTTCGGCGTGCAAATCCCCGTCGGCGAATCGGCGGCGACGAACTGGTTCATCTGGGCTTTGGGCGCGTTGAGCGTCGAGGCGGCGCTCGGCGTCGTGCAACTGCCCGCGTGGTGTTACAAACTGCGCGCGGGC
>DATHBB010000178.1:0-2295 GCA_035296385.1 Pyrinomonadaceae bacterium | reverse complement strand
TGCGCTGCTGACGTTGATGGAGGAACACGGGGAACGCATCACCGAGCAGGAGATGTTAGAGACGTATGAGCGCGCGGATAGTTTGTTGAGAGAGACGCAGGATGCTGAGACGATGAAACGCCTGCGCGCTTGTGCCGTACGCATTGTGTTCGCGCGGCGCATGGCCTTGTCGCAGCGGCGGGTGCGGAGCCTCGTGGATTTTTGGGCGAACTTCAATCTCGGCGAGACGGTGCGTGCATACGAGGCGCGATACGTGCGGCGGGCTTTGATGGACGCGCAAGGGAGCGTGACGCGCGCCGCGCGTTTGTTGGGTCTGCATAATCATGCCACGCTTGCGGCCATGCTGGACGAAGGAGGCAGGCATAAAGACCTCGCGCACTTGCGCACCCCGCCTGAGACGCGAAAGCAGAGCATCATCAACCGCAACAGTCGCCGTCGTCGCCCGCGCGCGAAAGCGCGCACGATCAATATTCTCTGTGTTGAAGATTATCAGGTGGTGGCCGAAGCCGTGAAAGAATCTTTAGAGGAACTTGGCTGGACGGTCGAACTCTGCGCGGACGGGACGGAGGCCATGCGGAAGATTGAGAGCAAAGCGCGCTATCACGTGCTCATTCTCGACAACGGGTTGCCCGGTAAAGATGGTTTAGAACTCGCGCGCCGCGCGCGCCAACTCCCGCACCGTCGGCGCACGCCGATCATCATGCTCTCGGCGAGCGACGTTAAGTGGGAGGCGTGGAGCGCGGGCGTCAATGCTTTTTTAAGGAAGCCGCAGGACATCGGGCGACTGAACGCGACGGTCATGCGCCTGTTGACCAAAGACAGCGCCGCGAAGTGACGCTGTCTTGGCGTGCTACTTAAAGCGGCTAAGTGCCTAGCGGCTGGCCTTGATGTCGTAAGCCCACAATGTGCCGAGGTCGCGTATGTAAAGCCTCCCGTTTGCGATCACGGGATACGCGAACGCGCCCTCGGGATACGGCCCTACCTGTTTTTTCTTCGGCTGAGCGGGCGGAGTGAATCGTCCTTTTTCGCGGTAGCCTTCGGGGGTCGCCTCCACCAGCGCAACCTCTCCGTTGATGCCGTGTAGATATAAATGGCCGTCGGCGTAGGCCACCGACGCCCAGCCGATAGTCTCGGCCTGCCATTTCACCTTCCCCGTAGTGAACTCTGCCGCGACCAGCTTTTGCCCCACTTCCGTACCGTAAAGATTTTCACCAACCAGCACCGCTCCCCCCATGCCGTTCGGAAGACCGCGCACGAAGTAGACCTGCTCTGCGGCGACTCCGTTGCCGTCGGGCTTGAAGCGTACGAGTCCGCCGCCGACGCCGAGCGCTCCGCAGTACACATACCCGTCACGCGCGACTGGCGTGAAATACTGCGCCGGTCCCTTGGCGACATCCTTGTAACGCCAGAGGAACTGGCCGGTCTTCGCGTCAACTCCGACCATCCCCTTGCTCAATAACTGCACGTATTGTTTGCGCCCGCCCCCTTGCGCGACGACCGCCGACGCATAACCCGCGATGTCGCCGCCCGGCACGGCTGATTTCCAGATGGTCGCTCCCGTCTTTTTATTAAGCGCCGCGAGCGTGGCCTGCGCGCCGCCCGGCGTGACGACAACAAGGTCGCCGTCCACCAGCGGCGACTCCGCATAAGCCCATTCACCCGGCTGGCCGCCGAACTCTTTGCGTATGTTCTTCTGCCATAGAATCTTGCCGCTTTTGGCTTCGAGACAGACGAGGTCGCCGTCCGAGCCGAGCGCGTAGATGAAATTTCCGTCAACGGTCGGCGTGGAACGAGCCTTCGCGTATGGCGGGTTCTGGTTCGGGTTGCCGACGTTGCCCACGCGCGTCGTCCAGACGGGTTTTCCGTCCTTCGTCGAGAGCGCCTGCACAAACTCATTGTCCATGCCGAGATTGCTCATCAGGTAGATGCGCGTTCCGACAACCGCCGGCGTCGAATAGCCATCTCCCAGGTCGTCCATTTGCCAGAGCAGTTTCGGCCCACCCGCAGGCCATTGTTTCAGGAGACCGCGCTCCTGCGATAACCCGTCACGCGCCGGACCTCGCCACTGAGGCCAGTCGGAAGCCGAAGCAGCCGTGCCGGTAGACCCCGTAACGAATACGGTCGAGAAGCACAAACAAAGTGCCGCAAAGGTATTTAACCCAAGTTGCTAGTTAGCGGTTTGCTAGTTCTTTGAAAGCAAAAGAAAATCCCCTCCACTTCGTCGCCAAACGAAAGTAGGAGGGGAGCGGTGATCGATCACACGACCATAATTTATTGCATTGTGGATGATTTGCT
>DATHBB010000177.1:0-3884 GCA_035296385.1 Pyrinomonadaceae bacterium | reverse complement strand
TTTCCGGGGAAGTTCTACGCGCTGCCGCAGTCGCCGCAGTTGTTCAAGCAACTCTGCATGATCGCGGGGCTGGACAGGTATTACCAGATCGCGCGCTGCTTCCGCGACGAAGACTTGCGCGCCGACCGCCAGCCGGAGTTTTCCCAACTCGACGTGGAGATGAGTTTCCCGACGCTCGAACGCATCTACGCAATCACGGAAGGCTACTTCGCGCGCGTCTTCAAGGCGGCCATCAACTTTAAGTTGCAGACTCCGTTCCCACGCATGACTTATGCGGAGGCGATGCGTCGTTACGGCAGCGACAAACCCGATCTGCGTTTCGGCATGGAACTCCAGGACCTCGCGCCCGCGCTCGCGGAGACGACCTTTCCGCCTTTCGCCTCGGCGCTCGCGTCCGGTGGCGAGGTGAAGGGCATCGTCGTCAAAGGCGGCGCGAAATGGTCGCGCAAAGTGCTGGACGAGTTGCAGGAGCATGCGAAGCGTTACGGCGCGGGCGCGCTCGCGTGGATCAAGTTGGGCGACGAAGTTTCGTCCTCCTTGTTGAAGGCTCTGGGCGAAGAGGCTATCAAGGGTATGGCCTCGGCGGTGGGCGCAGAGAAGGGCGATGCGGTTTTGATGGTCGCGGGGCGCGCGAAGACGGTCGCGGCGAGCCTCGGCGCGTTGCGCGTCGAAGTTGCGAAGCGCGAGCGTTTGATTCCCGAAGGCATCTATGCGCCGCTCTGGGTGACGGAGTTTCCCATGTTCGAGTATGACGAAGAGGGTGATCGTTATTACGCGATGCACCACCCGTTCACCTCAGCGCTCGACGAGGACTTGCCGCTTCTGGAGCGCGCGGTCGAAGGCGGCGAGACGAAGTTGCTCGGCCAGCTTCGCGCGAAGGCTTACGATACGGTGATCAACGGCGTCGAAGTCGCGGGCGGCTCGATTCGTATTCACAGGCGCGACGTGCAGCGTCTCATCTTCAAGGCGCTGGGGATGTCTGAGGAGACGGCGCGCGAGCGTTTCGGCTTCTTCCTTGATGCGCTTGAGTTCGGCACGCCGCCGCACGGCGGCATCGCCTCCGGCATCGAGCGGACGATGATGGTGCTCGCCAACACGGAGAACATACGCGACGTGATGGCCTTCCCGAAGACGGCCTCGGCTGCCGACTTGATGATCGACGCGCCCGGCGAAGTTGATCCGCACATGCTCGCAGATTTGCACATCAAGGTTGACGAACGATAACGCGCCTTTAAGGAGATTAAAGATGAAGACGAACAGGAGACGCTCTGCAAGTATCTTCTTCGCGTTACTGCTCGCGTGCCTGTCGCTGTTGTCAGCCTTCGCGCTCTTGCAGGCGCAGACTCCGGCGACGACGAACGCGCCGAAGCGTATCGCCGTGCGCGCCGCGCGCATGCTCGACGTGCGGAGCGGCAGCGTCGTCACGAACGCCGTCGTCATCATCGAGAACGGGCGCATACAATCGGCGGGCAGCGCGCTTGCGATCCCTGCGGGCGCGGAAGTGATCGATCTTGGCGGCGCGATGCTCCTGCCCGGCCTCTCCGACAGCCACACACATCTCTTGCAGAACTACGACAAAAACATCGGCGGCGATGACCCGAACATGATCCTGACCGTGACTCAACTCGGCACGACGAAGCGCGCGCTGCTCGGCGCATTGCAGGCGCGCGAGATGTTGGAAGCGGGATTTACGGCGGTGCGCGATCTGGGTAACTCCGGCTGGAACGGCGACGTGGCGCTGCGCGACGCGATCCGTTCGGGTTGGGTCACGGGGCCGCGCCTCTTCGCTTCGACGCGCGCTCTGTCCGCGTCGGGCGGGCAGTTCGGCAACGTCTCGGCGGAAACGCAGAAGATCATCGAGCACGAATACGTCGTCGTCAGCGGCGTCGAAGAAGCGCGGCGCGCCGTGCGACAGGCGTTCTACGACGGCGCGGATTTGATCAAGGTGATCGTCAACACGGGGGCGCGCGTCGTGTCGCTCGAAGAGTTGAAAGTGATCGTAGAGGAGGCGCATCGCGTGAACCGTAAAGTTTCGGCACACGCTATCGGCGACACGGCCACACGCATGGCCGCCGAGGCGGGGGTCGATTCCATCGAACACGCTTACATCATCCCCGACGACGCGCTCAAGATGATGGCCGCGAAGAAAATCTTTCTCGTCCCGACCGACTTCCCGCCGGAGTTTTACCTGTCGCCGCGCGACTCGACGCCGGAGCGCCGCGAGGCTGCGCTCAGAAACATCAAGGGCTTTACGAGCGGGAGCCGCGAGCGTCTGGCGCGCGCCATCAAGATGGGCGTGCGCATCTCCGCCGGTTCGGATTCCTACTACGCCGAGCCGAATCAGACGCGCGGCCAGACGAGCAAACTCATGTTTCGCGCCTACCTGGAGTCCGGCATGACGCCGCTTGAGATCATACGCGCCGCGACCATCAACAACGCCGAACTCTTCCTCGGAGAACGCGCCCCCTTCGGCGCAATCGAGACGGGCAAGTTCGCGGACCTGATCGCCGTCGCGGGCGATCCTCTGAAAGACATAGTGGAACTTGAGAACGTGCGTTTCGTGATGAAGGGCGGCACGGTCGTGAAGAACGAGTTGACGACGAAAGGCGCGTCGTCGGGGGCAACGTCTAAATAAAGTGTTGACGGATGGGCACACAGCGGCGGGAGGGCGTCAACAGGGCGAGCGGCTGCCCGTCACGCTAGGGCGCGCGCAGGTCGAGGAGATGCTGGCGCACGCGCGCGAGTCGCGCCCCGCGGAGTGTTGCGGTCTCGTCGGCGAACGCGACGCGGTTGGCGCGTCCGTCTATCGCCTGCGCAACACCGCGCCCGATCCGAGCGTGGCCTACGACGGCGACCCGCAGGATTTGTGCGAGGCGCAACGCACGATGCGCGCGCGCGGCGAAGGGCTTCTGGGGATTTATCATTCGCACACGCGCGAGGCCGCGCCCGTGCCTTCCGAGTCGGACGTGCGTTTGGCCTATCACCCTTCGGCGATCTACTTCATCATCGGCTTTGAAGAGGGCGCGGAGGGCGAAGACTTCAAGGCGAGCCTTCACGCGTTTCGGATTTTTAGGAGCGAAAAGCGGTGGGAAAGGGTAGAATACGCGGTGGTCGAGAGTTGAATTGAGGCCGAACCTGCGGCGCGCCCGCTTCGTAATAATTGCCATGTCGGAGAAGAGAAGCCAGTACGACACAGACCCGCTCGATCCTGATTTCGTCCGCCAGACCGAACAGATGGGCGGCAGCAACGCGCGCGAGACGGCGCGCACCTCGAACGAGCAATCGCGCCTGAACCCCGACGCCGAAGCCCCTACGCGCCGCATCGACGATCCATTGTCGCAACCCTACCCGTCAATCTTCGTGCCGCCCTCTCCGACGCCGACACCGCCGACTTATCAGCAACCCCCCTATCAACAGCCGACATACCAGCAACCGGCTTACCAGCAGCCCCCTCTGACGAGTTTCGGCCAGACCCCCGCGCAGACCGGCGGCGCGCCTCCCGTTCCGCGTCCCGCGCAACCCTCTTCGCGCACAGTCGCGGGCCTCGGCATCCCCGAAAAGTTCGCGCTCATACTGCCCTACATGCCCTTCTACATCGGCATCGCCGCCGCCATCATCGAACTGTTCGTCACCCCCCGCACGGAGACGCGCGTGCGCTTCCACGCCGCGCAAGGACTCGCCCTCCAACTCGCCATACTGGCCGTCTCGCTCATACTCGGCCTCGTCGGCAACATCGCGGGCAGCGGCTTCGGCGGCACACTCTTCTCCCTCGCCGCCAACATCTTCCTCATCGTCTCCATCATCCGCGTCTGGAAAGGCGAGACCCACTACCTCACCCCCCTCGACGAAGCCACCTCCTGGCTCTACGAACGCATCCCCCCGCG
>DATHBB010000176.1:0-12787 GCA_035296385.1 Pyrinomonadaceae bacterium | reverse complement strand
TGCGCAAACAATTGGGCGGCGCGCGTCTGCTCGAAGTTTCAAAGGACGAGGGCGAGCGCGTCGTGCGCTTCGGTTTCGCCTCATACGACGCCGTCGGCGACGCGCGCGACCTCACGCTCATCGCGCAACTGACGGGACGCGCCGCGAACCTGCTCCTGCTCGACGCATCGGGGCGCATCACGGACACGCTGCGCACGCCGCACGGCGAGGGACAGGAGATCGCGGACATCTATCAACCGCCCCCGCGCGGCGCAGGCACGCACACGACGCCGAAGCCTTCGCCCTTCGCACAGGGCGCGCATCCTTCCCTCTCCGCCGCCGCCGACGCTTACTATCGAGAACTCGAATCAACACGCGCTTTCGACGCGCGCGCCGCCGCGCACCGCACACGACTGCGCACGCTGATCGAGAAGCAAAAGAAACTGCGTCGCAATCTCGAACGGGATTTGGCAACGCACGGCGACGCGGACGCTCATAAACGCATAGGCGATCTTTTGCTCGCCAACATCGCCAACGCCGAGCGTCGCGGTTCGCTCGTGCGCGTAACGGATTATTTCGCCGAAAACGCGCCCATCATCGAACTCGAAATTGACGAGCACGCCACTTTGCAGGAAGAGGCCGCGCGCCGCTTCGCGCGCTACACGAAAGCCAAACGCGCCGCGCAGGAAACCACCGCGCGCCTCTCTGAGTCGAGTGCCGAACTCGCCGCGCTCGAAGGCCGCCAGGCGGAACTCGAACAGATAGTTGCCGCGCGCGACGCGTCCGCGCTCGACGCGTACGACGAACAGAAGCGCGGCGCGAAGGGAACGGGGGCGACGGGCGCGCGTGGTGGCGCGGCTCAAGGCACGCCGCGCACGAAGGCGCAGGCGAAGGCGGCGGAACAGACGGCGGGCGCGCGACGCTATCGTTCGTCGGACGGCTACGAAATCCTCGTCGGGCGCGCGGCGCGTGATAACGATCAACTCACGTTCAAAGTGGCGCACGCGCACGACCTCTGGCTGCACGCCGCAGACTATCCGGGCTCGCACGTCATCGTGCGCAACCCCGCGCGCGGCGCGGACGTGCCGCACCGCACCATCATCGAAGCCGCGCAACTCGCCGCTCATTTCAGTCAGGCCAAGCGCGACGCCAAAGTCTCCGTCCACTACACGCCGCGCAAATTCCTCTCCAAGCCGAAAGGCGCAGCCCCCGGCCTCGTACGCATGTCGAGTTTTCGCACGCTGCTCGTCGAGCCGCGCGAGGGCGTGGAGAGAATTTAATCAAAGCACTCACCACAGAGACACAGAGAGCGCAGAGCGGGCACACAGAAAAACGAGGAAGTAGGAACGCGGAACGATGAATGAAAGACAAGTTGCTTTCAGTTCATCGTTCCGCGTTCCTACTTCATCATTTCATAACTCTCTGTGCCTCCTCCGTGTCCTCTGTGTCTCTGTGGTGAGTGCTATTCCAAACATACAACCAACTCAATACCCAACACCCTTTTTGCAAAACGCGCACAGTTTCGTCACGAGCTTTGGCTATCGTGTTTTAGAATTTCTAAACACGGATGGGTCAAACGTATTTTATGAGCACTAACTTCGTCGAACCTCTGGAACAGATCGCAACCGACTTGCTGGACAATCTCGCCGACGCGCTCGTCGGCAAGGCTTCGACTCTGCGCGACGGCACGGAGCACGCGGGCGTCGAACTGCCGCGCGATCTCTACGCGCACAGAGAAGTGCAGACCGAATGGTGGTATTACACCGGCCACATGCAGAGCGCGTCGGGTCGCCGCTTCGGATTTGAACTCGTCTTCTTCAAACGCCGCACAGACCTCGACCGCTTCGGCGTAGTGCCTTTGCGCCTCATCGCCAACCCGCTCTACCTCGCGCACTTCGCCCTGACCGACGAGTCGCGCGCTTCGTTTCGCTACGAGCATCGCAAGAGCGCGAACAGCCCCTTCGAGCTTCCGGCACAGATGAGCGAGAGCGCGTTTCGTTTGAAGCTCGGCGACTGGTCGGTGCGCGAGGCCGACGGCAGACATCTCCTGCGCGCGACGCTCGGCGACGATCTCATCTTTGAAGTGAGCTTGCGCCCCACAAAGCCCGCCGCGCTGAACGGGCACGAAGGCGTCGGCGTGAGTTTCAAGGACGTGGGCGAGGCGTCGCGTTATTTTTCGTTCACGCGGATGGAGGCTGACGGCACGATCACCTGGGGCGGCGAGACGGAACGCTGCACGGGCGCGGCGTGGATGGACAGGGAGTTCGGCACGTGGCGCACGACCGACAAGCAGAAGGGTTGGGATTGGTTCAGCCTGCAACTCTCGACCGGCGCGGAGTTGATGGTCTATCACATACGCGACGCCGCCGATCAACCTTCGGAGTTTTCAAGCGGCACGTTCGTTGACGCCGAAGGGCGCGCGACGCACCTCGCGCGCGCGGACTTCTCGCTTCAAGCGACGGCGCGCTGGAAGAGTCCGCACACGGGCGCAGTTTATCCGAGCGGCTGGCGTCTCAGCGTCCCGCGCTTCGGCATCGATGTCGAAGTCGCTCCGGTGATGCAAGATCAGGAACTCGACACGCGCGGCACGACGATGATCGTCTACTGGGAAGGCGCGTGCACCGTACGCGGGCGCCACGGAAACGAGGCGACGGAGGGGCGCGCTTACGTCGAACTGGTCGGCTACGACCGCTCGCACGAGCAACCGTCCATCACCACCTTCCTCTTCGGCGGCGCGCTCGACCGCCGCTGGCGCAGCATCTTCGGCTAGACACGATATAGTGTAAATCATTCACTCGCTGTTCTATTTGGCAACGCGGCGCGCGCGCGCGGGCGCGGTGGC
Organism: Pyrinomonadaceae bacterium; assembly: GCA_035296385.1. Lineage (GTDB taxonomy): Bacteria > Acidobacteriota > Blastocatellia > Pyrinomonadales > Pyrinomonadaceae > JAIVJZ01. The sequence goes on along the minus strand of DATHBB010000176.1, from coordinate 9,966 downwards.
GGACGGCGCGTGCGGGCGACGCGGCTTGCGTTATCAACACTTTAAGGGCACGGCGGTTAATTGCTCTGTTGTCGTCGCCGCGCGGCACGATGGTTGCCGTATCAAGTGCGCATGGTCTTAATCGAAACTCTCTCCGGCGGTGTACCGGCAGCCGCAAACACAGATGCCGTGGTTTCACAATACTGATATTAAAGGAAAGGGTTGAACGATGAAAAAGTTTCTACTTCTGAGCGTCATGGCGTTACTTTTGGGTGGTGCTGCGACCGAAGTGTCGGCGCAACGTCGCAACGACAATGACCGTCAACGCATCCGTCGTGGCATACGCTCCGGCCAGCTTACGCGCGAGGAAGCGCGACAGATTCGTGAGCGCCAGCGGCAGATTCGCGACGAACGACGCGCCGCCCGTGCCGACGGCGTGATCACGCGCGAGGAGCGACGCGAGATTCGCCGCGACCGCCGCGAACAGGATCGCTACATCCGCAGCCAACGCCGCGACGACGACCGGCGCAACCGCGACTGGCGCAACGACGACGATGACCGCAGACGCGGCAACGGCTACTACCGACGCGGCGCGGGTTCGCGCTCACACCCGGTCTTCGGCGAGGGCGGCAAACGCGGTCGTGGTCGCGGGCGTAACTAACTCGTAAACCGATAACTAAAAACTTCCCGACGCGAAAGCCCGCGCCCGTTCACACGGCGCGGGCTTCGTTTATTTACTGTCGAGCAGGAGCCAGAAGTAGGGCAGGACTTCCGTGTAGAGTCTGCCGGTGCGCCCCCACATGCGGTTGCGATGGTCGCCGTTATACTCCTCGAAGATATGCTCGACGCCGAGTTCGGTGAGCTTGCGCGCGAAGGCGCGCGTCGTCGGCGGGATGTGCGTAAATTCGTCCTCCCAACCTGTGTCGAAGCGCAGGCCGCGCAAACGTGACAGGTTCGCCTTGTATGCGGCGGCCATGTAGAGAGGCATGTTCTCCGTCCACTTGCTGTAGGCCGGTTCGTTGGGTTGTAATTTTCCGTCAACCAACTTGTAAGGCATGTCGGCGTAGAGGGGCGCGCGCTGCGGGTTGGGCGAGAAGGCTTGCGCGGTGCACAGAGCGCCTACCGCATAAATGCCGCCGCGAAACACTTCCTCCACCGTCGTCATCTTGAACGCGGCCACGAACGCGGGGTTCTCAAGCGACACATCGTTACCCCAACCAAGCACCGCCGGGTTCATCGCATAGACGACGCTGAACACGTTCGGATTTTTCATCCCAACTTTGATCGCGCCGTGCCCGCCCATCGAATGCCCGGCCAGCCCCCGGCTCTCTGCGCGCGCAAGCGTGCGATATTTCTTGTCTATGTAATTCACCAAATCTCGCGCGGTGAAATCTTCCCAGTTGCCCGTCGCGGCGGAGTTCGTATAAAAGCTCCCCATCATCTTCGTGCGCTGGTCGGGCATGACGACGATCATCTCGCCGAAACGCCCCTCCGCCACACCGTTGTTCATCAACCCGCGAATCGTCCCCCACGCGTCGGTCTGCCCCTTCCAGGCGGACGTGAACTCCGCGTCCGTGTCGCCGATCCCGTGCAGCAGGTAAACGACCGGATAACGCTTGTTCGGTGCGCCGTCGTAACTCGGCGGCAGATAGACGGAGACGTTGCGATCCGTCTCTTCGCCCGTTACGTTCTTTTCGAGCGATGCGCCGTGAACCTTCCCGCGGACGAGTTTTCCCTCTTGCGACAGGCCGCAGGGCGCGGCGACGATGAGTAAAAGCAGTAGCGCAAACGCGCGTCGGAAGCGGCGGCTGAGGATGCTTTGCAACTTGAACGTGTTCATATTTTTTCGATGCTCTCAAGGCAAGTTTCTGATTTTGACGTGCGAACCTACAACTCGTGTTTTTGTAAGACGCACCGGCGCGACTTACCGTTAACACAAATTGATCGGCGCGTCGATAAAGGCGCGCTACTTTCAACCAAACGGGCGGACGCGAGCGCCGTCGGTGCGCGTCTCCGCGCGAATCGGCTATCATCGGACAGCCGCACGTCGAGGCCGTCTGGTGGTCGAACCTGGAAAAAATCCGGATGGCCTTTGAAGACCTGCGTTGCGCGGAACTTTTGGACGAACGAGGATTGAGCGAAAATGAAAGCTATGAGCAGCGAGGAACGAGACAAGTCTGCGGCGTTGTTCACGCGCGCCGTCGAACTGATGCCGGGCGGCGTGAACTCGCCCGTGCGTGCCTTTCGCGGCGTCGGCGGTACGCCCCGTTTCATAAGCGCCGCGAAAGGTGCGACGATGACCGACGTTGACGGTCATACCTACATTGATTACGTCGGCTCCTGGGGGCCGATGATTCTCGGCCACGCCGACGCCGAAGTCATCAACGCGCTCACCGACGCGCTCGCGCGCGGCACGAGCTACGGCGCGCCGACCGAGCTTGAGATCGAGATGGCCGAAGAGATCACGGACGCCGTCCCTTCAATCGAGATGGTGCGCATGGTGAACAGCGGCACGGAGGCGACGATGTCCGCCATCCGCCTCGCGCGCGGCGCGACGGGTCGCACGAAGCTCGTCAAGTTTGAAGGTTGCTATCACGGGCACGGCGATTCGATGCTCGTGCGTGCCGGTTCGGGCGTCGCCACGCTCGGACTGCCGGACAGCCCCGGCGTTCCGCCCGCGCTCGCGCAGGAAACCATCACCGTCCCCTTCAACGACGCCGATGCGCTCGCGCGCGTCTTCGACGAGCACGGCGCGACGATAGCCGCCGTGATCATCGAACCCGTCGTCGGCAACATGGGCTGCGTCGCGCCGCGCGACGGCTACTTGCAACAGGTGCGCGAGATCACGACGCGCCACAGTGCCCTTTTCATCTTCGACGAAGTGATGACCGGCTTCCGCCTCGCGCGCGGCGGCGCGCAGGAGTTATACAATGTGACGCCCGACATCACGACGCTCGGCAAGATCATCGGCGGCGGTCTGCCCGTCGGCGCTTACGGCGCGAGCCGCGACCTGATGAACCACGTCGCGCCCGCAGGCCCCGTCTATCAGGCGGGCACGCTCTCCGGCAACCCGCTCGCCATGACCGCCGGACTCACGACGCTCCGACGCCTGCGCGACCCTGCCGTCTACGCGCAACTCGAACGCGCGGGCGCACGCCTCGTCGCCGGACTCAGCCGTGCCGCGAGCGACGCAGGACTCGAAACCTCGACCAATCGCGTCGGCTCGATGTGGACGACCTTCTTCACGGGCGACGTGGTTACGGACTGGACGAGCGCGAACCGTAGCGACCGCGCGCTCTACGGCAAGTTCTTCCACGCGATGCTCGGTGAAGGCGTCTATCTCGCCCCCTCGCAATTCGAGGCGGGCTTCATCGGCCTCGCGCACACGGACGAACTAATCGACCGGACCGTCGCCGCCGCGCGCAAAGCCTTCGCCGCCATTATCAAATAATCAACTAACCCTGCGGGGGCTGTTGGTGCGCTTCGCGCTGAAGATGTTTTTCGACGCGTGGCCGAATTGAGCAAGGAGATATTTTTTGATGAGCACGCCTATTAACATGCACGCGGCGCGAACCGCGCTCAATCGCGACCCCGAACTCCGGCAGTGGGCTGAGCAGTGGTTGAAGGACAAAGAACGGTTAGTCCAAACGGCGTTGACGGACGAGGAGTTTGAGAAACACTGGCTCTACGTTCGCCCCGAGCGGATGCACGAAGGCGCTATCGAAGCGGTGACGGCTTACAACCGGCGCGACGCGGGGCAGCAGTGACGATTAGAACATAAAGGCACTCACCGCAGAGGCGCAGAGAAGTCGCGGAGGGGGCGCGGAGAGTTGAGTTGAATCTCCTCTCTGCGCCCCCTCTGCGACTTCTCTGCGCCTCTGCGGTGAGTCCTGTTAGTTACGCTCGACTGCAAACAGCCACAGCTTATTTCAAGTTCACCAACTCGTTGATCCGCGAGCGCACTTCGCCCGCGAGCAGCGTCACGTCCTCCGCGCCGTAGTTGGCCGCGCGGAACGCGTCCTCGATCTGGCGGTCGCTGAGGCGCGCGAGCAGCCCGCCGATCCATTTCGCGTCGTCGGTCGTGATGTCGGCCAGCACACTCTTGCTCTTGCCGTGATAGTCGAACAGGACTTTCTGCCCCGCCACGCTCTCGACGAAATTGGTTTTGGCGTAGTCCTTCGGCACGTTGCGGTTGTGCGAGATGAAGTTGCCGGTCTTGCCGAAGGTCGCGCCGAGATCGCTGACGACGTAGCGCAGCTCGTCGCCCGCCGCGCCGCGCGCGTGCGCGATGCGGTTATTCGAGGTCTTCAAGTCCCAGTTATTAAAGAGCACCATCAAGACTTTCAACCCGTTAAACTCACGTTTGCCGACGAAAGGATTTTTCGCCCATTCCCAGTAGCCGAAACGCTCTATGCCTGCGGGTCTGGCCTCGAAGCGCGCGTTCTCAAACGTGCCCTTGCCTTTGATCTCCACGCTCGGCACGAGGTAGGTGATGTCCGCGTTGTAGCCGACCGCCCACATCAGACGCGTGGCGGCAGTTTCCGGCTGTGCCTCTTTGCCGACCTTCACGACCCATTCGCGCCCCGCGCCGTCGCGCACGCGATACTTGGTCGAATAACCTCCGAGCACGACTTCTATGAAGGTGACGCTGCTCAAGTCGGGCTTCGCCGCCTCGCCGCCCGGCCCTGAGACGAGGTCGAGCGCGGCTATATCGCCGGGCTCGCGCCACAACACCGGCGCTCCCGTCGGCGTCTCTTTATTCTTGTCCGATTTACCGCTCGCCGCGACGACGGGCGACGCGACGGCCCCCAAAACCAGGAGGACGGCGATGGCCGTAAAATTGCGAATCGTTTTCAACATATACCGATCCTTTCCTTTGCCGTCGCAGATGGCTCCTTCCCTGTTCGACCCACCGCCGACGAATACGAGCGTCCAACACATCCCTTCATTTACTAACGCGCAATTTTTAACGGGAAAGAATCAGGCGGGTGAGAAAAAAAAGTCTCGCGGGGATGTTATATGGATGCCAGTAAAAACCTTCACCGCAAAGACGCGGAGAGAAGAAACGATGAAGTAGGAAGGATGAACGATGAACTGAAAGCAAGTTGTCTTCAGTTCATCGTTCCGCGTTCCTACTTCATCGTTTCCTCTATGCTTCTGCGGTGAGTGTTACTTTTGCGTGAGCGGGAGTTCGACGTGGAAGCGCGTGCCTTCGCCCGGCGCGCTCTCGACCGTGATCGTGCCGTCGTGTTGCTCGATGATCTTTTTGACGATGGCAAGCCCCAGACCCGTGCCGCGTTTTTTGGTGGTGAAGAATGGCTCGAAGATGCGCGCGCGTGTTTTGGCATCCATGCCGCGCCCGCGATCCGCGATGGTGAGGCGCGCGCGCGGCACGTTTGCGCTCGATCCGTTGCCGCCTACGCGTGCGCCGCCCGCGACGAGCGCGGTGGTGAGCGAGATGGGAGAATTTTCTTCGCTCGCGTCGAGCGCGTTGGCGAGCAGGTTGACGAAGACCTGGCGAAGCTGGTCCGCATCGAGTTCGCCTTCGAGCGCGGCGGACGTGTAGTGCTTTTCGACGGGCGCATTTTTGGCGCGCAATTGATCCGAGACGAGTTCGAGGCTCGTGTCGAGCAGTTCGTTTAAGTTCACGCGTTCGAGCGACAGCTCTTTTTCGCGCGAGAACTGCGTCACGTCAACCGTCAACTTGTTCAAGTGATCGATGCCGCGCTCGACCAGATCAATCGTCTCGTGCGCTTCGCCCGCCTCGGTCATGTCGCGCAGCATCGCCACGCCGAGCCGTATGCTCCCCAGCGGGTTCTTGATCTCGTGCGCGACCTGCGCCGCCGCCTGCCCCACCGCCGCGAGCGACGCCTTGTGGCGCAACTCGGTCTCCGTCGCCACGGTCGTCGTCACATCAACGAGCGTCATGATCTGCCCGTGCCCGCCGTCGATTTCGAGCGGCGAAGCATAGACCTCGAACGTGCGTTCGTCGCCGCCGTCTTCACCCTCCAACGTCCAACGCCCCTGATAAGTCACATGCTCGACGCGCGAAGCGGTGGCCGCCGCGAACATCTTGAGCGCGTCGGGCGCGGTCGTCGCGTCGCGGACCGGGGAGCCGACGGATGCTCCGGGGAAGAGTTGGAAGAAGGCCGCGTTGGCGCTGCGGAGCGCGCCGCGCCCGTCTATGGCGGCCACCGCGCTGAACATGCCTTCGAGCATCTGCGAACTGAACAGACGCTCGCGCCGCGACTCTTCGAGGCTGCGGCGCATCTGCCGGAAGCGGCGCTGCACCTCCCAGATCGTCGCCGCCGCGATGAGCGCGCTGAGCAGCACCGCGATCCACGTCAACGTGCGTATCCAGCGTGCAGACGCGCCGACCAGAGCCGCGCGCCGGTTTCGCAACTCGAACTGTTGTTGATTGATTTCGCCGATGAAGGCGTCCACGTGATCTTCTATAGGGCGAAAACTTTTGAAGCCCTCGACGGAATACTGCTCCGCGTCGTTCGTGCTCTCGACGTAGAGAGCCACGCTATCGCGAAACGCGCGCCCGCGCTCGGTCTGCGCTTGCGGCAGGTGGTCGAAGAGATAAAGTTGCTTCTGCACCTCGCCGCGCGCACGCCTGAGTTTCAGGTCGAACGGGTTGACGACGCCGCCGCCGGCCACTCGCGTACCGCGCTCGCGCGCCTCGTTGTCGAGTTGCGTGAGCGAACTGCGCAGCGTCAACAGCGCCTGCATGCGGTCGGCCAGTTGTTGATCCGACTCCTGCACTTGCTGGCTGACCGATTCGACTTCCCTCACGCTCCAATAGCCGAGCGCGAAGACGAGTATGACGAGCAACACGAAGGCGACGAGCAGCGTCGGCAGCGTCGGCGCAAGCGGCTCATGCACAAACGACGACAGTGCGCTCGGCGCGCGCTCCACCTTCACCGGCGGTCGCTCTTCCCCGGCCTCCGACGGCAAGCGACTATAAACCACGCGCCCGCCCCCGTCCTCCGGCTCATCTTTGCGTTGCGGCTCTTGAGACATAAAAGCTGTCAGTTGTCCGTTGTCAGTCGTCCGTTGTTTTTGTCTGTCGTCAGTTATTCGATTTAATCTTTAGCAACTTCCTCCGGTCAGCGCATGCAACGGACAACTGACTACGGACGACGGACTATTTTTTAACATCCATCCAGTTGTTGCCCGTGCCGACTTCCACGTCGAGCGGCACGTCGAGTTCGACGGCTGATTCCATCTCGCGTTTAAGGATGCGGGCGACCTGCTCGGCCTCTTTCTCCGGCGCTTCGATCAAAAGCTCGTCGTGCACCTGCATGACCATTTGCGCCGTGAGGTTTTCGCGCCTCAAGGCTTCGTCAACCTTGAGCATGGCGATCTTGACGATGTCGCTCGAAGTGCCTTGAATGGGCATGTTGATGGCTTCGCGTTCGGCGCGCGCGCGAATCTGGCCGTTGCGGTCGTTGATGGTCGGCAAGGGGCGTATGCGCCCGTAGATCGAACGCACCAAGCCTTTCTCGCGCGCCTCTTCGGGAATCTTGTCCATGTATTCGCGTATGCCTTTGTAAGTTTTGTAGAAATCGTCAATGACCTGCCGCGCCTCTTTGCGCGAGATGCCGACGCGCGCGGAGAGGCCGAAAGGTTCGACGGCGTAGGCGATGGCGAAGTTGACGATCTTGGCGAAGCGGCGCTTCTCTTTGAGTTCCTCTTTGGTCTTAGCATTGAAGACGAGTTGGGCGGTGCGCGTGTGGATGTCTTCGCCCTTCTGGAAGGCGTCGAGCATGACGGGGTCGCGCGTGATGTGCGCGAGCAGTCGCAGTTCGAGTTGCGAATAATCGGCAGAGACGAAGACGGAACCTTTGTCTGGAATGAAGGCGCGGCGTATGCGGCGACCAAGTTCGGTGCGGATGGGGATGTTCTGCAAGTTCGGCTCGCTCGAACTGAGGCGTCCGGTCGCCGTCACGGTCTGGTTGAGTTGGCTGTGGATGCGCCCGTCCGCGCCGAGCAGCGCGGGGAGCGCGTCCGTGTAGGTCGTCTTGAGTTTGTCGAGTTCGCGGTATTCGATGATGAGGCGCGGCAGCGCGTACTTCAATGCGAGTTCGTCGAGTACGGCGCGGTTGGTGGAGACTTGTCCGGTCGAAGTCTTGCGCCCCGAACTGATGTTCAACTCTTCGAGCACCTCGCCGACCTGTTTGGGCGAGTTGATCTTAAACTCGCGCCCCGCCTCTTTGTAAATCTGCGCCGTGAGCTTTTCCAACTCCGCGCCGAAGAAGGCCGACAACTCGCCGAGCACGCCCGTGTCCACGCGCAAGCCCGCGTGCTCCATGCGATGCAGGAGCGGCGCGAGCGGCAATTCGATCTCGTTGTAGATCGCTTCGAGTCCCTGTTCGAGAATGCGCCCGTGCAGAACGTCCGCGGTCTGCACGGTGAAGTCTGCGGCTTCGGCGGCGCGCCAGTGCGCCTCCGTCCAACCTTCCGCCGCTTCCGTCCAGCCGTCCGCGCCGACGGCATCGCGCGCGAGGTCTGCCAGATCGTACTTGCTGCGAATCGGATCGAGCAGGTAGGCGGCGAGCAGCGTGTCGTCCGTGACGCCTTCGATGTCTATATTCAAATGCGCGAGCAGCGCGACCGCGCGTTTGAGATCGTGCACGGACTTTGCGAGCAGACCGTTGGCGAGCACGTCGCGCAAAGGTTCGGCTGCTGCGCCCGCCCCGCCCTCGAAATTTTCAAAGTCGATGAAGGCGGACGTGTGCGCGGCGGTCGAGATGGCGACGCCCGTGGGCGCGGCCTGATCGCGGCTCGCGCCCTGTTGACCCGCGCCCGCCGGAGTCGAATCGGCGACGGCGAAACTCCAATGATCCGTATCCCAGAGTTTGCGCACGAGGTTGTCTAATTCCTCGCGCGTCGTGATGCGCGTGTAGCGTCGCGCGTGCGTCTCGACGCCTTCGAGTCCGGCGGCGGCATCGGCAAACTCGCGCGTGAGCGTCTGAAATTCGAGTTCGCGGAAGAGTTTGTAGGCGGCGAGGCGGTCGGGCGGCTTCGAGCGCAGTTGATCCAGATCGAGTTTGATGTTGACATCGGTTTTGATCGTGGCGAGTTCGAGCGATTGGCGTATGAGCGGCGCGTTGTCGCGCAGGGATTCGCGATAGGTCTTGTGCTTGACCTCTTCCCAGCGCGCGAGCGCGTTCTCAATCGAGCCGAACTGTTTGACGACCTGCACCGCGCCCTTCGCGCCGATGCCGGGCGCGCCCGGAATGTTGTCAACCGCGTCGCCCATCAAACCTAAGAGGTCAACGATCTGCGCGGGCGGGACGCCGAACTTATTTTCGACCCAACGCTCGTCGCACCATTCGATGGGCGGCACAGGCTCTTTGCGTTTGACGTTCTGCGAGTTCTGCCGCATGCAGACGATCAGGGGGTCGCGTACCAACTGGCACATGTCCTTATCGTTCGAGACGATGACGGCCTGCAAGCCCTGCGCCGCCGCCTGGACGGCGAGCGCGCCGATCACGTCGTCGGCCTCGAAGCCGGGCACGCTCAGGATGGGCACGTTGTACGCCTCGCAGACGCGCATGATGAAGGGGATTTGCGAAGTGAGTTCTTCGGGCATCCCGTCGCGGTTGGCCTTGTAGCCAACGTCCATCTCGTGTCGAAACGTGGGCACTTCGGATTCAAAGACGGCGGCGATGTAGTGCGGCTGCTCGTCGGCCAAAAGTTTCCGCAGCATGTTCGTGAAGACGAAGACGGCTTGCGTGACCTGGCCGGTGCTGCTCGTCAGTGGCTCCATGCGCCCGCTCATCGGCGCGAAGAACGCGCGGAAGATGTGCGAGAACGAGTCTATGAGAAAGACGCGCTCGGGCGGCGTCTCTGCGGCTGCGGCGTCGGATGATTTACGTGGCATTCGCGCTTGATGATATGAGAACCGTTGACGGGTGACAAGATAAAACCGTAAATCGGGAATCGAAGAAAAGCCGTGAATCGTGAATCGTGAATCGT
>DATHBB010000175.1:0-16933 GCA_035296385.1 Pyrinomonadaceae bacterium | reverse complement strand
CCGCCCGCCGTCTGCGGGTCGAAAAAGAGATTCACGAGCGGTTTGTCTACGTCAACACTGATCTCTATGTCGTCGCCGACGTAGAGGCGGTTCGATTTGTCGCCGCTCGTCAGTAAGCCCTGCGCCGCGAGTTCGAGTGCGCCCGCGATGAGAGGCACACGCGCCGCCTCGATCTCAAGAGTGACATTGCTTCCGCGCGCCATCTCCCAGGCGTGGCCGAGGAGCGCGAAGCCCGTCACGTCGGTCGCGGCGTGCGCGCCGAATTCGGACATCAACGCGGCGGCCTCGCGCCCCGCGAGCAGCATCGTTTGGAGCGACGCGCGCATCACGTCGTCGCTCGCCTTGCCGAACTTGATGCCGGTCGAGACGACGCCCGTGCCGACCGGTTTCGTCAGGATAAGCGCGTCGCCCACTTGCGCGCCGCGATTAGTTATGACCTGTCGCGGGTTGATCGTGCCCGTGATGGCGTAGCCGAACATGATCTGCGGGTCGTCAACGCTGTGGCCGCCGACGAGCGCGACATTGTTTGCGGTCAGCACGTCCAGGCCGCCGCGCATGATCTCGCCGAGAATGGAGAAGTCAACGCCCTTTTTCGGAAAGCAGGTGATGGCGAGCGCCGTGATGGGCGTGCCGCCCATCGCCCACACGTCGTTGATGGAGTTGAGCGCGCTGATGCGCCCGTAATCGTAGGGGTCGTCAACGATGGGCGTGAAGAAGTCTACGGTCTGGACGAGCGCGAGGTCTTCGTTGAGCAGATAGACTCCGGCGTCGTCCGCCGTCTCGATGCCGACAAGCAGATTCGGGTGCTTCGGGATGTGCAGCCCGCCCAGGACCTGAGCGAGTACGCCGGGCGCGAGTTTCGCCGCTCAACCGGCGCAGTTGACCATCTCCGTAAGACGCATCGGTTACTCCTTTCCGCTTGAAGTTGCGAGGTAGATTAACAGTTGTCGTGCGCGTGGCCAAAATCGGGCGCGGGAAAGCGTGTTGATAAGGGCAGGGGAAGTTAGACGGAGAAAGTATTCACCGCAGAGGCGCAGAGAGTTATCGCAGAGGGGGCGCAGAGAGTTGAGTAATCTTCTCTGCGTTAACTCTGCGACAACTCTCTGCGCCTCTGCGGTGAGTTTCTATCGCGATCACTCGCGTCCGGCTTGCCCGGGACTAGTCACGGGTTTTTCGCTCACGACGAACTTGGTCGGCGCGAGCACGGCGCGCGCTTCGGGGTTGTAGTAGTCGTAGACGACGGAGGGCGCGGACTTGGCGTTGAGGCCGAAGCGCGGGCGGAAAGTGAACTCGAATTTTGTGCCTCCGGCGCGCGGCCAGAGATAGGCGATGAGGCGGTCGGGCAGCACGTCGTAGCGGCTGAACTCCCAGCCCGACTCTTTCATCGCGCGTTCGAGCGAGGCGCGGTCCACGTCCGCGCCCGGCGGCAGGCCGACTTCGGCGAGCAGCATCCCGTAGCCTTGCGTGCCGATGCGTTCGGCCTCGACGCGGCAGGTGACCGTGTCGTTCGTCGCCGCCGTCGTGCGGTCGAAGCTGACGGCGAGACGCAGTGCGCGCGCCTCTTGCGGGCGGGCGCCGAGCGTGCCGTCGGCTGCGGAGGCAGACCAGGCGCGGTAGTAAGTCGTGACTAGTTGCGCGGTGGCGACGACGAGGGGCGCGCCCGACGCGCGTTTGATCTCGACGCGGTTTGCGCCCTGCGAGACGAAGCGCGAGAGATCGAGCGAGACGGGGTTTGCGGGTTCGTGCGCCGCCGGAAGCGCGATCAAACCGACGCTTTGCCCGTTGACGAAGACTTCAACCTGTTGCAGCGCGCCCGCATCTGTCGTCGGCGCGGCGGCTTTGTTGTCTTGCGCCTGTAACTCGCGCGCAGGCGAAAGCAGGCTGAGCGCGTCGAGCACGTTGACGGTCGCCTGCGTCGAGAGCCAGACGCCGTAGCGATCCTTTTTCTTCAACAAATAGAGCAGCCCGCGATTGATGAGTTCATCGGTCGGGGCGTGAGCGTCGAGGGGTGAGGGATGAACGTTTGAGTCAGCCTTCTTCTCAGCCTTAGTCCTCCCGACTTCATCCTTCAAACTCTCGCCCGCGCCCCTTTGTGTTCCGGCTTCGCCCTGTGCGCCTCTCGCCTTTGCGAGCGCTTGCACGGCGAGGGCTGTGGTTTCGATGCGCCCCGCCTGACCCCAACCGTAGAAGGGCGTGCTGGTGTCGAGCGGCCAGTAAACGCCGGACGCATCTTCGCGTGCGAGCGCACGCAGTTTCCGCACGGCGCGCCCGATCTTGTCCACCGACTCGCCGCCGTCAATCGCGGTGAGGACGTAAGAGGCCATGAGGTACGGCTCGTTAAATTCTTCGACGCGCGGCGCGAGATAGGCGAGCGCGCGACGGAGCGGAGTAGCGCCGCCAGCAACGGGCGCGGGTTGAGTTGTGGTTTGAGCGCCTGTTTGAACTCCGGCGGCGGGCTGCTGCATGGCGAGTATGCGCGCGACGTAGGCCGTCAGCATGGCGGTGCGAAGCGCTTTCGACGTTTTCTCATATTCGTAAGCCGCCCAGCTACCGTCCGCGCTCTGCTGACGGGCGAGCCATTCGCGCGCGCCTGCCGTCACGCTTTCGTCAACGCTCGTGAACTCCTGCGCGTCGGTCAGGAATCTGAGGGCATAAGCCGTGAGCGCGAGATCGGGTTCGCCGCGTCCCCAGTAGGAGAAGCCGCCCGTGTCCGAGCGATACGAGAGCAGGCGCTCGTAACCCTCCCGCACGTAGCGCTCCGCCTTCGACGCGACGGGCGGGAGTTTCGCGTCGTCGCCATGCGCGCGTTTGTAATAGCGCAGCACGAGCAGGCTCGGGTAGGTGGAGGAGATCGTCTGTTCGGCGCAGCCGTAGGGGCGCGACATGATCGCTTCGATGCCCTCGACGGCGTGCGCCATGAGGTTCGGATAAATCTTCAACTCGGAGCGCGCCGAGCGCGGGATGGCGCTTGCGGGCAGATTCACTTCGAGCACGGACGCGCCCACAAGAATTTGCGTCGCCGTCTCTGCGACCTCTTCGCCGTCGGGATGTACGTGTACGGGCTTCTCGATCTGATCGCTCGCGTCCGCGCCGATGGCCGTGATGCGTTGCATGCCTTCTTGAACGGAGGCGACGGCGCGGAAGTCGAACGTCTCGCGCGAGGCATCGCCCGCCGCGACCGTCGCCTGTTTGCGCGCGGGGCCGAGCATGGTGAACCAGTCTGCGGGTTTGATGTCGAGTTCGACCGTCTGCGCGCGTTCTAGGTAGTTGCGCAGGACGACGGGCAAATTGATCTCGTCGCCTTCGGTCAGGACACGCGGCGGATCGTGTTCGACGAAGAAGGGTTGGAAGGCGCGTATCTCTTGTTCGGTCGTGCCGAGTTCGCCCGTCTCGGTCGAGCCGATGATGGACATCTTCCAGGTCGTAATGTTGTCGGCAAGTTTGAAGCGCAGGCTCGTGCGCCCCTGCCGGTCGGTTTCGACGGCGGGCTGCCAGTAGAGCGTTTCGGGAAAATCCTTGCGCAGGCGCGGCGTCTGGATGGGCGGCCTCGGCGCGGGTTGTGCGCCCTCTTTCATTTTCAGGAGCGAACTGAAATTACTCCCCTTCGGGAGAAGTGTGGAGGATTGCATCGAGAGGTTAGTCTGGATTTTGTTGTCCGTGGCGGTGACCGTGACTACTTCGGACACCCCGCCGGCATCGAGCGTCAGGTTGACGGTGGCGAGCGTCGAAGATTGCACACGCACGTCCATGATCGCGGTCGGATTGAAATTCGGCGCTGTAACGCGCAGGGTGTAGAGTCCGGCGGGCAAGTTGCGCAGGATGTATGTCCCGTCTTCGCCGGTCGTGGTTTCAAACACGCGTTCGATCTGTTGCTGGTGCGTCGCCGTGACTATAGCTCCGGGCACAGCCCCGCCTGCCGGATCGATGACCGTGCCGCTGATCGCGCCCGTCGCGCCTGAGAAGGTGCTGACGGCGAGCGCGGGCAAAGGCTTCGCCTCGTGCGCCGATTGATCGGAGACGACGTGGGAAAACTCCGCGACGTTGACATCGTCGGGAGTGCCGACGCTGCCGTCAGCGCCCGCGCTGCGAAGCGTGATGAACTGCAACTGTTGCGTGACGGGCGTTGTCGTCGTGCGCTGTTGCTGCGGCGCGGACTGCCCGCCCGCGCTGCCACTACTGCCGCCGCCGCTCTCGATGTGGACGCGGTTAACGTAGCGCGCCTCGTTGCGGAAAGTCGCGTAGTAGGGGTGCTGCCAGGGGTCTCTCAGGTTTGCGAGATCGAGCACGACGCGCCGGAGCGTTTCTTGCAGCGCGGCCTCGTCGTGCGGGTAGCTGCCCGTCGCTTTGAGATGAGCGGCGAGCGCAGTCTCAATTTTCGCGCGCGTCGCGGCGAAATAATCCGTCCACGTCGTCCAGACGGCGAAGTTGTCCGCTGTGCTGTAGGGATTGGTTGTCGTTGACGCGAGGCGACCGTCGGGGCCGCCGCTCGTGATGCTGATCGTGTAGTTCATGTCGCTCACGCCGAAGTCGAAGCCGTAAGGTTTGCCCCAGCGGTCGCGCGAATTGTCGAGGTCTAAATTCGCGGTGCTGCGGAGTTCGTTCTTGAGTGTGGCGAAGTCGCGTATGAATTGGCCGGTGCGCTTGTGGTAATCGAGCGACGCGCGGTTGATCGCTTCGCCCGACGGACGAAAGTAAGGCCACGCGTGGCGCACCGCGATCCAGTCGTCGCCCGTGTCGAACTTTTTATCCGCGCCTGCGCTCTTGAATGTCAACACGTCGTCGGTGCCTTCGACGGCAAAGACGGGGCGGTAGGGCGTGCCCCAGGGGTCGCGCAGGTCTTCGAGCTTGAGCGAAGCGGAGGCGAGCAGGCGGTGCAAGGACGCCTCGTCCGAAGGGTGCTCGGCGCGTTCGGCGTAAATTGTTTTGAGCGCCTTGTCGGCCACGTCGAGATGTGCGGAGGCGTGCGCGGCGAAGACTTCCGATTGATTCTTGTTGTAGTAGGAGGAGCCGAAAAAGTTCGTGCGATAATTTTCGTGGTCGCGTTGGAGCAGAAGTTCCGCGACCGTCTCTAAGCCTTCGGGGAGCGTGCGCGATGCGTTGAGTTGTTCGATGTCGCGCGCGCCCACGCCGCCGATTGATTCGGGGCCGTACCAGAATTGATAAAAATAGCCGGAGAAGCCGTAACTGGAACTGAACTCCTGTTCGGTGCGCGCGCGCTCCTCGACGGCCTTGTCGAAGACGACGACGCCGAGCGCGCTCTCGCGGCTGCGCCCCGACGCATCGCGCACGCGCACGCCCGCCTCGGCATCTTCGCCCGGTTGATAACTCGCACGGCTCATGCGCACGTCGAATTTCAACTCGCGGTTGCGCGGGTAGATCACCGTGCGCGTGCCGCGCGTGTAGTTATCGTCGTAACTGCTTTCGGGAAACTCTGTCGAGTAGGCGGCGAGCGTCACGCGGTTTTGAAATTCGGGGCGATAGGGCAACTCAAGAAGCGTGCCTTCGCCACCGCCGCGCAGCCGCAGCGTCTCGGTTGCGACGACGCGATTATTGCTCACGACATCGACGAAGATTTTCGCGTCCGGTTTGTCGGAACTGATGCGCGCCGTGATCGCTTCTCGCGCGCGGTGAATCGTCTTGTCGGTTTCGATGCGAATGACGGGCGCAGCCGAATAGAGCGAGATGTTTTCGGCGTGCTGCCCCGCGCGCCCCTCGCGGTCTTGCGCCGAGAGCAAGATGGATATCTGGTGGTCGCTCACCTCTTCCTCGCTCACCTCTGCCGCCGTAACTTTGGCGACGCCGTAAGCGTTCGTCCTGACGACGCGCGGCGCGCGGTCACTCTCGCGCCGCGCAGACCTGTGCTCGACCTTCACGTCGCACGCGGCGGGCGTGCCGTCGGCGTAGGAAGTGGAGATGTAGAAGGCGAGCGGAAGTCCTGCGGCCTGCCGGTAGTTGCCCTCGGTGACGTAGATGTGGATCGGCTCACGGGTCAGGCGCAGGCGGAAGCGGCGCTGCTCGGTGCGGTTGGTGGTCGCGTCGGTGAGGTAAGCCGCGTAGTTGATGTCTGTGAAGCGCGACCACGAGTTGGCGTTTAACTCGGCGTGCTCTTTCGCCAGATTGATCCACACGAGGAAGCGACCGTCCGCGCCGAGTTCGCCTTCGTACTTGTCGCCCTCTTTGATGTCGTACTTCTGCTCCTTGTAGTTCCACTCGCGCTCGGTTTCGCGCACGAGCCGCACGTGGCCGCGCTTGAGCGGCTGGCCGAACAGGTAATCGCCGCGCACTTCGATTTGCGCGCTCTCGCCCGGCAGATAGTAGGCGCGGTCCGGCGTCGCGACGACGGAGAAGTTCGGCAGTTCGTAACGACTGATCTTGACGTGAAGGTAAGCATCGCCGTCGTCCGTGTCGGAGTCCTCAGGCGCGACTCTGACCACGTAGTCGCCGAGCCGCGTGCTCGCGGGGATCGGCCAGTCGGCGCTGGCGATGCCGAAGCGCGAAGTCTTGAGCGGCGCTGTAAAGACGGTCGTGCCTTCGGGGTCTTCGATCTTGAGCGTGGCTTCCGTGTCGGCGAGCGCGCGGCGCGTCTCGTGGTTCAGGAGGAGCGCGCGCAGGTGGAGCGTTTGGCCGGGCTGGTAGAGCGGCTTGTCGCTCGTGAGCAGGATGCGCGTCGTCTGGTTGATCTCGATGTCGTCCGACACGCGTTCGACCATGTCGCCTCGCCGCGCCGTCACTTTGAGGTCGCCGTTGTCATCCGTGATGCGCGGCGGCAACTTGAAGTCGAGCGTCGCGTAGCCCTCGGCGTTCGTCGCACCGGACAACTTCAACAAGACTTCGTTTTCTTCATCCGGCGCGTCGAATTCGACTTCCGCCGCGATCTCGACTCCGCGCACGGGGCGCGACGTGAGCGGGTGCGTGGCGCGCACGCGCACGCGATAAAGCTGACCGGCGTTGGCGTGACTGGCCGCCGACACGCGCAACTCGAAGAGGTCGGGCGTGATCTCCGAGAGCGAGATGATGCCTTCGAAGGGCGGACTATCGGCAAGCCGCATGGCGTCCGCGACGGGGGGCGTGATCTCGTAGCGCAGGCGATACCAGAGCAGTTGTTTGAAGTCCGAGCCGTTGCCCGTGAGGTTGGAGACGGGCAGGAAAGCGTTGACGACGCTCGCGCCCGGCTTCAAGTTCTCGCGGCGCTGCGTGCGTGCGACGACTTTGTCGCGCGGGTCCAGCAGTTCGAGCTTGATGTGCGTGAGCACGGCGCGGTCGTCGTAGTTTTGGACGGCGAGCGCGATTTTGCCGTGGCCTTCGCCGAGGCGTATACGCGTTGCCGTTTCGTTGACGCGAACGGCTGAGGGCGATTGTGCGAGTGCGAGTGTTGAGACTGCGAGGGCGCAGAGACACACCTGTAGACAGAGTAGAAGGGAGAGCCATCTACGGCGCATGGGACACCTCCAATGTGCGGCTGTGATGCGCGCCGCTCGCACAATGGTTGTTGCGCGGGTCCAGAAAAATATTTTCCGCGTCGGAAATTTTGTAACGCGCCTTCAAGCAACCGCGCGCTGCGCGGCGCGCAACCAAGCGACAGCACAGGGGCGTAAGAAAACAAACGATGAAGTAGGAACGCGGAACGATGAAGTGAAAGCAGTTCATTGTCAGTCGTCCGTTGTCCGTTGCGTGTGGCAATCACGTAAGTTGCCAAGGACGGTCTTAAACAACTGACAACTGACAACTGACAACTGACAGTCTTTCAGTTCATCGTTCCGCGTTCCTACTTCATCATTTAATTCGCGTCGCCCCGATCCTTTCGCACCGCTCGCGGTAACAACAGACGGCCATTAAGTTCTCGACGGAAAAGAGCACCTCAAGGTTTTGCCCGACCGGGACACAGACGAAGATTTACTCCGGCGCGCACGCGCGGGTGAAGAGGATGCGTTCCTCTCGATCTACACGCGACATCGCGTGGGCGTCTATCGCTTCGCCTGCCGCCTTCTGGGATCGGAAGCCGCCGCCGAAGACGTGACGCACGATTGCTTCCTGAGCCTGTTCAAAAATCCCGAACGCTTCGACGCGACGCGCGGCGCGACGCTCAGAACCTACCTCTTCGCCGCCGTGCACAATCTCGCGATGAAGCAGTTTCGCCGCGCGGGACGTGAAGCGTTGATGGAGGAGGTGAGGGACGAGCCGCGCGCTTCGGACGCAGAGCAGCCGTTGAGCCGTTTGATCGAGGCCGAGTTGTCGGCGACGGTGCGCGCGGCGGTGGAAGAACTTCCGGCTTTGCAGAGAGAGGTTTTGATCTTGTTCGAGTTTGAAGATTTGAGTTTGTCGGAGATCGCGCTCGTGGTGGACGCGGAAGTGAACACTGTGAAGTCGCGTCTGGCGCGTGCGCGCGCCGGGTTGCGGCGCACGCTCGCACCTTACCTCGAACGACGCGAGGAGTTGTTGGTTGGAGCGTCGGAGAAATCAGGATGAGCGAGAAGAAATCGAACGCCGGAGATCAATTTTCTACAGGCGCAGAACGCCTCAGTAGTCAGCGCCGCGAACTCGACGCGGCGCGCGTGCGTTCGCATGAGTCGTCGCAGATGCATGCGACGGATGAAGATTTGAAAGCGTTGCTTAACAGTTGGCAGTCTCCCCGCGTTGCAGTCGTGCCCGCATCGCTCGATGCGCGCGTCCTTAATTCGTACCGCGAACTGGTGAAGGAGAAAGAGATGAATTTGCACCCAAGCGACGCGCTCGCGCCGCAATACGCGCTGCCCGCAGGCGGCGCACACGCCGAATACAAGATCACGATGCTGGAGGAGCGCGGGCTTTTGACGCGCCTGCTCGCCGAGGTGAGCGAGACGGCGCGCGACGCGCAGTTGACACGCGCGGAGTTTCGCCGCGACCCCTTCGGCTTCGTGCGACGCATGAGCGCCGCTTACGCCGCAATGACGTGGCGCGCGCTTCGACAGGAGAACACGGCCTACGGCGTCGTGGCCGCGTTCGCCGTCGCGCTCACGCTCGTCGGCGTGGTCGCCGCGCTCGACGGTTTCCAAAAGCGCGGCGGGAGTTTATTAGTTGACCGCGTGCGTGACGATCTCTTCTACGTGGGTAGCCTGACGGAGATTCCGAAAGAGCAGCCGAAGCCGGACGAAGGCGCGGCGGGGCTGGCGCGCGGAAAGGGCGGCGGCTCGAAGCCTTTGCAGGAGAAGCCGGGCGGCGGCGGCGGCGGCGGTCGCCTCGAAGACAAACCGGCGGTCGTGGGCAAACTCCCGCAGGCGACGCTGCTCCCGCAAGTGCTCGCGCCCGACCCGCACCCGCCCGCGATCAAGCACCCCTCGCTCCCGACGGCGACGATTCAAGCCGACCCGACTCTCTTCCCGACCGACACGCGCCCGCTCAACTACGGCGATCCGAAGTCGAAAGCGACCGAACTCTCTTCGGGGTCGGGCGAAGGAAACGGCATCGGCGAGGGCACGGGAGGCGGCGTCGGCTCGGGGCGCGGCACGGGTTACGGGCCGGGCGAAGGCTACAACACGGGCGGCGGCCCCGCGAAACTCGGCGGCGGCGGGGCGGGTGGCCCCGGAGGAGGCGGAGTTGATTACGCGCGCCCGTTCAACCCGCGCGAGGTAACGCGCAAGGCGAACATCACGAGCAAACCCGAACCGCTCTACACCGAAGAGGCGCGCAGGAATCAAGTCACGGGCACGGTGCGACTGCGTCTCATCCTGTCGGCGTCAGGTCAGGTGACGGGCATCACGCCGCTCACGAAGTTGCCCGACGGGCTGACGGAGAAGGCGATTGAGGCCGCGCGTAAAATTTCCTTCACGCCAGCCGAGAAGGACGGGCGCAAGGTCTCGCAGTACGTCACCATCGAATACAACTTCAATATCTACTGACGCGCGACCCAAAGCAGATAGAGGCGGCGACTCAAGAGTTAATGAGTCGCCCCCTCTTCCGCTTTTTATTTTAAGAAGTTGTTTGAAAAGTAAGGCGGCTTGTGTCCCGTTAGGGACATTTGGTGATAGCCCAGCACTTTAGTGCTGGGGATAAATTGAGGTTTTTAGTTTGAGTCCCGTAGGGACGATTGAAATTTATACCCCCATATTCAATCGTCCCTACGGGACTTTAATTAACTTCATACACATTGTTTCCCAGCACGAAAGTGCTGGGCTATTAGCAATCGTCCCTAACGGGACTTTTTGAACAGCTTTCAAAGGCGAAGTGGAGCATCTTCAGTTAGCTTTCAATTACGAGAAGTGTCTCTCGGCACGCAACCGTTATATACTGCTCGACGGAAATTCCAGACAGGCACAATCCACGACGTTTTTCATTCGTGCCGACGCGTAAACGAGAGAGCCGCCAGTGACCGAAACATCTCCCCGCACCATCGTCTGCCTCGCCAGCTATTTCAAAGGCGGGGAGTTTTTGCGCGAGTGCAGGCGGCAGAATTGCCGCGTCGTCCTCATCACGAAAGAGAAGCGCCGCGCCGACGACTGGCCGCACGACTCGCTCGACGAATTCATCACGCTGCCCGACGATGCCACGACCGATCATTTCATCTACGCGGCCACGCAAGTCGCGCGGCGGCACAAGGTCGCGCTCGTCGTCGCGCTCGAAGAGTTCGACGTTGTCACGGCGGGCTTGATTCGCGAACACCTGCGTCTGCCGGGCATGACGAGCGCGGAGGCGCGGCTGTTCCGCGACAAGCTGGCGATGCGCGGCGTCGCGCGCGCGGCGGGCGTCAACGTCCCCGATTTCGTACACGTGCTCAATTACGAGGAGTTGCACAACTTTATGGAGCGCGTGCCCGCGCCGTGGGTCTTGAAGCCGCGCACGGACGTGTCGGCTATCGGCATCCAGAAGATGCACGACTCCGAGCAGGTCTGGCGCGCCATTGATGCGCTCGACGCGCGCGCTCGCTTGAGCGAGCAGTCATCTTTTTATTTGCTCGAACGCTTCGTCGCGGGCGAGGTCTATCACGTCGATTCGCTCGTCGCCGAGGGCAAGGTGCTGTTCGCCGGAGTCAACATCTACGGTCGCCCGCCGATGAACGTCGCGCACGAAGGCGGCGCTTTTCTCTCCTACTCGCTCGAACGAAAAGACCGCGACCGGAAGAAACTTCTGGAACTCAACCGGCAGGTCATCAAGGCGCTGGGCTTGAGGCGCGGCGCGACGCACGCCGAGTTCATCAAGAGCGCGGCGGACGGGAACTTCTATTTTCTCGAAATCGCCGCGCGAGTCGGCGGTGCGTACATCGCCGAGACGTTGGAGGCGGCGAGCGGCCTCAACATCTGGCGCGAGTGGGCGCGTCTCGAACTGAGCGAGGACGCGGCGCATCCTTACAAGGCCGAACCCCTGCGCGAAGAGTACGGCGGCATCGTGCTCTCGCTCGCGCGGCAGGAATGGCCGGACACTTCCGCTTACGCGGACGCGGAGATTTTTTACCGCGTACGCAAGCCCTACCACGTCGGCCTCGTCGTGCGCTCGACAGACCACGCGCGCGTGCGCGAGTTGTTAGACCAGTACGCACGACGCTTCACGGACGAGTTCATCGCCATCGCCCCGCCGCTCGAACGCGCGGAGTGAATCTTCGCGCGGCGCGGGGCGAACCCATCTCGAAGTCAAGCGCGCGAAAAGCTTTCAGGAGTTGCAAACCTCGTATGCGTAAAATCCTTCTAATGACGCTCCTCGCGCTGCTCTTACCTTCTTTCGTCTTCGACCCTTCACATGCTTCGACGCGCACGCACGCTCCCGCGACACAGGCGGCAACTGCGCCACAGCAGGCCGCGTGGGCAGCCTACACGTTCTACGGCGAAGAGTTCTCCGCGATGCTGCCGGAGATGCCCGCGCTCGACCATACGAGCCGCATTATTAACGGAAACCCGAACCTGATCGGGTCGGCGCGAAATTACGGGGCTTACGGCAACAACGTTGTCTATCTGATCCGCGCCTACGATAAACCGCGCGAGCGCGAAGACCTCAACTACTTCGCCAGAGAATACGTGCGCTCGTTTGTTTACGGGCAGCGAGTTGTCGAACTCAGAGTGCAGCGCGAGTTGCCGCGCGGCAAGTTTTCGGGCCGTCAATACGTCATCGCCAGCGACACACAGCCGACGAGTTTCGCGGCCTCTTCCATCTACGTGTTCCTGACCGCGCGGCACGCCTACGTCCTGCGCGCATTCGGAGCGGACGACAACCACCCGGACGTGCAACGCTTCTTCACTTCCTTTACGTTGGCGGACAGTCCCGGCGGACGCCTCGTAGTGGACGACAGCAAACTGCCGCTGCCGCCCGTAGCGATTGCCGTTGAAGCCGCTTCGTCAAACGACAAAATACCGGCTGGCGAGAACTCGCAAAACGTTGCCCCGTCCGCGGGCGCAACCGGCGTCGAGAAAGTTTACAAGGCGAGCGAAGTGACGCGTAAAGCACAGATGGTTCTGAAGCCCGAGCCGAGCTACACGGAGAAGGCGCGGCGCAATCAAACCACGGGCGTCGTCAGGCTGCGCATCGTACTCTCCGCCGACGGGAAGGTCACAAACATCGTAGCAGTCAGCGTTCTGCCGCACGGCCT
Organism: Pyrinomonadaceae bacterium; assembly: GCA_035296385.1. Taxonomy (GTDB): domain Bacteria; phylum Acidobacteriota; class Blastocatellia; order Pyrinomonadales; family Pyrinomonadaceae; genus JAIVJZ01. Next base: position 4,383 of record DATHBB010000175.1, on the reverse strand, counting down.
CACGGAGTTGGCCGCCCTCGCGGCCAGACACATCAAGTTCATCCCGGCCTTCATAGACGACCGCCCCGTCTCGCAGCACGTCACCATCGAATACAATTTCAACATCTACTGAGCGCGGCGCGCTCGATCTGTCGAGCGCGCCGCGAGTGGAGTAGCGATCTTTTGCGGCGTCTAACTCGTCGGGCGGTCGGAGGGTGGGTGGACGGCGTGGAAGTCGCGGTAGAAACGCTCTGAGTAGTTGTCGAGTAAATACTCCACGCGTCCCGCGTCGTGCGACATGACGATCAGGCCGACGTGCGACTCTTTGTTCATGCGCCAGACGATTTCGGGATCGTCATAAGCGGAAGTGTCGGGGTAACGCTCGCGCGCGAGCGAGACGAGCAATCCGGCGTAGTCTTCGCGGCGCGGCGGCAGTTCATACGCGCCCGCTTTGCCGCCCGCGATCTCTATCTTCGCCCACTCGCGCCAGAGATTGATGCCCGTTGCGGCTTCGACGAGTTCCACGATGTTTGCGCCGCCGACGCGCGCCGCCGTTTCGAGAAAATAGAACTTGCCGTCGGCGCGTCCCTTGATGAACTCCGTGTGCGAGACGCCGTGCGGCAGGCGCATCGCGCGCAGCACGCGGCGGTTGATCTCCTGCAAGGCCGTCTCGTCCTCAGTGCCGCGCACGCAGGTGCGCGTGGTGAAGATGCCGCCGCCGTGCGCCACATCGAGCGGCGGGTGGCCGTAGCGATTGACGGCGGCGAAGAGGACCTCGCCTTCGTAGACGATTGAATCGACGTGATAGATGTCGCCGGGCACGTAGCGTTCGAGCACGTGAAAGCACTGGCGGTCGGCGAGCGCGTCGAGCGCAGGCCAGAGTTCGTCCGGCTCTCTGATCTTCTTGATGCCGGTGGCGGAAGCCTCGAAGCGCGGCTTGAGAAGCCACGGCGCAGGGATGCGTCGCATGTAATCGCGCAGGCGCTCGTAGTTGAGGACGTGTGCGAATTCGGGGACGGCGATGCCCGCTTCAAGAGCTTGCATGCGCATGGCTAGCTTGTCGCGGAAGTAGCGCGTGGTGGTATCGCCCATGCCGGGCACGCGCAGGTGCTCGCGTAAGGCGGCGGCGGTCTCAAGGTCGAAATCGTCGAGCGGGACGATGCGGTCAATCACTTCGGTGCGCGCTACGTATGAGACGCTTTTGATCACGTCTTCGAGAATCCACTTCTGATTGTCGTCGGGCATGTAGAAGATTTCGTCGAGACTCTCACGCGGCCAGTCGGCGTCGCGTATGCTGTGCGAAGTGAGCAGCAGGACGCGGCAACCCTGCCGTTTGCACTCGCGCATAAACTCCTGCCCCTTCTCATAACTGGCGATGCAGAGGATGGTGAGCGGACGTGACGAAGCGGTCATTGCAAAAGCGGACTCCTTTAAGAATTCCAAAAATCGCTGGTGATGATGCGCCGCGCTTCTTCGAGCGAGAGGTCGCCGCGCGAGAGCTTGAAGGCGATGGTCTCTTCGTAATCCGTGCTTCCGGCGCGCGTGCGCCGCGCGGCCTGTTCGGGTGTGAAGCCTAATGCTTCGAGCGACGCGGCCTGTCGCGGGTCGAAGCAGCGCGCGCCGAGCCAGTCGTCAACTTCCTCCGCGTCTGTGAAACCAGCGTCGAGCCACGCGCGCGCCGCAGTGTCGGCGGACGCGCCCCTGAGCGCGTTGTCGCCGTGACGGCGCACTGCATCGCCGATCTCGCGGAGCGGCGTCTGTTGTTCCGGCGGCACGGGCGACGCGGCATTGTCGTTCGGCATAAGGTCTCTCTTACGGAGTTCGAGCGTCAAATTTTAGTCGTCTAAATCTTTAATCGGCTAATCTATAGCGCGAACGCGCCGCTTGCCAAGCGGAGGCGCGGGGGCGCACGCGGCGCGGGGCATCGGGAGAGGTCTTGAAAGAGATGCGCCGCGCGCTTCCTTTTCGGTCGCGTGCGATTGCATAATGTGGCTCTCAAGTTTGAATGCACTTTCAGAAGTTATGACTTTTACGAGCGTCGGCGTCGGAGGTTTTTCATCGGACGCGGGCAAGACCACTTTGATGTGCGAACTGCTGCGGGCGCTCAGGCCGGGCTGGGAAGCCATCAAGATCACGCGCGGCCATTATCGTTCGTGCGGCAAAGACCCTCATGCGTGTTGCGTCAGCCACCTGCTGTCGGAAGAACCCGTGATTCGTTCGGGGCGCGCGGCGACTTACGCGGCGGGCAAAGACACGGGGCGCTACTGGGACGCCGGAGCGTCGAACGTACACTGGTTGATCGTGACTGACAAGCAGGTCGAGCGCGGGATCAAACTGGCGCTCTCGCGCGTCGCATCGGCGGGCGTGCTCATCGAAGGGACGAGTTTCGCGCAGTTCGTCGAAGTTGATCTGATGTTGATGGCGGCGCGTGCGGGTGGCGGAAAGATCAAGCCGTCGGCGCGTCGCGCGTTGCGGAAAACGGATGCGCTCTATCTCTTCGATGAAGGCGAGGACGCGCAGACGGCGCGCGCGCGTTTCGCCGCGTGGCGCGACGCCGAAGCGTTTGACGAAAACTCGACGCGCGCCATTCCCATCTACACGCGCGAAGATTTGCCGCAACTCGTGGAGCGCGTCAGAGAAATTCGGCGGGCGAGCGGCGTCGCCGCTTGAGTAAATTAACGTGCAAAGAGGAGGCAGTAGAGTATGTCGGATAAAGATCGCAAGAAGAAGGATGGAGAGCGCAAGGACGGGGACCGCGCGGAGATGCACGAGGCGGTGGCCGGGCGCAAGGCTGGGCAAGAGCCTGCCGAACTGCCGCGCGACAAGTCGAACCACTTGATCGGCGACGACGAAACCGCCGAGCAGTTGAGAGAAGACGCGAGTTAAGACTCGGAGAAGCTATCAGCCGTCAGCCATCAGCCGCCAGTTGTTGGCGCTCTGTTTTGCTGAAAGCTGACGGCTGATAGTTGACAGCTATTAGCAAAAATTCTTATGCCCGACGACGGCGCATACATCTATCAACTAAATTGTTCCAATGGCGGCGTGCCGAAACTCCCCGTCGCGGAGGCCGAACTGACGCCGACGGGACTCGTCGGCGACCGGCAGCGTTACCCGATCATTCACGGCGGGCCGCAACGCGCCCTGTGCCTCTATTCGCTCGAAGTGATTCAGGCGTTGCAGGCCGAAGGCCATCCCATCTACCCGGGGTCAATCGGCGAGAACGTTACAATCGCGGGTCTCGATTGGTCTCGACTCGCGCCCGGCCAGCGTCTCGCGCTCGGCGACGAGGTTGTCATCGAACTCACTTCTTACGCCAACCCCTGCCGCAACATCCGTGGCTCGTTCGGCGACGGGAAGTACAAGCGCGTCGCGCAGAAGCATCACGCGGGCGAGTCGCGCCTCTACGCGCGCGTGCTGCAAACAGGCAAGCTCGCCGCCGGACAACGCGTGCGCGTGTTGAACGGCGACGCGGGCGAAAAGACTCAAGGATAATTGATCTTGAATAACAACAGTGCACTCATTCTCGTCGACATCCAGAACGATTTTTGCCCGGGCGGCTCGCTCGCCGTGCGTGAAGGCGACCGGATCGTGCCGTTAGTCAACGAACTGCAAAAGCGTTTCGAGTTAATCGTTGCGACGAAGGACTGGCATCCGGCGGGGCATTCGAGTTTCGTCTCGCTCTGGCCGCCGCATTGCGTGCAGGAGACGACGGGCGCAGAGTTTGTCGAGGGGCTTGAGACGAGCCGCATCACGCGCATCTTTCTCAAAGGCACGGACACGGAAGTCGATTCCTACAGCGGGTTCTTCGACAACGAACACCGCCGCGCCACCGGACTCGGCGATTATCTGAAAGAGCGCGGCGTCAACGATGTCACCATCGCCGGTCTCGCCACAGACTACTGCGTGAAGTTCACCGCGCTCGATGCGGTCGCGCTCGGCTTCAAAACTTCCGTCGTCGTTGATGCCTGTCGCGGCGTGGAAGTGGCGGAGGGCGACACGGCGCGCGCCGTCGAAGAGATGCGCGCCGCCGGTGTCCGAATTGTCGAGAGCCGCCAGTTGTTAGACGCACAGCACGCGTCGAGCAGCCGACAGAGCGCGTGAACATTCACTTCATCGAACACGAACGGTTAACAGGAGGAACTCAATGCGACGCACTTACACCTTGCTCGTCATGCTCGCCGTCATAACATTCTCCGGCGCTTGCACCTCGGAGCGTGCGGTCTCGCCGGGCGCCAGCAATGCGAACGCAGCCAACTCGGCGGGCGTCGGCAACAACAGCACGGGCAGCAGGGAAGGCATCGGCCCGAAAGATACGGGCATCGGCGGCACGAGCGAGGGCAACACCAACTCTGCGGTCAAAGGCAACTCCAACGTCGAGCCGACGGGCGTGAACAAGAACGCCGG
>DATHBB010000174.1:0-3227 GCA_035296385.1 Pyrinomonadaceae bacterium | reverse complement strand
TCGGCGTGGCCGATGGCTGCGTCGAGTTCCGTCTCGATGTCTCCGGCGGAGACGGGCGCGAGTTTGCGGAAGTCGAAGAGTTTGGGGTCAAGCAGGTGCGAGGGCACGGCGTTGCCGAGCGCGGTCAGCATCGAACTGCGTATGTTCGGAATCTCACGTTCCAACTCGGCCACCAGACGATTGATGCGCGCGCGTTTCAAGTTCGACTGCGAGCCGCACAAATCGCACGGGATGATCGGAAACTCTTTGAGCGCGGCATACGCGGCGATGTCCGTCTCGCGGCAATAGGCGAGCGGTCGGATGACGGTGTTCAACCCGTCGTTCGAGCGAAGGACGGGCGGCATCGCTTTGAGTTGGCCGACGAAGAAGAGGTTGAGAAGAAAGGTCGTGACGATGTCGTCGGCGTGGTGGCCGAGCGCGATCTTGGTGCAGCCTTCTTCCTGCGCGATTGAATAGATGATGCCGCGCCTGAGACGCGAGCAGACCGAGCAATAAGTTTTACCTTCGGGCACGAGCCGCTTGACGATGGAATAAGTGTCGCGCTCGACGATGCGAAAGGGCACGCCGCGCTCGGAGAGATACGCGGGCAAAACGTGCGTCGGAAAATTCGGCTGCCGCTGATCGAGATTGACTGCGAGCAGATCGAAATGGACCGGCGCACGCTCACGCACGTCGAGCAGCAGATCGAGCAGCGTGTAACTGTCTTTGCCGCCGGAGAGACAGACCATCACGCGGTCGCCGTCCGCGATCATCGAGAAGTCCTTGATCGCCTCGCCCATCTGCCTGAGCAGCTTCGTCTTGATTTTGCTTTCGACAAACATGATTCGCTATTCGCTAACGCCTGCGCGCAAACGACGCGCGCACTCTTCAACCTTCCAGTTAATCAAACTCTTGATCCGATGTCTCGAACGCGTTCAAGTATCGCCGAAGACGGCATGCGGGTTCAACCCACCACCGTCGGCGGCGCGCAAACTCGAATGATGAGCGCAACGGCATCGCAATAAACTTTCAACGCCCCTGCAACCCTCCGGCGCGCTCGCTCGCCTATATTCTCTCGCAACGTACATTCCTTTATTTGAGGAATAAAGAAATCGAAGGCGTCAGGCTTGGGGGAGTTTGCCGCCTTCGTTCTCCTTCGAGTGAAGTCAGGTGAGAAGCGGCGAGCGCGCGGCCAAGCGAAAGGGCGCAAGTCTCGAACCGTTCGAGCAGAGTCAGCATGAACGAAAGGGCAAACCCTAAACGCCGGGTTTGCCCTTTCACTTTTTGGACGGCGCTACACGACACGGGCGCGCCCGCCGATTATTTCGCGTCCGCCGCTCCGGCGCTCAAGTGTTCGCGCAAAAAACTGACGGTGCGTTGCCAGGCGTCCGACGCGGCTGCGGCGTTATAGACTTCGGGGCGTTCGTCGTTGAAGAAGGCGTGGTCGGCGTTTTCGTAGATGTGTATTTCGGCAGGCTTGCCGAGCGCTGCGAGCTTCGCTTCGAGTTCGCGCGCGAGCGCGGGCGTGGCGAAGGTGTCGCGTGCGGCGTAGAGTCCGAGCACGGGCGCGCGCAAACTTTCGAGATCGGGTTTAACGTTCGGGTGGCCGCCGTAGAAGACGACGCACGCGCCGACCTGTTCGTTCTTCGACGCGGCGTAGAGCGAGAGCGCGCCTCCCATGCAGAAGCCGACCGTGCCCACGCGGCGGCCCTCCGTCGCCTCGTGCGCGAGCAGGTATTCTATCGCGCCGCGCAAATCCCGCTCCGTCTGTTCGATGTTGAGCGCCATCATCAGCTTGCCCGCTTCGTCGGGCGAGGCCGTCGTGCGACCGTGGTAGAGATCGGGCGCGAGCGCGACGAAGCCTTCGGCGGCGAAGCGCTCGCAGACGTTTTTGATGTGCGGCACGAGTCCCCACCATTCCTGTATGACGATGACGCCTGCGCCCCTGCCCGAAGCGGGCACGGCCAGGTAGCCTTCGGCGGTTGCGCCGTTGCTTTTGAATTCGACCATCTCGTTAGGCATAACTTTCTCCCGTCTGAAACGCTGTTCGCGTGTGTCGCTTGCCCTCGCAGTCTAAAGTATAACGACGCGAATCGTGAACAGCAGAAGAATGTAAATCATTAAAGACCGTAAATCGTGAATCGTAAATCGTAAATAGACAAAGGCAGGTTTTTCTCTATTCAAGCTTTACGATTCACGATTTACGGCTTTTGACGATTTACGATTCACGATTCGCATCTTTTCCGTTATCATCACGTGCAAGTAGAGTCGCGGAGGTTGTTCTTCAGGCCGCCGACGAGGCGGGTCGCGCGAAAGCGTCAGCGGGCGCGAACAGCCTTACTACCTATATTAAATTTCCAACACCGACCGAGCGCAGAGAGAACCCTAGAGATAGCGGAGGGAGATAAGATGTTTAGACCGGGAAGAAATAAAGACCAGCCGGGCGAGCACGCCAACGAGCAGCAGCAACAGCAGCAGCAGCAATCCCAACCAACGACTTCCGGCTACGGCGCGGGCACGAGCGGCGCCAACGCGGACACGACGCTGTCGGGGAGTCGTTCAACCTCTGACCAGCCCTCTTCAACCGGAGCACGTAACATGAGCGAAACCAACCCAACCAACTCGCGCGCCGTCAGCGAAAGCGAATCGCTGGCGCGCGACATCAAAGAAGGCACACTCAGCGGATTCGTCGGCAACGGCACGACCCTCACCGGCGAAGCGAACTTCAAAGGCATGCTTCGCGTTGACGGTCATCTCTCGGGCCGCGTCAGTTCGCAGGACGGCACGCTCATCGTCTCCACAGGCGGGCAGGTTGATGCCGACGTGGAAGTCTCCGTCGCGCAAATCTACGGCACGGTGGTCGGCAACGTCACGGCCACGAAACGGATCGAACTCGGTCGCGTCGCCAAAGTGACGGGCGACATACAGACGCCCGCGCTCGTCATCGAAAACGGCGCGGTCTTCGAGGGCAGTTGCCGCATGCAACAGATCAAAGACGCGCAGGCGAAGGAAGAAGCGCGCCCCGCGTCGTCCTCCGCCGCCTCTTCCGCTTCTCTATCTTCTTCCGCCGCCTCGTCAGGCTCCGGCGCGAAACCCGACGGCACTTCGAGCGGCGCGTCAACGACCGGCGCATCAACCGGCGTGAGCGGCTCGCCAGGCGGCGCGCCGAAAACAACACCCGCGACTACTTAAAATCGCCGCACGTTAGAAACGAAAAAGGCGAAAGTGAAGACCGGAAGCAACAACGC
>DATHBB010000173.1:0-13600 GCA_035296385.1 Pyrinomonadaceae bacterium | reverse complement strand
GGAGAACCTCCAAGTGGCCGTGTCGCGTACGGATGTGCGGGAGATGAGTCGTCGCCTGTGGCGGAGTGGCGCGCGGCGCGTGCGGCGTGCGGCGTCACGGCGCACGGGGTTCGTCGCGTATCTGGCCGTCATCGGGCCGGGGATGGTGGCGGCCAACGCGGGCAACGACGCGGGCGGCATCGCCACCTATTCGACCGCCGGGGCGGAGTTCGGCTACACGCTGCTGTGGACGTTTCTGCCCATCCTCGTCAGCCTCGCAGTCGTGCAGGAGATGTGCGCGCGGATGGGCGTGGTGACGGGCAAGGGCTTGGCCGACTTGATACGCGAGCGCTTCGGCGTGCGCTGGACGATGCTCGTGATGGCGGCGCTCCTTGTTGCGAACGCGGGCGTGACCGTCTCGGAGTTCGTCGGCATCGCGGCGGCGACGGAGTTGTTCGGCGTGCCGCGTCAAATTTCCGTGCCGCTCGCGGCGCTCTCCGTGTGGTGGCTCGTCGTGAAGGGATCGTACCGCAGGGTCGAGCGCGTGTTTCTCTTGATGTCGCTCGTCTTTTTGGGCTACATCGTGTCGGCGTTTCTGGCGCGCCCCGATTGGGGCGAAGTGGCGCGCGAAGTGGTGCGCCCGACGTTTCACTACGAGAGCCATTATCTCTTCACGCTCGTCGCTTTGATCGGCACGACCATCTCGCCCTACATGCAGGTCTTCGTGCAGTCGTCGGTGGTGGAGAAGGGCATCGGGCGCGAAGACTACAAGTTGGTGCGCGCGGACGTGTGGGTCGGGACTGTCTTCGCCATGTGCATCGCGTTCTTCATCGTCATCTCGACGGCGGCAACGCTGAACGCGGGCGGACTCACGGCAGGCATCGAGACGGCGGCTGACGCCGCACGCGCGCTCGTGCCGCTCGCGGGCGAGTACGCGGGGCTGCTCTTTGCCGTCGGACTCTTCGGCGCTTCGATGCTCGCGGCGGGCGTCCTGCCGCTCGCCACCGCTTACTCGATTAGCGAGGCGCTGGGGTTCGAGAAGGGCGTCTCGCGCAGTTTTCGCGAAGCGCCCATCTTCGTCGGCATCTTTACGTTTTTGATCGCCGTCGGCGCGTTGATCGCGATCATTCCGGGGCTGCCGCTGATGCGCGTGCTCGTCGTCACGCAGTTCATCAACGGGCTGCTCCTGCCCGTCATGCTCGTAGCGATCCTGCGTCTCGCGGGCGACCGCAAATTGATGGGTGATTACGTGAACGGGGCGGTCTATAATGTGCTGGCGTGGCTGCTGGTCGTCGTCGTCTCCGGCCTGTCGCTCCTGCTAGCCGCGAAAACGATTTTCGGCGGCGAACCGTAAATAACCGCCCGCTCGAACTGCCGAGCGCGCCGAACGTCCGTAGAGCGTTACGATTGACGACCCGCGTTTGAAGATGAAAAGCTCCCGTCTCAAAAAACAACTCACGCTCCCCTTAGTTGCGACCGCGCTGTTCGCCGTCCTGCTCTATATCGTCCTGCCCTACTTCGCCCCGACGCCTGCGACTGGCGACGACTTGCGTGCGAGCGCGCCCGCCTTCTACTGGGCGAGGCTGCTCACGAAGATCGCCCTGTGGCTGAGCCTGATGTTCGTGGGCGTGCGGCTGGCGAACGCTTTCCTCTTCGATCTGATTTTCCAACTCCGCAAGGGTCGCGAAGCGCCGAGCCTCGTGCGCGACCTGTTCTCCATCGTCGCCTACATCCTCGTCGTCGCCTTCATACTGAAATACTACTTCGCACTGTCGCTCGGCGCGCTCCTGTCGGGTTCGGCCCTGCTCGGCGTCATCCTCGGCCTCGCGCTGCAAGACACGCTCGGCAACCTCTTTTCCGGCATCTCGCTGCACGCGGACAAGCCCTTCGAGGTGGGCGACGTGATCACGGTCGGGAAGTGGACGGGCGTGATAGAGAGCGTGACGTGGCGCGCGGCGAAGATCAGGACGTTCACCAACCACGTCGTCCTCGTCAGCAACAGCCAGATCGCGAAGGAGGCCATCGAAGTTTGCCCGAGCGATAACCCCAACGCGCGCCTCATCTTCTTCAACGCGCTCTACTCTCATTCGCCCGCCAGGGTCATAGCGGTCGTACGCGAAGCCATCCGCGACGCGGAGAACGTGCGCGTCCAACCCGCGCCCATCGTCCGCGTGCGCAACCTCGCCGACTTCGCCGTGGACTACGAAATCAAATACTGGCTGGTAAATTATGCCCTGCACAACGACACGGACGCGCTCCTGCGCCAGCGCATCTGGTACGCCTACAAACGCGCGGGGCTGAGCTTCGCCTACCCCACGCAGACGCTCTACGTCGAGCGTCCCAAGTCGGGCGACGGCCTCGCGGCGGACAGCGAGACGCTGGCCGGTCGTCTCGCCGCCACAGGCATCTTCGCCCCGCTCGACGGCGACGAACTCTCACGCCTCGCCTGCGATTCGCGCAGCCACACCTACGCGCCCGGCGAAACCATCATCCGCGCGGGCGAAGAGGGCGATTCGATGTTCGTCGTGCATCACGGCAACGTCGCCGTACAGATCAACGACAACGGCGAGCCGCGCACCGTCGCCACGCTCAAAGAGGGCGACTTCTTCGGCGAGATGGCGCTCTTTACGGGCGAACCGCGCTCCGCACACGTCGTCGCCGCCGCCGAGACCGAAGTGCTCGAAATCGGCCACGAAGCCATGAAGCACATCTTCGACACCAACCCGCGTCTGGCCGAATCGCTCGGAAAAACCATCGCCGAGCGCCGCGCAGGTCTCGCGGCCTCCGCCGAAAACGTGGACAAAGAAGAGGTCTCGGCGGGCGTCATCTCCTCCATTAAACGGTTCTTCGGATTAGACTAAGCGGACTTCGGGCGAATTTTCCGCGTCCGAAATCGACGCCTGAAAAAATAGCAAAAATTTTTCTCGACGATACTTGACAAGATGAGACTCAGATATTATTATTCTCTCACGCTCAAAGGTCGAAGGCGCAGGTTAACAACTGAACAGATGCGCCGGAGGCTCTTGTGAGCGTCGGCAAATAACGTTTTTGTTGAGTTAAGAGGAGGAAATACGTCATGTCTATTACCCGTTACGATCCTTTCCGCGATTTGCGGATGCTGCAAGACGAAGTCAACCGCCTGTTCTCCAGCAACCTCTCGCGCTCTTTCGGCGACGAAAACATAGCGCGCGGCGCCTGGGCGCCCACGGTTGACATCTACGAGAACAAAGACCAGATCGTACTCGAAGCCGAACTTCCGGGCATGAACCGCGAGGACTTCGAACTCTCCATCGAGAACAACGTGCTCACGCTTCGCGGCGAGCGTCGCTTCGAGAAGAAGGACGAATCGGACAATTATCACCGCGTCGAGCGTTCGTACGGCGCGTTCACGCGTTCCTTCACGCTGCCGCAGACCGTCTCGCCGGAGAACGTCTCCGCCGAGTATAAGAACGGCGTGCTGCGCGTCGTGCTGCAAAAGCGCGAAGAGGTGAAGGCTCGCCGCATAGAGATCGCGGGCGAAGGCACCGGAAGCTCTGCGCAGAAGACCATCGAAGCGAAGGCCGAAGAGCCGGGCACGGCTACGAAGAGCAAGGCGGCTCAGGCCGGTCAGTAATTCGTCTCAATAGTTAGAACTTGAAGGCGCGCGGAACGATAAGCGTTGAACTCTATTATCGTTCCGCGCTTGTCAATTAAGGTTTCAAAGAATTATGCGTCTAGAACGTTTCACCTTGCGCGGGCAGGAGGCCATCCAGACGGCCATCGAAGGGGCCGAGCGCAATCAAAATCAACAGGTCGAGCCGGAGCACCTGCTCGTCGCCATGCTCGAACAGCCGGAAGGCATCGTGCGCCCGCTCCTCGGCAAACTCGGCGCGAATTTGCAGGTCGTCTTGAATGACGCGCAGGCCGCCATCGGTCGCCTGCCGAAAGTGCAGGGCGGGCAGCAGTATTTCAGCCCGCGCCTCACGCAAATTTTTACGTCGGCGCAGAAGCAGGCCGAAGCGATGCAGGACGAGTACATCTCGACCGAGCATCTGCTCCTCGCCATCGTCGAAGAGAAGGACGGCGCGGCGGGTCGCATACTGCGCCAGCACGGCATCAACCGCGACGATCTGTTGAAAGTCGTCAACGAGATGCGAGGCGATTCGCGTATCACGGATCAAAACGCGGAGTCGAACTATCAGGCGCTCTCGAAGTACGCCAAAGACCTGACCGACCTCGCGCGTCAGGGCAAACTCGATCCCGTCATTGGTCGCGACGACGAGATACGCCGCACGATCCAGGTCCTTTCGCGCCGCACGAAAAACAATCCGGTACTCATAGGCGAGCCGGGCGTCGGCAAGACCGCCATTGTCGAGGGCCTCGCGCAGCGCATCATCTCCGGCGACGTGCCGGAAACCCTGCGCAACAAGCGTCTCATCGGCCTCGACCTCGGCTCGATGCTCGCGGGCGCGAAGTACAGGGGCGAGTTTGAAGACCGTCTGAAGGCGGTCTTGAAGGAGATTGAAAACGCGAAGGGGCAGATCATCCTCTTCATAGACGAACTGCACACGCTCGTCGGCGCGGGGGCGGCGGAGGGCGCGATTGACGCGTCGAACATGTTGAAGCCCGCGCTCGCGCGCGGCGAGTTGCGCTGCGTCGGCGCGACGACGCTCAACGAATACAAGAAGCACATCGAAAAAGATGCCGCGTTGGAGCGTCGCTTCCAGCAAGTCTATGTCGGCGAACCGACCGTCGAGGACACGATTGCGATCCTGCGCGGTCTGAAGGAGCGCTACGAGAAGCATCACAACGTAGACATCAAAGACTCCGCGATTGTCGCCGCCGCGACGCTCTCGAACCGCTACATCACAGACCGTTTCCTGCCCGACAAGGCGATTGACCTGATTGACGAAGCGGCCTCGCGCCTGCGCATCGAGATCGACAGTTTGCCCGTCGAAATAGATCAGCTCGAACGCGAGATCATGCAACTGGAGATCGAGCGTCTAGCCTTGCAGCGCGAAGACGACGAGCGCTCGAAGGCGCGTCTCAGGGAGATCGAACAGCGCGCCGCAGACCTCAAGGAAAAGTCTTCCGGCATGAAGGCGAAATGGCAGTCCGAGAAGGAAGCCATCAAGCACATGGAAGAGGCGCGCGGGAAACTCGACGAGTTGCGGCTGGAACTCGAACGCGCGCGCAACGCGGGCGATCTGGCGCGCGCCTCCGAACTTCAATACGGCGAGATTCCGCAACTCGAACGAAAGCTGGAGGGCGAGCAATCCAAGCTCGGCGAGCTACAGGCCGACGGCGTCATGCTGAAACAGAAAGTTGACGAAGAAGACGTGGCGCAGATCGTCGCCAAGTGGACGGGCATTCCCGTCTCGAAGATGCTCGAAGGCGAGATGCAGAAACTCGTCACGATGGAGGAACGCCTGAGCCTCAGGGTCATCGGGCAGGACGAGGCTTTAACGGCGGTCGCCAACGCCGTGCGCCGCGCGCGTGCGGGCTTGCAAGACCCGAATCGTCCGGTCGGCTCGTTCATCTTCTTAGGCCCGACGGGTGTGGGCAAGACCGAGACGGCGCGTGCGCTCGCCGAGTTTCTCTTCGACGACGAACGCGCGATGATTCGCCTCGACATGTCAGAGTATATGGAGAAGCACGCCGTCGCGCGCATGATCGGCGCGCCGCCGGGATACGTCGGCTACGAGGAAGGCGGGCAGTTGACCGAAGCCGTTCGGCGCAGGCCGTACAGCGTCGTGCTGTTTGACGAGATCGAGAAGGCGCACCCCGACGTGTTCAACGTGCTCCTGCAAATACTCGACGACGGGCGCTTGACCGACTCGAAGGGGCGCACGGTTGATTTCAAGAACACGGTCTTGATCATGACCTCGAATCTCGGCTCGCGCGAAATACAGGCGGCGGGGGACGACGAGAAGGCCGTGCGCGAAGCTGTCCTGGAAGAACTGCGCGGCCACTTCAAGCCGGAATTCTTGAACCGCATCGACGACGTGGTGATCTTTCATCAACTCTCGCGCGCGGAGATCGTCAAGATCATTGATGTGCAACTCGAACGCCTGCGGCACATGCTCGCGGAGCGCAACATCACGCTCGTGCTCGACGAGTCGGCGCGCGAACTTCTCGCGCGCGAAGGCTACGATCCGATGTACGGCGCGCGCCCGCTGAAACGCGCCATCCAGACGTTGATTCAAAATCCGCTCGCCTCGAAACTCCTGCGCGGCGAGATCGCTGCGGGTCAAACAATTCAAGTCTCCGCGGACGGCGACGCGTTGAAGTTCGCGAGCGAGGCGGTTGCGGCAACAGCGTGAAGGTAAACGATGAAGTAGGAACGATGAACGATGAAGTGAAGAATTGTCCGTTGTCAGTAGTCAGTTGTCCGTTGTTCAGTGACTATCACACAAGTTACTAAAGATTGTATTGAACAACTGACGACGGACAACGGACAAAGAACTGTCTTTCCGTTCATCGTTCCTACTTCATCGTTCCAAAAACCGGAGGTTTTTATAGTGGGACACAAGTGGGACGAGTGGCGTGATTATGTGACGTTGCAGGAGCGCATGAATCGTCTGTTTGAGGATACGGCGCGGCGGCACGATCATTTGAACGACGAGCGCGAGGCGGAGCTTGAGCGTTCGGACTGGACTCCGGCTTCGGATGTTTACGAGAGCGCGTCGGAGTTCCGTATCGCGATTGATCTGCCGGGCATCGAGCGCGGCGCTCTGGAAGTGAGCATTGACGAGAACCGTCTGACGGTGCGCGGCGAACGCGCGGCGGAAGCGGAAGGGAAGCGGCGCGGGGGCGGCAGCACGGGTCGCCCGTTCGGGCGTTTCCTGAGTCGCTTCGGGCCGCTGCCCGCGACAGTTGATCAGAAAAACATCGTGGCCGATTACAAGGACGGCGTCCTCACGCTGCGCCTGCCCAAGCGCACGGAGCAGAAAACGGGGCGCGTGAAGATAGCAGTGCAGTGACAAGTAACAGGTGACAAGTGACAAGTCGGAAAACTTGTTCTAACTTGTCACTTATCACCTGTCACTGAGGTTCATATGGTAACTTTCCGCAAGGAGAAAAAGAGACGAGATATGGGAGATAGAACGGCGGCTGAAGAGGCGCGCGCCGAAGACGCGAACGCTACGGCGCCCGCCGAGGGCGTGCGTGTGACGGATCGCAGGCGCGTGAGCCTCGACGATTCGGAGGAAGGTGTGAAGGTGCAAGGTGAAGGTGCGACGCCGAGTTTGAAACCGAAGTACGTGGAAGAACTCGAAGCGCGCACGCTCGCCGCCGAGCAGGCGACGAAGGACGTGCAGGCGCGTTTCGAGCAGGTGCGCGCGGAACTGCGTCGCGAGACGGACGAGATCAGGCAGCGACTCACGCGCACGGCGGACGAGCGTGCGGCGCGCGAGAAGGCGGCGTTCGTCGGCGCGCTCCTGCCCGTGATGGACAACTTGCAGCGCGCGGTGGAAGCTGCGGAAAGCGGCGGCACGCTCGAAGCTTTGTTGAACGGCTTGCGCGGCACGATCAGCGGCTTCGAGAGCGCGATCACGTCCGCCGGACTCGAACCCGTCCCGGCGTTGGGCGAACAGTTTGATCCGGAGTTACATGAAGCGGTTGACACGGTAGAAGTCGAACCCGAACGCGACGGTATGGTGACGGCTGAATACAGTCGCGGCTATCGCATGGGCGGTCAACTGCTCAGACCCGCGCGCGTGCAGGTCGGACGTGCGAAGGCGGAAGGACAGGCGGCGGGGGAATAAAACTTCGTCAGTTGTCCGTCGTCAGTTGTCTGTTGAATGTGGCTGGCGAGTGAGTGGTTGAAGATAAAAAATTTGGTTGATTAAGAATTAAACCAACTGACTACGGACAACTGACAACGGACATTTTTATCAAGGAGAAAACTAAGTGGCGGGAAAAGAGTTGAAGTTTAACGAAGAGGCGCGCTCGGCGATGTTGAAGGGCGTGAACACGCTGGCGAACGCGGTGCGCGTGACGCTGGGACCGAAGGGGCGCAACGTCGTCATTGGCAAGAAATTCGGTTCGCCCGTCATCACGAAAGACGGCGTGACGGTGGCGAAGGAGATCGAACTCAAGGACAACTACGAGAACATGGGCGCGCAGATGGTGCGCGAAGTGGCGACGCGCACGAACGACACGGCGGGCGACGGCACGACCACCGCCACCGTGCTCGCGCAGGCCATCTTCCGCGAGGGCGTCAAGAACGTGACGGCGGGCGCGAACCCGATGGCCTTGCAGCGCGGCATACAGCGCGCGACGCAAGCGGCGGTCGAGGATTTGGAGCGGCAGTCGAAGAAGGTCAAGAGCAAGAAAGACCTCGCCAACGTCGCAAGCGTGTCGGCCAACAACGACCGCGAGATCGGCGAGTTGATTTCCGAAGCGATGGAGCGCGTCGGGCGCGACGGCGTCGTGACGGTCGAAGAATCGCGCACGCTCGAAACCGAGTTGGACATCGTCGAAGGCATGCAGTTTGATCGCGGCTACCTCTCGCCCTACTTCGTCACGAACCCCGACCGCATGGAGGCCGTTCTGGAAGAGCCTCTGATTCTCATACACGAGAAGAAGATCGCGGCGATGCGCGAACTGCTGCCGGTGTTGGAACAGGCGGCGAGTCAGGGTCGCTCGCTGTTGATCATCTCCGAAGACGTGGAAGGCGACGCGCTGCCCACGCTCGTCGTCAACCGCCTGCGCGGCACGATCAAGGTCTGCGCCGTCAAAGCCCCCGCGTTCGGCGATAGGCGCAAGGCCATCCTCGAAGACATCGCGGCGCTGACGGGCGCGCGCGTTATCACGGAAGACTTGGGCGTCAAGCTTGAGAACGTGACGGCGGACGACCTCGGCACGGCGAAGCGCGTCATCGTCGATAAAGACAACACGACGATTGTTGAAGGCGCGGGCAACTCGAAAGATATACAGGGGCGCGTGAAGACCTTGAAGGCGCAGATCGAAGAGGCGACTTCGGATTACGACCGCGAGAAGATGCAGGAGCGCCTGGCGAAACTCGCGGGTGGCGTCGCCGTCATACGCGTCGGCGCTTCGACCGAGACGGAGATGAAAGAGAAGAAGATGCGCGTTGACGACGCCGTGAATGCGACGCGCGCGGCGGCCCAGGAAGGCATAGTTGCGGGCGGCGGCATCGCCCTGCTGCGCGCGTCGCGTGCGCTCGACGCGTTGGAGTTGAAGGACGAGGACGAGCAGACGGGCGTGCGAATCTTGCGGCGTGCGCTCGAAGAGCCCGTGCGGCGCATCGCGGAGAACGCGGGCGTTGACGGCGCGATTGTGATAGACAAAGTCGAAGAGTCGAAGGGCGCGCAAGGCTACAACGCCGCGAACGGAAAGTACGAAGATTTGGTCGCCGCCGGAATCATCGATCCGACCAAAGTGGTGCGCACGGCGTTGCAAAACGCCTCGTCGGTCGCGGCGCTGCTGCTGACGACGGGGGCGGCAATCACCGATGCGCCCCAACCGAAGAAAGCGGGCGGAGGCGGGCCGCCGATGGGAGGCGGTGAAGACTACGGCGATTATTGAGAAAGCGTGGACGGCTTTCAGTCAGTCGGGGCGTATAAGCGTTCGTTTTGACTTTGCGCGGAAGCGCGCAGAGTCGAAGCGAACGCTTAACTGTTATGCGTTGCGGTCGTCGTTTTCCGGTGCGCCGTCGGCGTGAGATTTTCGGCAAACAATGGCTAGAAAATTGCAGTCGCAAGTGTGCTATGCTCGTGTCGTCCCGAAACACAACGGGAGGCGGGCGCGGGGCATCTAAAACTAGCCGCTCGAACCGGAGGGAAACGGCAACAAACTCTCTCTCGAAGAACCGAAACGGATCGCCGGGCGTAAATAGATTCGGGCGGAATCGGCGACGGGTAAACTCGCGGCACGAGAGCGCGCCGCACCTAGCAAGATTGAAGGAACACAATGGTTGATCTCGGAACATACAAAGATCGCTTCGCGGAGAGCGGGCAGCGCATTTTTGAACATGCGATGCAGGAGTCGAAGCGTCGTGACCAAAATTACATCGCGGTCGAACACATTCTCCATGCTTTCATCACGGAGGAGGCCGAACTGTTCAACTCGGCCATGCGCGATCTCTCGCTCGACCCGTTTCATATCAAAATGCAGATCGAGCGGCGGCTGGACAACAACCGTTTCCAGCACGTCGGCAAAGGCCTGCGCATCGCGCCCGAAACGATTGATCTCTTCAAGCGCGCGATGGAGCGTTCGCGCGCGCAGGGGCGTAAGACCATCGAATCCACAGACCTCTTCATGGCGCTCTCGCAAGACGGCGGACTCCTGAGCGGCGTGCTCCGCACGCTCGGCGCGGACTCCGAAACGCTCGCGGAAAACGTGCGCGCGCGAGTGCGCCTGCGCGAGCAGGATGAAGAGCAGTATCGCAAGAAGTTTGAACTGCCGCCGTACCTCAAACACTTCGGCACTTCGATGAACCGTCTCGCGCGCATGGACAAGATTCCGCCGACCATCGGGCGCGAGCGCGAAATTCAGCAGATGGTGGAAATCCTCTGCCACCGCGAGCGCGCGAATTCGCCGATGCTCGTGGGCGAACCCGGAGTGGGCAAAACGGCGGTCGTGGAAGGACTCGCGCGTCTCATCGAACTCGAACCGGAGAAAGTCCCCGCGCGCCTGAGAAACGCGCACGTAGTCCAACTACAGATGGGCGGACTCGTCGCGGGCACGATGCTGCGCGGCATGTTCGAGGAACGCATCAAGGGTATCATCGACGAAGTCAAAGAGCGCCCCGACCTGATCCTTTTCATAGACGAGGCGCATACCATCATCGGCGCGGGCGCGGCGCTCGGCACGTCTTCGGACGCGGCCAACATGTTCAAGGCGTCGCTCGCGCGCGGCGACCTGCGCATCATCGGCGCGACGACCATCACCGAGTACAAGGAGTACATCGGCGAAGACGAGGCGCTCGCGCGTCGCTTCCGCATGGTCAAGGTTGACGAACCGACGATCTCCGAGACGCGCGAAATCCTGTTGGGCTTGCGCCCGCGTCTCGAACGCAATTATTCGGTGACGATCTCGGACGACGCGATCAACATGGCTCTGGAGATGGCTCCGAAGTACATACGCAATCTGCACCTGCCCGACAAGGCCATCGGCTGGCTCGACACGGCTTCCGTCAAAGTCGAGATCAACGAGCCGGAGGCGCTGGTCGTCAAGCCGGAGCACATCATCGAAGTCATCTCGCAGGAGTCGCACATCCCGCTCGACATGATCTCGCGCGACACGACCGACCGTTTCCAGCAGATGGAAATTGAAGTCGGCGGGCGCGTGATCGGTCAGAAGGAGGCGGTCAAGTCCGTCGCGCAGCGCCTGCGTCTGAACAAGGGGCCGCTCAAGGATTCGCACTACAAGCCCGACGGCGTGCTGTTGTTCTTAGGCCCGACCGGAGTTGGCAAGACGGAACTCGCGAAGGCCGTGGCCGAGTTTATGTTCGGCGACGAAGAGAAGATGGTGCGCATAGACATGTCGGAGTACGGTGACGGCACGGTCGGCGTCGAGAAACTGATCGGCATGCCGCGCGGCATCGTAGGCTCGGAGCGCGGCGGGATACTCACGGAGCGTTTGCGCGAGAACCCTTACACGGTCTTATTGCTCGACGAAGTCGAGAAGGCTTCGCCGACGTTGATGAACCTGTTCTTGCAGGGCTTCGACGAGGGCTGGTTGACGGACGGGCGCGGGAAGAAAGTTTATCTCTCGGACGCCATCGTCATCATGACTTCGAACCTCGGCTCGGAGAACTTCAAGAAGTACGAGAAGCCGCTCGGCTTCGGCGCGAAGACTCTGGGCGACGTGCGGGCGGTGAAGAATGAGGTGATGAAGGCTGCGGAGCAGCGTTTCTCGCCGGAGTTTCGCAACCGTATAGACGAGATCGTCGTCTTCTCGCCGCTCACGATGGACGAGGTGAGACAGATCGCCGTCATCTATCTCGACAAACTGCGCAAGCAGATGGAGCGGCAGGGCAAGACCGTGCAGGTGTCGGAACGCGCCATCGACAGCCTCACGGAGAAGGGCTTCAGCCCGGCCTACGGCGCGCGCTTCCTCAAGCGGCACATTGACGAGAAAGTTAAGCTGCCGCTCACGGCGATGTGGAAAGGCGCTTCGCAGTTCGTCGTTGACTACGAGGACAGCGAGATCACGATCAAGGCCATCGACGCGCCGAGCGTCAACTAAATCGAGCGCAGAAAGTGTCTGCGCCAGTTTTGAATAACCGGAGGGTTTCAGCGATTGAATTTGAGATCGTCTGAAACCCTTCTTTGCTTGCCTCTGTGCCCCCTCCGTGTCCTCTGTGTCTCTGTGGTGAATGTATTTGAGAAGCACTCACCACAGAGACACAGAGAGCACGGATGGGGCACAGAGAAAGAGTTGTTGGAGTTTATGAATCCATCTTCATTTCAAAAAACGGTGCGGTTCGTGTTGCCGCTTGTTTTGCTGTGCGGGGCGTATGTGGAGAATTTCTCGCAGACGACTCAGGGCAACGCGCCGCCGAAGGTTGACGTGACGACGACTACGACGCCGCAAGCAGCGGCGAACGACGAGAAGGCCGAGCAGATCGTGAGGCGCGCGGTAGAGGCGCTGGGCGGGAGCGCGTTCCTCGCCGTCCGCACGATCATCGGGCGCGGCTACTACACGCCGTTCGACAAGGGCGTCTCGCTGTTGCCGCAGTCGTTCATAGACTATCTCGTTTTCCCCGACCGCGAGCGCACGGAGTTTCGCGGCGCGCGCGGTCGCAATATCCAGACCAACGCGGCGGGCGGCGGCTGGCTCTACGAGAGTTCGACGCAGTCGCTCGTGGACATGAAGCCCGAACAGTTGGAAGACTTTCGCCTCGCGATGCGCACGAGCACGGACAACTTGCTGCGCGGCTGGTGGCGCAAGGAAGGCGCGCGGCTCACCTACCTCGGACGCCGCGAGGCCGGACTCGCCAAACGCAACGAGGCCGTGCGTCTGACTTACCCCGACGGCTTCACGGTTGACTACGAGTTGGGCGCGAAGGACGGCTTGCCCGCCAAAACTTTTTACAAGCGGAAGAACGCCGACGGCGAGGAAGTGACGGAAGAGGATCGTTACGCCAGTTATCAAGTCGTCGCGGGACTGACCGTTCCCTTCGTCATAGACCACTTTCGCGCGGGCGTGCAATCGAGCCGCATCAACTACAACTCGGTCGAGTTCAACGCCGCCATCCCCGACACGCTCTTCGCCAAACCGGCGAACATCAAAGCGATCAAATAAGAAACGATGAAGTAGGAACGCGGAACGATGAATGAAAGCAACTGTCTTTCAGTTCATCGTTCCGCGTTCCTACTTCATCATTTATCTTCAGTCGCCGACTTCGACCTCGCGTGTCGGGGGTGGTGTGGCGGCGTGGTAGAGGGCGTAGATTTCTTCTTTGACTTCGGGCGGGAAGCAGACGCGGTCGAGTTGGTAGCGTCGCAAACCTCTGACCGCGCCGCTGACCTCGCTGATCTCTCGTATCTGCGGGCGCGCGTAACCGTCTTCGACGTAGATGCGCGCCTTCGGTTCCGCGCCCTCCGCCGTGTAGTAGTTGTAGTAGGGCACGTCGCCCGCGTGGTCTTCGATGAAGTAGAAGCGCGGCTCG
>DATHBB010000172.1:0-5159 GCA_035296385.1 Pyrinomonadaceae bacterium | reverse complement strand
GTGTAGCCCTGCGCTTTCGCCTTGTTCACTTCAAACTGCGCTTCGTCCATTTTCCTGTCGCCGGAGACGACGACGCCCCACGAGCCGGTCGTCGTCAGAGCATCGGGGCGCGCCGCTTGCAGGACGGTTTCCTGCACCTGTCGCACGCTCTGCAAATCCTTTTCGGCGGCCTGCGTGGTTTGGAGCGACGAGTTGAGCGTCGTTTTGATCGTCTCTAACTCTTTCTTGACTTCGGGATTAGTGACTTTGGAGGCGAGTTCGTCCACTTTCCTGATGGTGTCCTCAGTGGTCTGTTTGGTTTCCGCGACCTGCTGCTGCACCTCGCCCGTCTTCTGCACGGCCTGTTGCGCGCTCTTCCACTTGAAGCCCGCCACGTCGGCCTCGACGAAGCCCGCGCCCTGCAAACGCGTGTTGATGACTCCGGGCCAGAGCAGCAACAACAGCAGAACCAGAACGATGAGAAACTCGCGGAACACGGCGAGGCCGTCTTTCGCGGTCGCAACCGACTTGGAAAAACGCTCTTTCACCTCGTCCACAGATGTTGGCATGTGCGACTTACCTCCGTTGATGTGCGAGTCCGCTGGGTTGGCGAAGGGTCATGCTGCTCGCCGACAGAAAAGCCGAGACGGTCGGGCGCGGGCAACATATTCCGCTTTGCCTTTGACTGTCAATACTTAGAGCGGCTTTCGGTTGTACTGCCGTAAGTTGAACGTCAACGCTTGAATCTTCGTCTGAGCGCGGCGCGTAATAAAGTAGCGCACGGCGGCAATCGCATCTCGCGGCCTCAGAAGTTAAAACATTTTTCTTACGGCGATTCCTGTTAACGCTTGGCCTGCCTCTGGCGTCTTACCAACCGAACGCGCAAACGCTATTGAGTGTTCGAGTTGAAAGCGTCGAACGAGGTTTTTTCACGAATGTACGAAGTAGAGGCGACAGGCGGCATGCTCCAAGTGATCGGAACGGATATGTCGGCTACGGCCTCAACCACTGAGTTAGAAGTTTCCGTTGACGCCGCGCTCGTTGCGGCGGTACGCGCGGGCGACCGCGACGCCTTCGGCAGACTCTACGACACCTACTCGCGCATGGTGCACGGCATACTTCTGGCGCGCGTGCCCTACGGCGAAGTGGACGATCTCGTGCAGGACGTGTTTCTCGTCGCCTTGAGAAAGATCGAGTCTTTGCGCGATGCCAACGCCTTCGGCCCCTGGCTCGCCATGATCACGCGCAACCGCGCGATGGACTTTCATCGTCGCACGCGCGACACGGCGGAACTGTCGGACGACATCGCGGGCGCGAACGTGACCGCGCCGGAAGCCGAGGCGACCGAAGTTTTGAATTTGATACGCCAGTTGCCGGAAGCCTACCGCGAGCCTTTGATCCTGCGTTTCGTCGAAGGCATGACCGGCCCGGAGATCGCCGAGCGCACGGGACTCGCGCCCGCATCCGTCAGGGTCAACATACATCGCGGGATGAAACTGCTGCGCGCGCGCCTCGGCGGGACGAAGTATGAGAGGGAGCATTAAGTTATGAGCGACTATTTGTGGGACAAGACGGGCGAGCCGGAAGAAGACGTGGAGCAATTAGAGAACCTGCTCGGCACGCTGCGCTACCAACCGCGCCCGCTGGAAATTCCGGCGACCGCCATGCCGACCGCAGCGCGCCCGCGAGCGTTCACGACGATCTTTTCACGCCCGCGCATAGCCCTTGCCGCCTCGCTCCTCCTGACGCTTCTCGCGGGCATGTGGTTCGTCACACGCCAAGACGAGCAGCAAAAGGAACCACTCGCGAAGGTCGAACAGGGAACTACGACAACAAGCGGGAGCAGGCAAACTGAGACGGCAGTTGTCCCAAACGCCGCGACGGACAGCAACGCTTCTACAGGCAGTGCGGTCGGCAACGCTTCGATTGACAACGCGGTCGAACCCGCGCCGCGACAAAAGAAGGCAGTCGTTGTCGCAACGCCCAAGACTCAACGCGCGCCGCGCCAGTTCGTCGCGAAACGGCAGAAGCGACAACCGCGAGTGGAAGAGACGATGCCCGCGCCGCTTGAGGAAGTCGCCGTTGGCGGCGGGATGCGCTGGCAGGTCGAACAGCCCATGACAGCGCAGCAACGCGAGGCGACCGAGCAGTTGATGCTGGCGCTCAGGCTGGCGAGCGCGAAGTTCAACTACGCGCAGCGTGAGATGCAGGAGATCGGTCGCGCCGGAAAATAGAGCGACCCTTAAAAATCATTGAAATCATTTGGTGCAGGCAGAACTGGAGTAATTATGAACAAGAAACTTAATTCATGGCTGAAGATTTTTAGTCTCGCCGTCGCGCTCCTCGCGGTGTGCGCGACGGGAGCGCGGGCGCAGCAGCCGCAATACGCGGCCAAGCTGCAACTCGACAACGAAGAGTCGCTCGCGCAGCGTGCGAACGAACTCATCGACGTGAACCTCGACGAGAATCTGCTGCGGATCATCCCGAAGAAGATCACGACGACTTCCGGCACCGGCGAGAAGGTAGACGTGGGCGCGATCATCGGCGGTCTCAAAGGCGTCTACGTGCGCAGCTACGGCTTCAACGCCGAGGGCGAATACACGGAGGCGAATCTCGCAGGCGTGCGCACGCAGTTGCGCTCGCCCGGCTGGTCGCGCCTCGTCAACATCATCAAGAAGAAGGCCGACGAGAACGTCCGCATAGAAGTCTACATGATGACCTCTACGGGGAGCATTGACGGCATCGCCATCCTCGCGCTCGAACCGAAGCGCCTGACGATGGTGAACATCGTCGGCAACATCAACCTCGAAAAGCTGAGCCAACTCGAAGGCCAGTTCGGCATCCCCGAAATCGGCATCGGCAGCGGCAGCGATGGCGACAAAGACAACAAGGCCACGAAGAAACCGTAGGGGAGGGATACGAAAGATGCGCCGGACACTCTACACCCTACTACTACTGCTCATCGCGTCGCTCGCGCACACGACCGTCGCCCTTGCTGCGACGACGGCGACGAAAGAGGCCGAGTATCACGCGGTCGTCAAACTCATCGAGTCGCACTACCGCGTCAAGCATCGCGGCATCCCGTTCGTCGCCAATCTGGGCGTGAAGACGGCGAAGGTCGTCTCGAAGAGCGCGCGGCGCGTCCTGCGCTTCGGCGACTTCAAACTCGCGATCTTCGAGGATCAGGATTTTTCGGGACGCGACGCGAGCACGGACATCCGTACGCGCCTGCGGCAGACGCTCGAACCCGGCTGGCATCCGCTCGTCGCCGTGCGTCTGGAAGATGAAGGGCAGACCTTCACTTACACGAAGGCGGACGGCGACAAGTTCAAAGTCCTCATCGTCGTCATAGGGCAGCGCGACGCCACCGTCCTGCAAGTCAACCTCAACCCGGAAGAGTTCGCGAAACTGTTGATGAACCCCGAACAGCAGAGCCGCGAGTTGACGAACGAGGCGACGAGCGTCGAACAGTAAAAGTGCAGTGACAGAGGCGGGGGCGATGCGAGGCGCGCGCGAGCGAAGGATGAGAGAGACGCCTTCGAGACGCGAAAGTTTTCCGTCCGACCACGATCCTTTCTTCATCCTTCAAGCCGAGACGGAGTATTCACGCTATGAAAAGCCACAACTTTTTCTTGCCCCTCATCAGAGAGGCAGTTTCATTCACGCTCGCGCTGCTGCTCATCGGCGGCGGTGCTTCGTTCGTCGCAGCGCAGGAGCCGGCGGCGCAGGACGAGGTGGTGAAAGTCAGAACGCGGGTCGTTTTTCTCGACGCGCTCGTGACGGACAAGAAGACGAAAGCATTCGCCGCGGGACTCGCGGCGGAGAATTTCGAGGTGCTGGCCGACGGCCGCCCGCGCCCCGTCTCTTACTTTACGCGCGAAGGCGACAAAAATCGTCGCCCGCTCGCGCTGGCGCTCGTCTTCGACCTCGAACGGCTCGGCGCGGGGCGTTACATGCGCCGCACCGAAATCCTCGAAGCGATGGCGGCCGAACTCTCGAAGCTGCCGCCGGAAGACGAGGTGGCCGTCATCGTGCTCGACCCGAACGGCGTCGAAGACCGGCGCGAATGGCTGACGCCTTTCACGCGCAACCGCGCGCAGGTGGCCTCGGCGATGGCAATCGTCCCGACGCTCGTCGGCCAGGGCGCGGGCGGCGGCAGTAGTGACGAGGGCGCGGTCGCGCAGGAAGCGGCCGAACGGCGCGCCGAGCAGGCGGGCGCGAACGGCGCGACGCAAGCGCCCGCCGACGGGACGGCGCAGAAGAGCGACGAGGGCGCGGCAAAAGAGAGCGTGCGCGATGCCGGAGAGAAGGGGAAGGAAAAAGAGAAGCGCGAGAAGGAGATGTCGATCTCTGTCGGGACGGGCGGCGTGAAGGTTGAAACGTCGAAGGCCGGCAGTGAAGCGGGCGCGGGCGGGTTTAAGGACGAAGAGGTCGAGATCGATTACATCAAGGACAGGAAGGGCAACACGGTAAAGCGCATCGTCAAACCGGACGGCACGCTGCTGCTCGAACGCAGGAACAAGGACGGCTCGATCACGACCGACTACCAGGACCCTTTCGATCTGGCGGCCGCAACTCTGGAGATCACGAAGCGCATCGCCG
This sequence comes from Pyrinomonadaceae bacterium, assembly GCA_035296385.1. Classification (GTDB taxonomy): domain Bacteria; phylum Acidobacteriota; class Blastocatellia; order Pyrinomonadales; family Pyrinomonadaceae; genus JAIVJZ01. The sequence continues at coordinate 578 of DATHBB010000172.1, read as the reverse complement.
GGGAGCGTCCCAACTCGCAGCCCGCGCTTGTCTACGTCACGGACGGCATCGCGCCCGTCTTCTACGAGCAGAGGGATTACATCGAGTCGAAGCTCTTGAAGTCGAACGTCATCTTCAGCGCGCTCGTGACCGACATGAAGACGGGCTTGAAGTTTGCGCTGCCGATCCTGAAACCGCTCGGCAATCTCGCGGGCATCAGCATTTCGGGGAGCGCGCAATATCTGGCGAAGGCGACGGGCGGTGAATCGGTGCGCGTGCGACGCCCGGCCGACTACGCCAACGGCCTGAGCCGCATCGTCGGCAATCTCAACTCGCGCTACAGCCTCGGCTTCACGCTCGCCGCGGACGAACAGGACGACGGCCGGATGCACCCGCTCGAAGTGCGCGTCCGCGTGCGCGACGCCAAAGGCAAAGAGCGCAAACTCGAAGTGAAGACCCGCCACGGCTACTACCTGCCGGCGGATGCAAAGGAAAATTCTGCCGCCGGGGCCGCGAAGAAGAGCGTGGACGGCGAGGCGACGCAGGGCGAACGGGTGAAGAATTGAGAAGCCCCGGCGCATGAAGTTTGAGAAGTTACG
>DATHBB010000171.1:0-73553 GCA_035296385.1 Pyrinomonadaceae bacterium | reverse complement strand
CTTGAGTAATTCATTCTTGAGGTCTTCATCTCTGTGAGAATAAGAGAAGAAGACTTCGACGGGAGTGGTGGGTTGAGTTGCCACGAGTATGCAAAGCTCCTTTCCGTGTCTGCCGGAACTATAACATTTTCCGGCTAGTCGTTTTCGACGGGTGCGCCGGAGGCTTGCCAGGCGGTCCAGCCGCCGTCGAGGGAGTAGATGTGGGTGTAGCCGGGGCGCTGGAGGTTGTCGCAGGCGAGGGCGGAGCGATAATCGTATTGACCTCAACTTTACACATAGTTTCAAGTGGGTTTCTCGGAAACTATGCTCGACGCGTCGGGCGGTGGGGAATTATGATGCGTGGCGTTTATGTCGTTGCCTGTGAAGAGTGTGCGAGTTGAGGCGGAGGGTGTGGCGGAGTCTGCGTGGAGGCCGCGCGATGTGTTGGTCGCGGTGGGGTTGACGGCTGCGTTGGTGGGGGTGCGTCTGTGGCGTTTGGATGCGTCGTGTTTGTGGTTTGATGAGGTGTTTAGTGTGCACGCGGCGCGGCACGGGTGGGGGGCGTTAGTGGATTTTGTGGCGGTGGATTTGATTCACCCGCCGCTCTTTTATCTGTTGTTGAAAAGTTGGATCGCGCTGGTGGGGAGCGGGTCGGTGTGGTGGCTGCGGCTGTTTTCGGTGTTGACGGCGACGGCGGCGGTCGTGCCCGTCGTGTTGCTGTGTCGTGAGTTGCGCTTGCGCCCGCGTGTGGGGCTGGTCGCGCTCGGGTTGATGGCGGCGAGCGGTTTCCTGATTCAGCACGCGCGCGACGTGCGCATGTATAGTTTGTTGTTGCTCTTTGCCGCCGGTTCGCTCTGGTTGTTTGCGCGCTTCTCACGCGTGGATGCGTCGAGGCGGCACGCCGCTGCGCTGTTCGCGGTGAACTTGTTGCTCGTCTATACCCACTATTACGGTTGGTTGCTGGTCGGGCATGAGTTGATCTTCCTGTTGGTATGGCGGCGGCGAAAGGTGAAAGAGTTTGCCTTGATCTTGGCTGCGCTCGTCGTGTGTTATAGCCCCTGGTTGTGGATGTTGTGGCAGGCGACGGCGGGGGCGGGGAAAGGGCTGGCGCAAAATATCGGTTGGGCGGTCGTGCCGCGCGTCGCGGACATCTTTCAACCATATCTGGTGCTGCACGAACCGTTGCGCTTTCGCCGGAATACGCATGAGCGGCTGGTGCTGCCCCTCAACGTGTGGCTTACGCTCGCAGTGTTCGTGACCGTATACGTCGCGCTCGGCTGGCGCGTGGTGGGGCAGCGACGCATGGCGGCAGCGGCGGCGCGAAAGTCGGAGACGGAACGGCTGCGGGATGAGCGAGGGGGCGAGGGCGGAGATTTCGCCTTAAAGTTCCTGATCTTTTTTTCAACCGCTCCGGTGGTCGTTGCTTTTCTGCTGGCGCACGCGTTGCCGCACTCGGTCTGGGCGACGCGTCACTTGATCATCATTGCGCCCGTTTACACGCTGCTCGCGGCCTACGCGCTGAACGCGCTCAGACCCGCGTGGCTCGCGACGACGATCAAATTGCTCTGTGCCTGCTGGCTCGCGCTCGCCGCGATGCTGTGGCTCGTGCGTCAGCAGAGCGACGTGCCGCCCTTGTGGTGCGCCTGGGAGACGCTCGCGCATCAAGTTGTCGAGACAGAGGCGTCGTCTGCTGCCACGAACGAAATTAAAATCTATGCGACGGAAGACCTCGTCGCGTATCACCTGTGGTATGCGCTCAGTTCCGGCGGGGCTGCGGATTCTGTTGATGGAGGGAGATTTCGCGTTGCCCGCATCGTCAATCTCCCGGGACTCGTGGAAGACAGAAGCTATTTCCTCCCGCGCGGGTTTGACGAAGTGTCGGTGACGGACGCGGGACGGGAAGGGTTGCGCGATGAACATTTCTGGGCGGCCTTCCGCGACTCAAACTGGAATCCCGAACATCCTGTGTTACGTCTGTTGTCAGAGCGCGGCTACGAAATAGACAGGCGTTTTGAAGTGACGGCTTCGGGACAAAAGGCTTTTATCGTTTCCGCGCGGCGGCGCAAATGATGTGCGACACGGGAAGCGGCGCGCGCGAGGCGCAACACGCCGGCCTGCAAACTTCATTCGCCTGAGTTGCCTGCAAACTTCATTCGCCTTCCGTTGTGGTCGGTGCGCCGGAGTCTTTCCAGGCAGTCCAGCCGCCGTCCATTGAATAGACGTTGGTGTAGCCGAGGCGTTGGAGGTTGTCGCAGGCTAAAGCGGAGCGGTAGCCGCCGCCGCAGTAGAGTATGAGTTCGGTCTGTTTGTCGGGGATAACTCCTTCGATGTCGCGTTCGATGATGCCGCGCCCCAAATGCTCTGCGCGCGCGGCGTGGCCGGCTTGCCATTCGTGGTCTTCGCGCACGTCTATGAGGCGCGCTTCGGGGTTGGCGTCGAGGTGTTCGAGTGTTTGTTGGACGTTGAGTTCGCGGATGCGTGTTTTGGCGTCGGCCACGAGTCGTTCGTAGGCTGCGGTGTGTTTCATGGTGTGTTCGGTTTCTCCCGTCGCTGGATGAAAAAGACCGGAGGCATTATAATCCCCGTTTGCAACAGCTACACATACAATAAAGTCTCTATTTCGGGGCGGCGGCGCGCGGCAAATGCCTGACGCGCGCTCGGTGCCGCCTCCACTTTCGAGAGGACGAAAACGTTTTGGCGACAGAACAATTTGACGTGACGGTTATCGGCGCAGGCCCCGGCGGATATGTGGCCGCCATACGCGGGGCGCAACTCGGCTTGAAGGTCGCGCTCGTGGAGAAAGAGAAGCGTCTGGGCGGGACGTGCGGGTTGCGCGGCTGTATCCCGACGAAGGCGCTGTTGATGTCGGCGCACAACTACGAACTCGCGCAGCATCTGGGCGATCACGGCGTGCAGGTCTCGGAAGTCAAACTCGCCTTCGACGCCGTGCAGAAACGCAAAGATAAGATCGTCAATAAGAACGCGGCGGGCGTCTCCTACCTGATGAAGAAGAACAAGGTGACGGTCTTCAACGGGACGGGCAAACTCGCGCTCCCCGGTCGTGTCGAAGTCACGGGCGCGGACGGCGCGAAGCAGACCATCGAGACGAAGAACATCATCATCGCGACGGGTTCGGTCGTGCGCCCCATACCGGGCTTCGAGACGGACGGCGCGCGCGTCGTCAACAGCGACCACATACTGGAACTCAAGGAAGTGCCGAAGTCTCTCATCGTGATGGGCGCAGGCGCGGTCGGCGTAGAGTTCGCGTCCGTGTACTCGCGCTTCGGGACGGAGACGACCATCGTGGAACTCATGCCGCATCTGCTGCCGCTCGAAGACGAGGAAGTGTGCGTCGAACTCGAAAAATCTTTCCGCAAGCGCGGCATCAAGCAGCAACTCGGCACGCGTCTGGAGAAGATGGAGAAGACGGATAAAGGCGTCGTCGTGACGGGCAAGGACGCGAAGGGCGCGGAAGTCAGGCTCGAAGCCGAGATGTTCCTCGTCGCCGTCGGGCGCATGCCGTACCTCGAAGGCTTAGGGCTGGAAGGCACGAAGATCAAGGTCGAGCGCGGGAACGTTCAAGTAGATGAATTTTGCCGCACGGGCGAAGCGGGCGTCTACGCCATCGGCGACGTGATCCCTACGCCGTGGCTCGCGCACCTCGCGTCGAAAGAGGGCATCCTCGTGGTCGAGCAGATCGCGGGGCAGAAGCCGCACCCGATCAACATGCGCCACGTCCCTTCATGCACTTATTGCGATCCGGAAGTCGCGTCCGTCGGTCTGACGGAAGCGGCGGCGAAGAAGGAGGGCTACGACGTGCGTGTGGCGAAGTTCCCGTTCTCCGCGTCGGGCAAGGCGCGCATACTCGGCGAAGAAGAGGGCTTCATCAAAGTCGTCAGCGAGACGAAGTATGACGAACTTCTGGGCGTGCACATCATCGGGGCGCACGCGACGGAACTCATCGCCGAGGCGGGCGTCGCGCTCCAACTCGAATCGACCGCAGAGGAACTCGGGCGCACCATCTTCGCGCACCCGACCGTCTCCGAAGCCATGATGGAAGCCGCCGAAGGCATTCATGGCCTGACCATTCACTTTTAAGGGCTGCCAGTTGTCCGTAGTCAGTTGTCCGTTGTTTGTGTAGCACGGGCGGCGGGCTAAAGTTCAGGCTCTCAAGTTAGGCGAGACGAAAACAACTGGCGACGGACAACTGACCACTGACAATCTTTTATGAAGACAGAGACAAAGCGCAAAGGCGCGTCGAAGCAGGGCGAGGCGAAGGGTCGCAAAGGTGCGGACGGCAACGGCGCGAACGCGTCGGCAGGCGTCGCCGACGAGGAGTTGATCTGCACGACGGAGACGACGCTCGGGCGCGAGCAGTTGTTGGAGTTGTATCGCTACCTGTTGCTGACGCGGCTCGTCGAAGAGCGGCTGGTGAATTTGTACCGGCAGACGAAAGTTGTCGGCGGCGTCTTTCGTTCGCTCGGTCAGGAAGCGACGGCGGTGGGGACGTGCTACGCGCTCGATAAACAGGACTTCATCGCGCCGCTCATACGCGATCTCGGCGCGGTGCTGGTGAAGGGTATCCGCCCGCGTGAGATTTTCGCGCAGTACATGGCGAAGGCGTGGGGGCCGTCGGAAGGGCGCGACCTCAACATCCACTTCGGCAACATGGAGAAGGGCTTCATCGGCCCCATCTCGCACCTCGGCGACATGATCCCGGTGATGACCGGCATCGCGCTCGGCGCGCGCATGCAGAAGAAAGAGATCGTCGCGATGGCCTACATCGGCGACGGCGGCATGAGCACGGGCGCGTTCCACGAGGGGCTGAACTTCGCCGCCGTGCAGCGCCTTCCCGTCATCATCATCGCCGAACACAACTGGTACGCCTACTCGACGCCGACGCGCTTGCAGACAGCCGTTGAGAACCTCGCAGACAAGGCCGCAGGCTACGGCATCCCCGGCCACATCGTTGACGGCAACGACATCATCGCCTGTTACGAAGTGACGAAGCGCGCGGCGGAGTTTGCGCGCGGGGGCGGCGGGGCGGTTTTGATCGAAGCCAAGACCTACCGGCGCAAAGGCCACGCGGAGCACGACGACCAGCGTTACATCGCCTCCGAAGAACTCGCGATGTGGGAGAAGCGCGACCCCGTCGATAGATTCACGCGCCACCTGTTGACGCAAAATGTCGCGACGCAGGCCGAGCTTGACGAGATCGTCGCGGGCGTCGTGCGCGAGATTGACGAGGACGTGGCGTGGGCCGAGGAGTCGCCGATGCCCGACGCGGAGAAGGCCGCTTACGGCGTCTTCGATAACTCAATCGTGCCGCCCGCGTTTCGCCCGAAAGTCTTCGGGGGCAATTGAGATATGAGACGTGCGAACCTCGTCGTCGCTTTCGTCCTGCTGGCCTTTGTCTTGTCGGGCGCGAACGCTCACGCGCAAACCGCTGAACGTGTGCAATTCAAAGACGGGCGCGTCAGCTTCGTGCCGCCCCCCGGATTCAAGCCGATGTCGAAAGAGGACATCAACTTCAAGTACGGTCGCAACGGTGCGGCCTACGCGCCGGATGTCGCCTACAGTGCGAATGAGCGGCACAACGTCTCGGTCGCTTTCGGGGCTAGGGGCAGCGGACTTCCGCCAATAGCCCTGGACGAGTTGAAGAAGATGATGGAGAAGCAACTTGAGAGCGGCATCCCCGGCCTTGAATGGATCGTGCGCGAGATCGTCACGCTCAACGGGACGCGCTGGGTTCGCCTGCACTTGAAGGCGGCGGCGATTGACACGGGCGTCATCAACGATATGTATTTCACCGTCTTCGACGGCCAACTGCTGTTGTTCAACTTCAATTCGACCATCGCACAGCACGAAAAATATAAGGAAAGTCTGCTCAAGAGCGCGCAGACCATCACCGTAAAATAAGAGGCGATATCTTTCATCCGATATGTCAACCGCAGTTAAAAAAGAGCATAAATCGAACCGCCCGTCGCGCGGCGGCGTGGCGACGTTTGTAGAGGCGATCCGTCAGGGCATCTGGGAAGAGATGGAGCGCGACCCCAGCGTGTTCGTCATCGGCGAGGACGTGGGCGCTTACGGCGGCGCGTTCAAAGTCACGGACGGCCTTTTAGACGAGTTCGGCGAGGGGCGCGTGATCGACACGCCGATCTCGGAGGCGGCGATTGTCGGCGCGGCGTGCGGCGCGGCGCTGATGGGGATGCGACCCGTCGCGGAGTTTCAGTTCATAGACTTCATCTCGCCCGGCTTCGACATGTTGACGAACTACGCGGCGAAGTGTCGTTACCGCTGGGGCGCGGGGCTGCCGACAGTGTTTCGCGGCCCTTGCGGCGCGGGCGTGCACTCGGGGCCGTTCCATTCGGTCAACGCCGAGTCGTTCTTTTTGAACACGGCGGGCTTGAAGATCGTCGAGCCTTCAACGGCCTACGACGCGAAGGGTTTGATTAAAGCCGCCATACGCGACCCCGACCCCGTGCTCTACTTCGAGCACAAGAAACTCTACCGCCTCCCGCGCCTGCGCGAAGAGTTGCCGGAGGACGACTACATAGTAGAAATCGGCAAAGCGCGCACGGCGCGCGAGGGGCGCGACCTGTCCATCATCACGTTCGGCGCGCAGGTCCTGAACGCGCTCGACGCGGCTGAGGAATTAGAGAAAGAAGGTCTGGACGTTGAAGTGATAGACCTGCGCACGCTCGCGCCGATGGACAAGCCTGCGATACTCGCGTCGGTAAAGAAGACGAACAAGGTTTTGATCTTGCACGAGGCGGCGCGCACGGGCGGCATCGGCGGCGAGATCGCGGCGACGATTGCCGAAGAGGCGTTCGAGTGGTTGGACGCACCAGTCGTGCGCCTCGCGGCGATTGACACGCCCGTGCCCTATTCGCCGCCGCTCGAAGAATATCACCTGCCGCAGATCAAAGACGTGCTCGCAGCGGCGCGCAAACTGGCGGCGTATTAAAGTGTAGAAGTCAGAATTCAGAACACAGGAGTCAGAATTAAAAACCTCACTCTTGTCTTTATTCCGGCTTCTGTATTCTGAGTTCTGAATTCTGTTTTGAGGAGTACGATCATGCCGAAGTATGTTATTGAGCGAGAATTTCCGGAGGCGGGGAAGTTGACGGGCGACGCGTTGCAGGCCATCTCGCAGAAGTCTTGCGGCGTCCTGAACGATCTGGGACCGCAGATTCAGTGGGTGCAGAGTTACGTGACGGACGACAAAATCTATTGCGTCTATATCGCGCCGAACGAGGAGATGGTGCGCGAGCACGCGTCGCAGGGCGGCTTTCCGGCGAACCGCATTTCCGAGATCAGAACGATCATCGATCCGACGACGGCAGAAAAACAGTGACAAGTGACGAGTGACAGGTGACGAGACGGTAGACAAGTTCTTTTGTTTTAACTTGTCACCTGTCACTCGTCACTTGTCACTGTCTTAGGGAGATTATATGAGTACAGAAGTTGTGATGCCGCAGATGGGCGAGTCCATCGCCGAGGGCACGATCACGCGTTGGATGAAGCAGGTGGGCGAGCGCGTGGAGCGCGACGAGCCGCTGTTCGAGATTTCGACCGACAAGGTTGACGCGGAAATTCCCAGCCCCGCCGCCGGGACGCTCATCGAGGTCTTGTTCAAAGAGGGCGAGACGGTCGAGGTGAACAAGGTCGTGGCATTCATCGGCGCGGAGGGTGAGACTGCCAGCGCCGCGCCCCCTGCCAGCGCGCAACCTGCGGCGGCGGCGAGCGCGCCTGCTGCCGCAACTCCCGCGCCCGCCGCGCAAGCCGCCGTCGAAAGCGCGCCGCCGCCCGCGCCTCCGCAGGCGACGACGACACAACCGGCATCGCAAGCATCTGCCGCGCCGCCCGTATCGCCGCAGACCGCCGAGGTCGCGGGCAGGAGTTACGACTCGGAGCGCCCGGGCGCGAAGGCGGAAGGCCAGTCGCTCGCATCAGGCGCGTCGGGCGCGGGCAACGGCGGCGAGCAGGCGGTTGACGCATCCACCGGCGCAAACGGCGGCGCGCAGTCGGTAGAAGATTTGCGTCGCACGAAGTCCAGTCCGCTTGTGCGCAACATCGCGCGCGAGCACAACATAGACATCACGCGCCTCGAAGGCACGGGGATGAGCGGGCGCGTCACCAAAAACGACATTCTCAGCTTCATCGAATCGGGCGCGGAGCAGTCGCAGCCAGCCGAAGCGCGTGCGCCGCAACAGCAACCGCAACAGCAGCCCGCCGTGCAGACGCCGCCCGCGCAAGCGCCGCACGTGCAACCCGGTGCAGGCGACCGCGTCGAGCCGATGACCCTGATGCGCAAGAAGATCGCCGAGCACATGATCATGTCGCAGAACACGTCGGCGCACGTCTCGACCGTCTATGAGATCGACATGACGCGCATCGCCAAGCTACGCGACCGTCACAAGGCGGAGTTCCAGCAGCGCACGGGCACGAAGTTGACCTACATGCCGTTCATCTTCCAGGCCATCACGAACGCGCTGCGCAAGTTTCCGATCTTCAACTCGCAGGTCAGTGGCGATCAGATCGTCTACAAGCAGGACATCAATCTCGGCATGGCCGTCGCGCTCGACTGGGGCTTGATCGTGCCCGTCATCAAACGCGCCGACGACCTCTCTATCTCCGGCCTCGCGCGCGCCGCAAACGATCTGGCCGACCGCGCACGCAACAAGCAACTCAAGCCCGACGAGGTGGCGGGCGGCACCTTCACCGTCACGAACCCCGGCGTCTTCGGCGGCCTCTTCGGCACGCCCATCATCAACCAGCCGCAGGTCGCCATCCTCGGCATCGGCACGATTGAGAAGCGCGCGAAAGTCTTGACCACGCCCGAAGGCGACGACTACATCGCCATCCGTCACATGGCCTACTTCGCGCTCTCCTTCGACCACCGCATCATCGACGGCGCGGACGCCGAGCGCTTCCTCGCCTATGTCAAAGAGTTGCTTGAAGCCGGACAATTTTCGGTCTAGTTCGGGGACAACAAAGAAGGTGGCCGCTACTCCTCGGAGTAGCGGCCACCTTTTGCGTGGAGCGGTTACATTGCCCTAATACACCTCAAATGATCCCGTCGCGATTTTTTGCCCCTCGATAAACAGTTCTACACGGTATGTCTCGATAGGCCATTTACCGGCTTCCTGATAACCCCACCCGTGAATTATCGTCACCGAGGTCCAGCCGGGCTGGATAACTCCCTTCGCAGTCCCCTTGATGTCCACGCTCCCGTCCGCGCGGTACAGCACCCCGTCAACGACGAGTGGAACCTCCCGGCGCGGGTCAGGGAAACCGAGTTCAAGCTCCCAATTAACGAAGCTGACTTCCGACCTGGGAAAGCGCGTGCGATAGATTCTCTCATCGTTCGGCTTCGGCAGATAAAAACGCAATGCCGTCACAGTGGCGTTTAACTTGGCAATGCCGGGAGCGCGTGAAGAGTCCGGCGGATTGGCGGTCGCTTTGACTTCCGCCGTCTTGTCGCCCGCCTTCACGCGCTCGAAGATGAAATCCCCGCTCTCGTGCCCGGAGTTTCTCAGAGGGTTGTATTCCGGCGTCTGATTCGCCCGCCCCGCTACCGGCTCTTGCACGTGATAACGAAACAACTCGGACGCCGTGAACTGTCCCTTGTCCATCTCTTTCAGCCCACGCAGCAGCGCCCCGGCGAAGATCGAATGCCCGCCCCCTCCTCCGTCCGCTACCGGCTCGTCGCCGCCCGAAGCCATCAGTGTCCGCGAACGCCCCGCCGCCATCCGCTGCAGGAACTGTTCGCGCTCGGTCGGGCGAGGCAGCGAATCGCTCAAGCCTCTGGTGAGCGTTCCCGAATAGCAACTGTCCGAGATGACGAGCACGTGTCTCGCCGGGATGACCTTGAGCGCGGTCGTGATCTCGTCGGCGATGATCCAGTTCGATTGGTCGTCGAGCGTGGCGTCCACGGGCAGCCAGTAAGCCTTGTCCGCGTCCTTATCGTTGATGCCGTGACCCGCGTAATAGATGAGCAGGCTCGCGTCCGGCGCGAGCGTGCGGCGGTAGGAGGTGAACGCCGACATAATCTGCTGGCGCGTGGCGTTCAGGAGTAGTTTCGTCTCGAAGCCGTATGAATCTCTGAGCAGCGCGGCGACCTCGCGCGCGTCCGCCTCGGCGGTCTTCAACTTGGGCACGGACGTATAAGCGTTGTTGCCGATGACGAGCGCGTAATAGCGACCGGCGGGCGTGGCGGCAGGGATGCCGACGCCGCGCGCCTCCTGTGCTTTTGCCGGTGGCACGAGGAGGACATAACCGATCAGGATGATGAAGCCATAGCAGAAGGAGACTAATGTTTTCATGGAAACGCTCCGACGTTTGTTGAAGGAATTACGAAGAGCGGCGGCCCGTGACGATTCGCGGTCGGCGTGAAAGATAATCAGGCGAGGATTCAAATGTCAACGTTTTACCAGTCTTCACTTTCGCGCGTCGCCCGTTGCCTTTCCACTTCAAATTGTTGCGATAGCGTGGCGATCAAATTCTAAATCGCTTCGGCGCAACGGAAACGCGTCTTTTTGTCATCTACGCTCTTGACTCCCCAAACATGTTTGAAGAGAATCACAGGCGATTCAGGGAAACCAAAACAACACCTCGCGTGGGTTGGTCAGAACGGTTCGTGGGCGCGCACCCGACATAAGCGTCCGGTGCGCCGCAGCATGTGGTCGCTGCGACGCTTTTTCTTTGTCGGGCAGTAAACAACTCGCGCCGCGAATCGTCGCCTTCGAGGAACAGCAGCAGCCAAATTTTATAATTCAGCTAAGTGGGAGAAAGAAAAAAATGAGCGTGAACAAGTCGAACAGATTCCAGGTGTCAACCATCGCCCTCACACTCGTGCTGGCGTTGGCCTCCGTCGCCTTCGCACAGAGCACAGACCAGCCGAGCAGCGGCAGCGCCGGCTCGCGCACGGTCGCCAGCGGCCAGAAGATGACCGTCAAAGGCGTCGTCACCAGCCGCGACATCGACGCCAACACTTTCGTCGTCCAGGACCTCAACGGCGTCAACACCACCGTGCGCCTGACCGACCGCACGACCGTCAAGTCGAAGGGCGGCTTCTTCGGCGGCGGCTCGACCTACGGCGCGTCGAACATCCTGCGCGGCCTCAATCTCGAAGTCGAAGGGCGCGGCGACGCTTCGGGCTTCCTCGTCGCGGAGAAAGTCCGCTTCGGGAGCACCGACCTGAGGGTGGCGCAGTCGATTCAGGCGCGCGTCGATCCGGTCGAGTCGCGCGTCGGCACCGCCGAGAATCGCATCGGTCAGGTCGAACAGAATTCGCAGCGTATTTCGGGGCAGTTGGATGAACTGGCGGCAGTTGCCAACGCCGCGGGCGGCGGCGCGAAGGCTGCGCAGGAAACGGCGGACGCCGCCGTCTCCGGCGTCAACATGACCAACGAACGCATCAGCGCGCTCGACGACTACGTCGCGCAGCAGACGGTCGCCGTCAACTTCCGCGTCGGCAGCGCCGTGCTCTCGACCGAAGCCAAGACGACGCTCGACCAGATCGCGCAGCAGGCTTTGAAAGCGCGCGGCTACGTCCTCGAAGTGCGCGGCTTCGCCAGCGCCGACGGCGCGGAATCGAAGAACCGCATGCTCAGCCAGAAGCGCGCCGACGCGGTCGTGCAATATCTGGCCTACACGCACAACATCCCGCTGCGCCGCATCGTGACGCCGTTCGGCTACGGCGAACAGCAGGCCGTCGCCGACAACAAGACGCGCGAGGGTCGCCAGCAGAACCGTCGCGTGGAGATCAGCGTGCTCGTCAATCGCGGTCTCATGCAGGCCGCGCCCGTCATGAGCACGGCCAAGCCGGACGCGGCCACGCCCGAAGAATAAGCAACGCATAAGACGGGGAAGGGGTAAAGGGCAAAGGGTAAAGGAAGAAGAGGAAGCCTGTTTCGGTTTTCACTTTACCCTTTACCCCTTCCACTTTACCCCTTTCTTCATCAAGGGTGGTTTCGATGAACTCAGTTAACAACAAGCTGCGGACGCTACTCGTGCTGGCAATCTTTCTCGGAAGTACGCCGGCAGCTTTTTTCTACGGGACGAGCGCGAGCGCACGGCAGACGAGTGACAACACTTCGTCCGCGTCGCAACAACAACCGGTCTGCGTCCCGCAACTCCCGACGCCGACGCCGCAGCAGACGCCGACGCCCGCGCCGCAACAAACTTCAAAGCCGACGCCGACGCCCGCGCCGCAGACGCCCGTGACCGACGAGACCATCAGCGACGACGACGACATCGTGCGCGTTACGTCGAATCTGGTGGTCGTGCCCGTCTCCGTGACGAACGCGCAGGGCGAGCCGGTGCAGGGGTTGAAGGCGACGGATTTTCGTCTGGAAGAGGAAGGGCGCGCGCAGGAGATCGCGCAGGTGGGCGACGCCGATCAAGTGCCGCTCGACATCGCCATCCTCTTCGACGTGTCGAGCAGCGTCGGGCAGCGTTTCGCGTTCGAGCAGGAGGCCGCCGCGCGCTTCTTGAAACAGGTCTTGAAGCCGGTTGATCGCGCCGCCGTCTTCCGCATCGAACAGACGCCGCGACTCGAACAGCAACTCGCCTCCGCCGAAATCGCCTCGGCCTCGCTGCTCAAGATTCCCGCACCGCAAAAGCCTACGCCGACGGCCTTCTACGACGCAACCATCACGGCGGCGCGCTATCTCGCGCAGAACGCGCCCGGTCGCCACCGGCGCGTCATCCTCGCCATCTCCGACGGCGACGACAACTACAGCGACCGCGTGCGCGAAGGCGAAGTTGAAGAAGCGCGAGCCCGGAATCGCGGCGAGAAATTGCCCGCCAATGCCCTTACGCGCCAGCGCGACACGCACCGCCGCGCGCTCCTCGAAGTGCAGCGCGAGGTGCAGCGCGCCGACGCCGTCTTTTATTCCATCAACCCGAGCGGCGGCGGACTCAAGTTCAATGCACGCGGCACGCGCGCACAGGAAGGCATGCAGCAACTCGCAGAGACGACGGGCGGCGCGTCCTTCAAACCCGAACAGGTCGAAGAGTTCGACGAAATCCTTCGCCGCATCGCCGCCGAACTCCGCGCGCAGTATTTACTCCAATACTATTCCAACAGCGACGCGCCCAACGGCAAGTTTCTCAACATCAAAGTCCGCACGCCCGCACGCGCCGACGCACGCGTCCGCGCCCGCTCAGGCTACTACGTGAAGAAGTGACAAGTGGCAAGTGACGAGTGACAAGTTAAAGCAAAGCACCTGTCTTTAACTTGTCACTCGTCACTTGTCACTGCTCTCACATTTCCAGAAGCGCGTCTGCGAGTTGGTTGGCGACTTCGATGAGGGTGCGTCCGGCGGCGTCGAGTTGGCCGGAGTTGGCGCGCTGTTCGGCGGTGGCGGCGGTGGCGGCGACTCCGGTTAAGCGCCGGTATTGTTGTTCGAGGCCGGGCGTCGTGCGGAAGTAGAGTTCGAGTTTGTCGAGGCGGTCGCGTATGTTGCCTACGCTCTCAAGCACGGTCGAGCGGCTGCGGTTGAGTATGGCCTGCGCTTCGGGCGAGACCGCGCCCGCGTCGCGCGCCTGCTTCTCGTTGTTCTCCACGCCAATCGAGGTGCGCCCGTATAGATAGAGAAAGCGCGTCAGCGTCTTCAACTCGTCGGTGAGGCGTATGCGCGCCTCGTTGAGCGTGCTGGTGCTCGCCGTCGCGGGCTTCTGCGAGCGGGTCGCTGCGGGACGCCTCTGCGGCGTCGTGCTGCGGCGCTGGCGCGGCTGCGCAGAAAACGTAGTAGCGGGCAAAAGCAACAGGCAGGCAAGGCCGAGTGCTGGGACAAGTTTCAAAATCGTTCCTCCTCTGAAATCATCGCGTTTGACGACAAACTATGCCCGCGCGCGTCGCGGCGTCAAGTTGGCAAAGGACAGTCCGGTTCGTTCGGCGTCCGCGACAGCGCGCTGTTACAATGGAGGCGACACGGGCGAAAACCGGAAACGAACCTTCTTTGCGATGCCGAACAGAACGCTACGGGTTCGCCGCCTCGGACGTATGGAGTACGGCGCGGCCTACCAAATTCAGAAGCAGACCGAGGCCGCGCTCAAAGCGCGCGCGTGCGCGGACACGCTTCTGCTCGTCGAACACCCGCACGTCCTCACGCTCGGTCGTCGCGCCGAAGAGTCCGCCGTGCTCGCTTCGCCCGACGCGTTGGCGTCGCGCGGCATCACGCTCTTTGAAACCAACAGGGGCGGCAAAGCGACTTATCACGGCCTGGGTCAACTCGTCGGATACCCGATCATCAATTTGAGTCCCGACCGCGAGGACGTTCACCGCTACGTGCGCGAAATAGAAGAGGCTTTGATTCGCGCGCTCGCGGATTTCGGAATCGAGGGTTTCAGGATCAAGGGCTTGACGGGCGTGCACACGACGCGCGGCAAGGTCGCCGCCATCGGCGTACACATCTCGCGCTGGGTGACGACGCACGGCTTCGCCTTAAACGTCAACACCGACCTCAGCTTCTTCGATCTGATCATCGCTTGCGAGGGAGAACCCGTCACCTCTATGCACGAACTGTTAGGCCGCGAACTCGACATGCGCGAAGTGGAAGACCGCATCGTCGCGCGCTTCGCGGAAGTCTTCGACATGACGGCGACGGAAGAGGTATATGCTCACGCTTGAATTCATACGCGAGGCCGAGCGCCGCATCGCATCGCGCGTGCACCGCACGCCGGTTATGTCTTCGCGCGCTTTCAACAGTGCGGCGGGCGGCGGGCGCGAAGTTTTTTTCAAGTGCGAAAATTTTCAACGCGCCGGTGCGTTCAAGATGCGCGGGGCGACGAACAAGATTCTCGCGCTCGACGCCTTGGAGCGCGCGCGCGGCGTCGCAGCCTTTTCGTCCGGCAATCACGCGCAGGCCGTCGCGCTCGCGGCTCGCGATGCGGGCACGCGCGCTTGTATCGTGATGCCGGAGGATGCGCCGCGCGCGAAGGTGGCGGCCACCAGAGGCTACGGCGCGGAAGTCGTCTTCTACGACCGGCAGCGCGACGACCGCGAACGGGTCGCGCGCGACGTTGCCGAACGCAATGGTCTCGTCCTCGTGCCGCCTTACGACGATTATCATGTGATGGCGGGGCAGGGAACGTGCGCGCTTGAGTTGATGGAAGAAGTTCAAGACCTCGACGCGATTGTCGTGCCCTGCGGCGGCGGCGGTTTGTTCGCAGGGGCGAGCACGGCGGCGCGAGGGTTGAACGCGCGGATTCGCTGTTTCGCCGTCGAACCCGCGACGGGCGACGACACGCGGCAATCTCTCTTGAAGGGAGAGCGCGTCACGATCCCGCCGCCGCCGACCATCGCCGACGGCGCGCGCGTGCAGACGCCGGGCGCGCTGACCTTTCACTTCGTCATGCAAAACGCGGACGACGTGTTGACGGTCACAGACGCGGAGACGGCGGAGGCGATGAAGTTCCTGCTGTTTCGTCTGAAAATACTGGTCGAGCCGACGGGCGCGCTGGCGGCTGCCGCCGTGTTGTTCGACAAACTCCCGCGCGGTCTGCGTCGCATCGGCGTCGTGCTCACGGGCGGGAACGTTGATGCGGACGTGCTCGCGCGGCTCGCTGTCAGTATCGGCGGCGACGGCGTTGGAAGCGACAACGGTGCGGAGCAAATGTTAAAATAGCCGCACAGTCGAAAAAGTCGAAAATCATTTGTGGAGCGAATTTATTGAGCCGCGAGTTAAAAGTCATCAGCAATATTCCAACGCCTGCGGGACGCCCGACGGGACGCAAGCCCGACTGGTTGAAGATTCGCATCGGCGACCCGTCGAATCAGAACCACGTCTTGAAGTTGATCGAGGGTTTGAATCTGCACACGGTCTGTCAGGAGGCGCGCTGCCCGAACATCTTCGAGTGCTGGTCTGACCGCACGGCCACCTTCATGCTCGGCGGCGACATCTGCACGCGCCATTGCGGCTTCTGCGCCGTCGGCAAAGGCAAGCCGGGCGAACTCGATAAGGACGAGCCGCGCCACGTCGCCGAAGCCGTGCGCCATCTCGATCTCGCCTACGCCGTCATCACCTCCGTTAACCGCGACGACTTAACGGACGGCGGCGCGGCGCACTGGGCTGAGACCATACGCGAAGTGCGCGCCGCGAATCCCGCGTGCAAAATCGAAGTCCTCATTCCCGACTTCAACGGCGACGAGGCCGCGCTCAACACGGTGCTCGACGCGCAACCCGACGTGCTCAACCACAACACCGAAACCATCGCGCGTCTTTACCGCCGCGTGCGCCCCGACGCGAAGTACGGGCAGACGCTGACGCTCCTTGAACGCGCAGCGCGTCGCCGCGACGTGGAGCGACGCGGTATGCTCACCAAGAGCGGCATCATGGTCGGCCTCGGCGAGACGTTCGACGAAGTGGTCGAGTTGATGAAAGATTTGCGCGCCGCAAGTTGCGACATCATGACCATCGGCCAATACCTGCAACCGCACGCGCGCCGCCTGCCCGTCGAACGATATGTGACGCCCGCCGAGTTCGCGCGCTGGCGCGAGATCGGCATGGAGATGGGCTTTCATCACGTCGAATCAAGCCCGCTCACGCGTTCCTCGTATCACGCGCGGCAGCAGGTGGAAGGTACAGCTCAAGAAACGACGTGCGACGAAGTAGCCGTCGTTGCGGGTTAAGTTTGTTTGAAAGGAATAAAACCCTTCACCGCAGAGACGCAGAGAGGCGCAGAGGGGGCGCAGAGAAAAGATTAACTTCTTCTCTGCGCCCCCTCTGCGGTTCTGCTCTGCGCCTCTGCGGTGAATCATAATTAACGCTTGAAGTTGCTTGGTTCGCACGCTGTCGGGCTATTGTTCCATCAATAACTTTCTCGCCAGCTCAATCGCCGCGCTCGGATCGTCTGCCGCAGACACGCGTTGTTTCCCCAACGACTTGAAAAACTTCTCGCTCGCCTCGTCCGTGCAAAGCAGTATGACGTGCTTCTTCGCTTTGATGGCGAGCGCGATCTCGGAGGCCGTGCCCGCGCCCGTGCCGCAGGCAAAGAGGAGTCGGCTGGAGAGCACGTTGATGTTGTTGCGCGCCTGTCCCATGCCCGTCATGATGCGTAGGTCCACGAACTCCGACGCGCCCCGCGCATCCTCCGAAGGCAAAATCCCGACCGTCAAACCGCCCGCCGACTTCGCGCCCCGACTGGCCGCCTCCATCACGCCCGCGTCGCGCCCGCCCGTCAGCAACACCCAATTCTCCGCCGCGATCAACTGCCCCAACTCGAACGCCGCGCGCACGGCTTCGTCCATCGCACCCTCGCCCGGCCCCAACACACCGACGATGATCCTGCTCATCCGTTCAATTCCTCAGCGCAAAAAATAAGTTGACGCGCACCGACCTTCTCAGCCGGGACACGCTAGCCCGCGTGCGAAGTAGCTTGTAGAATCCGAGTCGATATTTAACATGAAAGACTGTCGGTTGTCCGTCAGGCTTAGTCAGTTGTCCGTCGTCCGTCGTCCGTTGTTTTGTGCTGCACCGGGCGAGTTGCTAAAGATTAAATTGAACAACTGACAACGGACTACGAGCTATAAACAACTGACAACGGACAACTGACTAAGGACTGAATAACATGAAAGCTGTCATCTTCAGGCAACACGGCGGGGCGGAGGTGTTGGAGTATGTCGAGGACGCGCCTGAGCCGCGCACGAGGGCGAACGAGGTGCTGGTCGAGGTGCGCGCGTGCGCTTTGAATCATCTGGACGTGTGGGCGCGAAAGGGGCTGCCGGGCATAGAGATTCCGCTGCCGCACATTCTGGGGAACGACATCGCGGGCGTGGTGCGCGAGGTGGGAGAGGTGGTTGACTGGGTGCGCGCGGGCGACGAGGTGTTGTTGCAGCCGGGCGTGTCGTGCGGGCACTGCGCGGAGTGCCTGCGCGGGCTGGACAATCTGTGCGCGAGCTACGACATACTCGGCTACCGGCGCGATGGTGGCTACGCGCAGTTCGTCTCGGCTCCTGCGGTGAACGTCGTCCCGAAGCCGTCGGATTTGAGTTGGGAAGAGGCCGCGGCGTTGCCGCTCGTGACGGTGACGGCGTGGCACATGCTCGTCTCGCGGGCGCGCGTCGAGCCGGGCGAGGACGTTCTGATCCACGCGGCGGGGAGCGGCGTCGGATCAATCGGCATCCAGATCGCGAAACTGCGGGGGGCGCGCGTCATCGCCACCGCCGGTTCGGACGAGAAACTCGAAAAGGCGCGCTCGCTAGGCGCGGACGAGACGATCAACTACACGCACGCCGACTGGCCGAAAGAAGTGAGGCGTCTGACGAACAAGAAGGGCGTCGAAGTCGTATTCGAGCATACGGGCGCGGAGACGTGGCCGGGTTCTATCAGCGTGCTGGCACGAAACGGGCGGCTCGTCACCTGCGGCGCGACGAGCGGCTACGACGCGCGCACAGACCTCCGGCAAGTCTTTTACCGCCACGTCAGCCTGCTCGGTTCGTTCATGGGGTCGAAGGCCGAACTGCTCGACGCCATGAAGTTCGTAGAGCGCGGGCAGCTTCGCGCCGTCGTTTCGCAGACGCTCCCGCTCGCCGAAGCGCGACGCGCGCACGAACTTTTGGAAGACCGCGCGCAGTTCGGCAAACTCGTGCTCGTCCCTTGAGATTTGAAAGCGACTGTTTGAGAGGTGACACGGATGAGAGAGATCGTCATTCGCCATTGCAAAATTTGAAAGTCTTATGGTGAACGTGCCGCCCGTGTGGCGGCGCTCGTCAGAAGTGAAACGGGGATCGAGCCGCGACTCGTGCAGGGCCGCATGGGGGAGTTCTCCGTCTGGCTGGACGACAAACTCATCTTGAAGAGAAGTTGGCTCAAGCTGCCGACGGACGAACAAGTGCTGGCGGCGGTCAGAAGCGCCTTGCAACGCCCGGGAGTTTGAAGCGTCGAGGGCGCGAAAGGGCGGGGCTTGAGCGTCCACCTTCGAACCGAACCTCTCCCAGTTTTTTATAACTATTGACAAGCGCCCCGGCGCGCCGTTATCTTCCCCGCGCTTTTCCGCCGCCGTATGAACGGTCTTCTTTTAGCCGCACGTCCAACTTCTTTAACTTTCGGACTGTAGCTCAACTGATAACGCCCGCGTGCCCGTCTCGTCCGCGAAGAGACGGGCGCGCGCGCAGGCTCTCTCTCTGTGGAGGTAGAAGTTGTGATGGAAGAAACGAGCAGTTGTTTTAGTTGTGGACACGTTACTAATGAGACGGTCGGCAAGTGCCCGAATTGCGGGAAGCGTTTGCGGACGGCGAAGCAGGTGCGCCGCCTCGGCTGGATGCAATTGCTGATCGGCGTGTTCCTCATCGGGCTGATGGGGACGATCACCTACAACGTCGCGCCGCTCTTGCTACAGGCGGGCGAGAGCACGGGCGGGGCGCGCTTCACGGGCACGCCACAGCAAGCGCAACTCATCCTCGCGCTGTTCGGCATGGTGCTCGTCTTCGGACTCGGCAGCCTCGTGAGCGGCATCTGGCAGATCAGGACGGGACGGCGCAACAAGTGGCTGTTCATCATGATGGTGGCACTCTTCGTCGTGCTCATCGGGTTCAGTTGGTATCTGCGCTCGGCGCTGCAGAACGGCTAAGGCGAACGATAAACTCTCCGGGGTCAAACTTGATCACTCATTTTCTCAACGGGAAAAATTTTATGACGCGTAAACTCGCGGCAACCGTGTTGCTGATGCTCTGCATGAGTTCCATCGTGTACGCGCAGCAGGGTAAGGGCAACAGGGCCTGGTTGAACGGGACGTGGGAGGGCACGGGTTATCAGATCGATACCGACTCCACCTGGACGATGCGGCTCACGGCGCGGCGGGGCGGGAAGTATCTGATCGAATACCCGTCGCTAAATTGCGGGGGCAGGTGGCGGCTCGTCCGGATCAACTCGAAGAGCGCCGTGTTCAGAGAGAGCATCACGTCGGGACAGGATGCTTGCGTGGATAAAGGCCGCGTCGTGATCGAACGCCTGAACGGCAGGCAGATCGCCTACCGCTTCTCACACAGGGGAGCTACAGACATCTCGGCTTCCGCGATACTCAACCGTAAGAAGTGAACGCGGCGCGAAGGTCAGTCTCACACGTAAAGTAACGAACGGAGCAAGGCGTTGGTGTCAGCCGCCCGATTGAGGTGCGACGGCGGCGCGTGCTCATCTGCCGGTGTAGTCTTCAACCTTGAAGCGCCTGTTGAGCGCGTCGAGGTGTTCGGGCTTGAAGTCGAAGTTCGTGCCGATGATGACGCGGCGGTCTTCGTCCGTGAGGATGCGCATGGTGGTCTCAATCGGCATGTTCGTTTTGAGGTAGGCTTTGTCGTCGGCGTTGAGCGTGCCGCCGTCGGGGCGCGAGATGACGTAAACTTTCTGGAAGTTGTTGCGCTGCACGGAGGCCAGATCGCGCTCGAAAGCGGAGGGCCGGGGCTGCGTCGCCTCACGCGTCTGCGAGCGGTTACAGCCCGCAGTAGCGCCGAGCACAAGCGACAGGAGAATCACGACCGCCGCGATTTTTAGAGTCCTCACCTTCATCTCATTCCACATAAAATTCGACTCGATTCATTCGCCCGCATACGCGCTCTCAAATCCGATTTCGGCTAGGTCGCATCGCCTTCGTCCGCCTCGCCGTCGGTGTCTTCGTCCGGCTCGTTATCGTCGCCGGGTTCGAGGGGCGCGGGCGTGCCTTTCTGGTCGCGTATGTAGAGGATGGTGCAGTCCTTGTCCGTGTAAACCTCGTCGAACCACCCGCTGTCCATCGCGGCATCGTAGAAATCGTTGTGTACGTCCTCGTTGTCGGTGAAGACGTAGCGCGCGCCGAAGCGGTCGCGTATGGCGGGGCCGGGGTCTTTGTTCCTGCCGAGCGTGATGTCTTCGTAGAGACGCGACAAAGCGGGGTCGCGTTCGTGCAGGTAACTCGGGTCGAGGCCGGAGACGTACAGGTGCGTCGGGTCGTAGTAGAAGAGTTTGGGGAAGTCGTCCCAGTCGGTGTTGAAGATGACCTGCCCGGCGGGAACGTGCGTGCGCATCCACTCGATGCCCTTCGTGTACTCTTCGTGCGGCGCGGTCGTCGCGATCTCGCGCGTCTCGGCGACGATCATGGAGATCATCGGGACGGCGAGCAGGAGCGCGACGACGGAGGCCGCCAGAGTTTTGTGCGTCGCGCTCCACTCCGGCGACGCGTTCACGGCGCGGCCACTCTCGCCGCTCGCGGGGCGATCAAGGTAAGGCTCAAGTTCGTCCAACACGTCTGCGGGCAAGTTGCCGTAGGCGGAGCGTGCGCGCTCGAAGACGAGTTGCAGGGTGAAGGCGGCGAAGAGGATGGCGAAGGGCGGCCAGTATTCCGCGAAGCGACGCCAGCGCGCGTTGGCGATGAGCAGGATGGTCGAGAAGATGAGAAAGAAGAGCGGGCGCGCGGCGCGTTTGCGGTCGTGCCAGTTGAAGGCGATGTAGCCGGTGATCATCGCGGCGAAGGCGACGGTGCAGTTGCGCGCGAAGTCCCAACTGTCGTAGGGATACCACTCCTGCCCCACCGCCGTCGCAAAGCCGCCTGACGTGACCTTCATCATGATGTGCGCGTAGAGCAGCCGGACGTTGTGCGGGAAGTAGGGGTTGATAACTGTACCCGCGCCGACTCCGACCACGACCCACGCAAGCGGCCTCCACTCGAAGCGCCGCTCGCTCCACGCGACAACGGCTGTCCAGATGAACGCGACGAGTCCGAGCAGGACGAACATGTCGTAAGTCAGAGTGAAGATGAAGGCGAGCGGGAGCAGCCACAAATATTTTCTTTGAAAGAGCAGGTGAATGCCGAGGATGAGCAGCACGACGGAGACGCTCATCGCCTTCGTCATGTTCATGCGAAACAGAAAGGGCGCGGAACATCCGAGGAGCGCGATGAGCCAGACGAGCGGGTACTGTATGCGATAGCGCACGAGCATCCAGTAGCAGGAGAAGACGGCGAGCGTGCCGAAGAGCCAAGCGGAAATTTTCGCGCCCGTGCGCACGTCCTGAAAGAAGGTGAAGGGAATCTGCAAGATGTGGAAGAGGAAATGATGATCCACGTAATCGCGCGCGTTCAAGGTCGTCAGCGGCAGCCAGGTGAACTGCGGCGGGAACTGGCCTGTGCGTATGCCCTGCCAGAGTTGCGCGCTCCAACCGATGTGATAGTAACCGTCGAAGTCGCCGCAGCAGATGGCATCTGTGGAGAACTGTAGTAGCCAGAAGACGGCGGCGATGACGAGCGCGCCGATAGAGAGATAGAGGGCGCGCACGACGGCAGCCGACGCGAAGACGTTTCGCCGTTCGCGCGGCGGCGCGGCGGCATCGTCGCCGCTGCCCGGGTCGTCGCGCGCGATGACGACCTCTCCGGCACTGGCAGTAGCGGCGGCGGCGGCTTCGTGACTTCCGGCGTTCTCCATAAAAAGTTGCCGTCCCTTTCCCGTAGCGCGTGGCTGGAACTTTTGCGCGGGTTGTACGCTTGCGGCCACAAAATAACATGGAAGCGCGGGTGGAAGAAAAGCGTGCGAGCATGAGAGCGATTTTCAGGAAGGAAAGCATTCACCGCAGAGACGCAGAGTGTGCGCAGAGTGTGCGCAGAGAGAGTTGAATGATCTTGTCTGCGCACACTCTGCGGCTTTGCTCCGCGCCTCCGCGGTGAATCTTTACTGTTCGTTTTTACGAAGGCAGGGGAAGGTGAGCGTGAAGGTCGTGCCGTTGCCCGTCTCGCTGGCGACTTCAATCGTGCCGCCGTGACGTTTGACGATGCCGTAGGAGACGGCGAGGCCGAGGCCGGAGCCTTGCGAGCCTTTGGTGGTGAAGAACGGCTCGAAGATGCGGTCTTGAAACTCCGGCGCGATGCCCTCGCCCGTGTCGCCGACTTCGACGACGAACCACTCGTCGCGCCTCGTCTCGCGCAGAGCGATGCGCCCGCCCGCGGGCATCGCGTCGAGCGCGTTGAAGATCAAGTTGACGAAGACCTCGCGCAGTTCCGTCGCGTTGGCTTCGATGAGATCGCCCGCGCCGACTTCGTTCGAGAAGCTAACGTCGTAGTGGCGACCGTGCACTTGCGCGTCGTCCTGCCAACTCGTGCGCGTCAGTTGCACGGCGTCGGTCACGAGCTGCGAGAGCGAGACTTGCGCGAACTGCGCGGAGGGCGCGCGGCGCGCGAAGGTCTGTATGCGGCGGACGATCTCGGCGGCGTCCTGCGTGGCCGTTTCGATAACTTCGAGGCTGCGCCGCTGCCGTTCGTCCGTCACGGAGCGCAGGAGGAGTTGGGTGCGCCCGAGCACGGCGGCCAGCGCGTTGTTGAAGTTGTGCGCCACGCCCGCTGAGAGTTGGCCGAGGCTGCGCATCTTCTCGCTCTCGACCTCCTGCTCGAAGCTCGTGCGCAGGAGCGCTTCCGCGCGCTTGCGTTCCGTGATGTCGCGCGCGATGCCTTGCAGTCCGACAGGCTGGCCGTCTTCGTAAATGATCTGGCTGTTGATCTCAAGCGGGATGCGCCGCCCGTTCTTGGCGATCATTTCGATCTCGTAGAACGTGACCGTTTCCTGTCCGGCCAGCTTGCGCAAAAGCATCTCGCTGACGAGCGTGACGTATTCCGCCGCGACTATCTCCTTCCAACTCTTCCCCAGAATTTCTTCGCGCGTGTAGCCGCTGATGTGCTCGCCCGCGCGGTTGAGCGAGGTGTAGCGGCCTTCCATGTCGGTCGTGTAGATGATGTCGTTGGCGTTATTAACCAACTCGCGGTAGCGTTCTTCGCTGCGACGCAGACGCTCCTCGATCCGCTTGTGGCTCGTGATGTCGCGCGCCACGCCGCGCACGCCTGTGGGCGCGCCGTCGCGCGCGCAGATGAGAGACATGTTGAATTCCAGCCAACACCGCTCGCCATTCGCGCTCGTGCATTGCGCTTCGGCGCGACCCGCGCCCGCGCTCCGCAGGTTCCTGATCCACTCTCCGACCTCCTGCTCCCCGACATCCAATTTGAACACGGCGGCGAAGTGCTGGCCGATAGCTTCCTCCATCCGCCGGCTGCTGAAGAGTAGTCCGGCGGCGTTGAGGCTCGTCAACCGGCCTTCGAGGTCGTGCGTGTAGATGATGTCGCCGGACTGTTCGACGATGTCGCGGTAGTGGGCTTCGAGGCGCGCGCGTTCGAGCATGCGCGCGACCTGCGCGACGAGGCGCAGCGGGTCGAAAGGCGCTTCGATGTAATCGTCGGCTCCGGCCTTGAGACCTTCGAGCACGCTCCGCGTGTCGTGGCGGTAGGCGCTGACGAGCAGGATGGGCGTGAGTTGGAGGCGCGCGTCTTCGCGCAGGCGGCGGCAGAGTTCGATGCCGTCCATGTGCGGCATGCTGACATCGCTGACGACGAGGGCGGGGATTTCGCGGCGCGCAATGGCGAGTCCTTCAAGGCCGTCAGCCGCCGTGAGCACACGATAACCGGCTTGCTGCAACACCGCGCTTTGCAGCGCGAGCGCATCTGTGGAGTCGTTGACGATGAGGACGGACGCTTCCGACTCTTCGATAGACATGAAGAATTTCGCTTCAGGCGAAGCCGACTCCGTGGACGGTCAGCTTCGCAAACGTTCGACGAGACTAATGAGATCGTGCGGGTTAATGGGTTTCGTCAAAAACGCGTTGAAGCCGGAGCGGAGGGCGCGGTCGCGGTCTTCGTACATCGTAAAACCCGTGACGGCGATCATCGGCGTGACCCGATAATCGGGCAGCGCGCGCAGGGCTTCGGCCAGTTCGTAACCGTTCATGCCGGGCATTCCGATGTCCGAGACGAGCACATCGAACTGCCCGCCGCGCGCCGCGCTGAGAGCCTGCGCGCCTGAGTAAACCGTGACCACCTCGTAGCCCGCATATTGGAGCAGGATGGCGAGCATCTCCGTCACGTCCGGCGCGTCGTCAACGACGAGTGCGCGCGGTTTGTTCCTCTTCAACTGTGGCTCGTCGTTGAAGGGTGAGGGGTGATTCGACGAAGGGGGGTCTCCGCCGAAAGCGAGGCGATTCGGAACAAACATCACTATTCCGACGCGCGCCGCGTTGGTCGCGTGCGCGACAGGTTCAGGGGCTGCCAACATCTTTACTCTATCTCCCTTTCCGCTTGCGCGGCCTACGGCAACTGGAAAGTAAACCTCGGGGCGAAGAAAAAATTACTTCGCTCGCGCTTCACGACCGCGACACATCGGGTCGTTCGTCCGTGTCCGGTGAGTCGGACGCTTGACGGTTGAGCAACGCATCCACGGTCGCGGCCAGCGTGGCCGGATCGAATGGTTTGGCGAGGTGCGCGCTGAAGCCGGAGGTGAGGGCGGCGTCAATGTCTCTCTGCGCGGCATAGCCCGTCAAGGCGAGCGCGGGCACTTCGCGCAGACGCGGCGACTGCATGCGCAGCCGCTGCAAAAGTTCGTAACCGTCAATGTTTGGAAGACCAATATCGGAAATGATTATATCAAAGTGTTCGTTTGCTGCAATGGCGAGAGCCTCTTCGGGCGTGGCGCAGGTGCTCGTGCGGAAGCCGCGCACCTCGAAAGCCACGCGCAGCATCTCCAACGTATCGCGCGCGTCCTCGATGATCAGCGCGTGACAGGCGCCCTCGATTTCGCACGCCGCGTCAGCCGCCGGATCGACCGGCGCGGCGCGCGCGACCGCTGGCCTCTGCAAGAGCGGCAGCGTCACGGTGAAACGACTCCCGCGCCCCTCGCCCGCGCTCGACGCCGCGACCGTGCCGCCGTGCGCCTCCACGAAACTCTTAACGAGCGCCAGCCCGATGCCTAAGCCCCCGTGCATCTTCGTCGTTGACATATCCTGCTGCCGGAATCGCTCGAAGACGTGCGGGAGAAACTCCGGCCTGATGCCTTCGCCCTCGTCTTCCACGCGGACGTGCGCCGCCCCGCCGCCCGCGATCTCGCAGACGACTTTGACGCGGCCACCGCGCGGAGAGAACTTGACCGCGTTCGCCAGGAGATTCCAGAAGACCTGCACGAGCCGCGTGCGGTCGCCGGAGACCGTCACCTCTTCCAGCCCCTCGCAGGGCGCGAGTTCGATCCTGATGTCCTGCTTCACCGCCTGCGGGCGCACGGTTTCGATGGCCTCTTTGACCGCCCCGTCGAGCGGCACGGGCAGCGTGTCAATGCGCATCTTGCCGCTGAGGATGGCCGACATGTCGAGCAGGTCGTTGATGAGTCGGGAGAGCGATTGCGAATTTTTGGCGATGATCGTGAGGCCGTGCTGGATGTCGGCGGGGGCGAGTTGGCCTGTGCCCATCATGTGCACCCAGCCGATGATGGGCGTCAGGGGAGTGCGCAGTTCGTGCGAGAGCGTGGCGAGGAATTCGTCCTTCGCACGGTTGGCCTCCTGCGCGCGGCCATAGAGTCGCGCGTTGTCGATGGCGAACACGGCGCGGCGCGCGAGTTCCTGCGCGAGCGCGAAATCATCTTCGGCGTAATGACGCCCGGACTCCGAACTGATGAAAGTCAAAGCGCCGATGGTGCGCCCGCGCGCCACGAGCGGCACGATCATCGAAGCCTTGATGTCGAACTCCTTGAGCATCCTGATCTCGGCGGGGTCGCCGATCACTCGCTGCATCAATTCGTCGGAGACTAAAGAGAACATCTCCGCCCGCCCGGAGCGCAAAACTTTGGCGATGGTGTGCGGCGTGTTGAGATCGAGCGGGAAGCGGCGCTGCATGTCGCGCCACGCGGCCTCGCGCGCAGGGTCTTGATGCGCCACGATCATGCGGCGGATCGAACTGTCGTCTTCGAGCATGTGGACGAGGCAGTAGTCGGCCACGTAAGGCACGGCGAGGCGCGCGACGGATTCGAGCGTCAGTTCGTAGTCGAGCGAGGAGGTGAACATGGTCGTCGCGTCGCCGAGGAAACGCTCGGCCTCCTCCGCGCGCTTGCGCTCGGTGATGTCCTGTATGTTGGCCGCGCGATAGAGGACGTTGCCCTGCTCGTCCTTGTAGGCCGTCACGTCGGCGAGGACCGGAAAGCGCGTGCCGTCTTTGCGAATGTGGATCGACTCGTAGATGTGGTGTCCCTTTTCGGCGACGATGCGTATGTGCCCGGCCAGTTGCGGGCGTTCTTCGGGCGCGAACATGTCCGTGAGCGGCTTGCCGATCATCTCCTCGACCGTGTAGCCGTGCATGCGCGCGAAGGCCGGGTTGAGGGCTTTGAGCGTGCCCGTCGCCGGATCGCCCATCGCCACGCCCCAGCCCGCGTGCTGGAAAATCTGCTCCCAGCGTCGCAGCTCTTCTTCCACGCGCTTGTGCTCGGTGATGTCGCGCTGCGTGCCCCACACGCGCCGGAGCATGCCGCCTTCGACGATGCCGACGAGGTTGTTGAGGAAATATTTCGTGTGCCCTTCGCGATCAAGCTCCTGCGATTCCACGTCGGTGAGGCTGTAGCCGGAGTTGATGGCGGCGCGCAGGTAGTCCAGATTCGTGGGCGTGCGCGGCAGGAAGGCTTCGAGTGGCTTGCCGATGAGTTCGCTCGCGCTCGCGTAACCGTACATGCGCGCCATCACGTCGTTGCACTCGGCGAGATAGCCCGCCGCGTAAAAATGTTCGATCTGCTCGTCGGTCGAAAGGTTGACGGGGATGGGCGCGCGCAACTCGAAACGCCAGATCGGCTCGTTGCTCTGTTCGATGAAGGCGCGGTAACGCTCCTCGCTGCGGCTGAGCGCCTCGCCCGCCTCCTTGCGCTCCGTGATGTCCATCGTCACGCCGCGCATCCCGACGGGTCGCCCGCGCGCGTCCGTGATGGCAATCGAATGCGCTTCGACCCACACGGCGCGCCCGTCTTTCGTCATCCAGCGAAACTGGTTCGTGCCGATTTCCCCGCTCTCGAAGGTGGCGACGGCGTTGCGCGCCGCCCGCTCGCGGTCTTCGGGGTGGACGATTGTGAGCCAGAAGTTCGGCGTCGAGAGCCATTCCTCGACCGTGTAGCCGAGCAACTTCTCGACGTAGTCGCTGACGAAGTTGATGCGCTGATTCGATTCATCCGGCTCGCCCCAGGCCTCCCAGACCACGCCGGGCACGCTCTTGATGATCGAGTCCAGACGCCGCTGCTGGCTTTCGACTTCCGCCGCCAGACGCGACTTCTCGCGCTCGGCGCGCTTGCGCTCCGTGATGTCTTCGACGAGCGCGACGACGCCCTTGAGTTCCCCTTCCGAATCGCGGAGCGGCGCCGTCGAGATGCTGACGCTGATCTGCGTGCCGTCTTTGCGCAGGCGTTCGGTCTCGTAGGCTTTGAAGTCCGTGCCCTGAAGGGCGCGGTGGTGGTTCTGCCGCATCTCCTCCTGCCGGTCGAGCGGGACGGTAGGCAGCGGGCGGCCTAACACTTCC
Source organism: Pyrinomonadaceae bacterium (assembly GCA_035296385.1). Classification (GTDB taxonomy): domain Bacteria; phylum Acidobacteriota; class Blastocatellia; order Pyrinomonadales; family Pyrinomonadaceae; genus JAIVJZ01. The sequence continues at coordinate 45,245 of DATHBB010000171.1, read as the reverse complement.
TCTTCGCTCCAGCCGTAGATGCGTTCGGCGGCGCTGTTCCACATCTTGACGATGCCTTCGGGGTCGAGCGTGATGATGGCGAGCGGCGAGGCGTGGATGATGGCTTCGAGCGTCTGATTGCTCTCGCGCAGGGACGCGAGCGCGGCCTGCATCTCGCGCGGGCGAAAACCGTCTTCGTGCGGCACGGTGGTGAGATCGTGTTGCTTGCTATCGCTCATAACTGGAAATTTTCGTGCGCCGGAAAGTAGTGGGTGCTCGTTTCAACTCGCGCGCCTGTTTTTAGCGCGCCCAGTCTCCACCAGTGAAAGCTACGCTGTCGGGCGCGGACAAGTCAAGATTTCAATTCGCGGCGGTGAGCTATCGCGCGCGGCGCGCGGCCTTGAAATTCGTGCGCGGCGGCGGCGGGCAAACGCTTGCGCCGTCCTTGAAAACTGCCCTCTTTCGCCTTGACATTTGCTCCGGATTTATTTAACTTTCTCGGGCTTAGCTAAAGTTTAGAGCTTTTTCGTCCTGCCAATAACTAACAGTCAATTTAGACTCTTCAGTTGACTTTCTCGATACGTGTCGGTGGAAGCGTTGTCTTCGCTTCTCGCACAAGGTTTGAAAAAGGTAGTTTATCTGATGCAATCAAGACCCGCGGACGCATGCCGCTATGCCGTCCCGCTCCCCTTATTAATTTACTCTGCGCTATTCAATCCTGAAATTTCCGATACCGATTTTGCCCTCGTATTCAACTTGTTCAGACCCACACACGGCTTGAGCTCGATTGGCTACTGGGTTTAGTTCTGCCCTTGCGTCTCATTCAGTTCCGGTTCGCTTCAGTCCCGCACGCAGCTTTAACGCCACCCGGGACGCGAACGCCGGAGCCGCCTGAATAGTCAAATGTTTCGGAGTCCGAGAGCCGGACTGTGAACTTTTACAGATTTTCGTCCGACAGACCCAGTACCTCCTTCCTGAGGTGATGAAAGGATTTAGATATGAGGAACTTTAAACGATGGCTGCTGCTCCTCAGCATTGCCGTCGCCATGGGAGCCGTAGTGTTCGACTTCGGCCCGGTTGCTTCCAGCCAGGGCAACCGCAAAAGCGATAAAACTCGCGGTAAAGAGATCGCCCCCACGACCCGTACCGGCCTCGAAAATTACGACATCAGACTGCGGAGCGCGAGCGCCCCGGAGGATGTTGATAACGTGGCTCTCAAGCAGAAAGGCGCACAGCTTGCGGTGAGTTCGCAGAAGCAGGCCGTCGCCACGCAGAGCCAGCGCGAATCAGCCGTCACCGTGCAGCGAGCCATGAGTGCGGCAGAGGCGCAGTTGGCTTCGCGCGTGCCCAGCTTGAAAGTCGTTTACAATGAAGCCTTGAGCGTCCCGGAAATCGTGCGGGTCGAAGGCGCGGGCGAGCTACCGGCCTCTCAGGCGTCCGGTGTCGGAGGCCCGAGGGAATCGGCCCTGCGCGGTTTCATCACCGAAAACGCGGCGCTCTACGGCTTGACCCGGGCGCAGGCGTCGCAACTCAAGAAATATTCCGATTACGCGAATCCGTCGGGCAATCTCGCGTTCGTCGAATTGGAGCAGGAGATCAACGGCATCCCCGTGTTTCAGGGCTACGTGCGCGGCATCTTGACGCCGGATGGGCGTCTGGTGCGCACGACCGGCCTGCTCGCCGCGGGCTTGCGCTCCGAAAGGCTCAGTTCTACGCCCGGCCTCAACGCGACTGACGCAGTCGCCGCCGGCATCAGGAGCATCAACGTCAAAGTTGACGCGAGCACCCTCTCCGTCATCGGCACAGACGATAACGGCAAGCAGGTCGTTTCGCGCGGCCCGCTCAAGGAAGAGACCAAGACCTCGCTCGTCTATTTCCCGCTCGTGCCCGGCCACGCCGTGCTCGCCTATTCGATGCTCTTGTGGGACTCTGAAACCGCCTACTACTCGGTCATCGACGCCAACACGGGCGTCCTGCTCTGGCGCAAGAACATGACGCAGGATCAGACGCAGGCCGTCACCTACAACGTCTACAACGACGACAGCCCGACGCCGATCAATCCGCTCGGTCCGCCGCAGGCCATCGCGCCGCCCGTCCCGCAAGCGCCGGGCATCATGCGCACGAACATCACGCTCGTGAGCGAGCACGAATCCAACTTGCTCGGCTGGATTCCCGATTCCGCCGGCCCGAACCCTTCGACGACCGGCAACAACGTTGACGCCGGTTTAGACCTCGTCGCCCCGGACGGCATTGACCCCCCAACCATGTCCGACCCGGACGGCGGGCGCTCCACCGCGACGAATCGCGTCTTTAATTTCACCTACCGTCCCGACGGCTCGGCTGATCCGGCTGGTTCTACCAACCCTTCGGATGCACAGTTCCGCATGGGCGCGGTCGTCAACCTCTTCTTCTGGTCGAACCGCTATCACGACCGCCTCTACGACCTCGGCTTCGTCGAGGGCGCGCGCAACTTCCAGGTTGACAACTTCAATCGCGGCGGCGTGGGCGGCGACCCCGTCCTCGCGCAGGCGCAGGACTTCTCCGGCACGAACAATGCCAACTTCCTGACCCCGCCCGACGGCACTCCCGGTCGCATGCAGATGTACATCTTCACGGCGGCGGGGCAAACCAATCGTGACGGCGACCTCGATCAGGATGTCATCATCCACGAGTTGACGCACGGCACGTCGAACCGCCTGCACGCCAACGCGCTCGGCCTGAACACCGACGCGGCTGCGGGCATGGGCGAAGGCTGGTCGGACTTCTACGGCCTCTCGATCAACTCCGTCATCGGCAAGATGGACACCGACGGCAAGCAACTCTACCCGATGGGCGCTTACGACACGCGCGATTACTATCGCGGCATCCGTCGTTTCCCCTACGCGGTTAAATCCGCCGTCGCCGCCAACGGCAGATCGCACAACCCGCTCACCCTCGCCGACATCGACCCGGCGCAGATCAACGTCAGCGACGCGGCTTTCCCCGTGAACCCGGGTTCGGCCACCCAGGTCCATAATCAGGGCGAGGTGTGGTGTACGGCGCTGTGGGAAGTGCGCGCCAAACTCATAGAGAAATACGGCCTTCTGGGCGGCAACAATCGCATGCTCCAGATGGTTACCGACGGCATGAAACTCGACCCCGCCAGCCCGACGCAACTCCAGGGGCGCGATTCGATTCTCGCCGCCAACTGCGCGGCTGCCGCCGGCGCGGACGAACTCGAAATCTGGGAAGGCTTCCGCATTCGCGGCGCGGGCTTCCGCGCGAGCATCGCGGGTACGAGCGTCACGGAAAGTTTTGACCCCGTGAACCTGCGGCTCGGAAACGTCACCGCGACGGAACAGACGGGCGACGGCGACGGCGTCGTCGAACCGGGCGAAACCGCCCGCATCAGCATCCCGCTCACCAACATCCTGTGCGCGCACAACGCTGATAACACGACGGCCACCATCACGGGCGCCAACAACGTAGCCAACTACGGCACGGTCACGCCCGGCGAAACCGATTCGCAGACCATCGACTACACCGTGCCCGTCGAGACCGCTTGCGGCGCGGCGATTCCTTTGAGCATCTTGGTCGAGAGCAGTCTCGGCCCGATCACCTACACGTACTTCCTGAACGTCGGTCAGCCCGCAGCGCTCACCACCTTCGAGAACTTCGACGGCGTGACGCCTCCGGCGCTGCCTGCCGGTTGGACGACGCAGCGCTCCGGCGCGGGCATGCCCTGGCAGACCAACTCCGCCAAATCGGACACCCCGCCCAACTCGGCGTTCACCACGAACCCGACCAACGCCGGCACAGCCGATCTCATCTCGCCGACCTTCCCGGTCAACACCGGACAGGCGCGCGTGAGCTTCCGCAACCTCTACAACCTCGAAGACAACTTCGACGGCATGCAGTTGCACATCAAGATCGGCGCTCAGCCGTTCAGAGAGATCATCGCGGCGGGCGGCAGTTTCGTCAGCGGCGGTTACAACGGCTCGATCAACCAAGGCAACGCGTGGACGGGTGTTTCCGCCGGTACGACGGATAATCCGGAGTTCATCACCTCGGTCGTCAACTTGCCGCCGACGGCCAACGGCCAGAGCGTGCAACTCAAGTGGACGGTCATCGCCGATGCCAACACCATCGCGCCCGGACAGTCCGGCGCGCGCATCGACACGGTTCTACTCTCGACGAACGCGCAGCCCTGCTCGCGCTTCGGCGTCTCCACCGTCTCCATCAGCGGTCGCGTGACCGACAGTGGCGGAAACGGCGTCGCCGGTATCCAGATCACTTTGAGCGGCACGACCACCGCGACCACCAACACCGACGCGAACGGCAACTACTCGTTCCCGAACCTCGTCGCGGGCGGCAGCTACACCGTCACGCCGACGACGCCGGGCTTCGACTACACGCCGCCGAGTCGCACTTACAACAACCTGAACGCGAACGTTACGGACGCCAACTTCTCGCTCCTCGCGCAGGCGAGCATCAGCGGGCGCGTCACCACGGAGAACGGCGCGGCGGGCATTGACGGCATTACCATCACGCTCACCGGCACGGAATCGAGAACCACCGTCACTTCCGGCGGCGGCTTCTACTCGTTCCCGAACCTGACGCGCGGCGGCAACTACACCGTGACGCCTTCCGGCAGCAACAACACGTACACGCCGCCGAGCCGCACTTACAACAACCTGCAAGGCCCGGTCACCGACGCGAATTTCACTGCGCGGGAAAACCTCGCCTGCGAGGCCGTCACTCCGCCGATCAACGGCAGCATTGCCGCCGGCGACATGACGCAAACCAACCGCCTCAACCGCGACGCGAATCCGAGCGCCTGCAGCACGAAGCCGTTCCCCGGCGAGTTTGCCGGACCCGGGACGGTTCGCTACGACCAGTACACCTTCCAGAACACGAGCAGCCAGGCGGCCTGCATCCGGATCACGCTTCAGGCAACCACGGCCAACATGTTCAGCGCGGCTTACCTGAACGCTTACGATCCGGCCAACAAGTCGGCCAACTACTTGGGCGACCTCGGCACCAGTCCGGCGGCCAACATACCGGCCTCTTATTCGGTCCTGGTTCCGGCGGGGGCTACCTACGTCGTCGTCGTTCATGAAACTGTCGTCAACGGCGGCGGCAACTACACGCTCGCCATCTGCAACAGCGGCAGCACCTCGCCGTCGCCGACGCCAACCCCGAGATTGGCTCAGCCGGGCGAGGTGATCATCAGCGAGTTCCGCCAGTCAGGCGTCGTTCAGCCGCCTCCGGCCAGCCCGAGTCCGACTCCGACCACGTCCAACGTGAACGACGAGTACGTCGAGCTGTACAACAACACGGATGCGACGATCAGCATCAGCGGCTACGCACTCAGGCGCGGCTCCAACGATTCGCTCCTGACCCTGCCCGCGGGCACAACCATCCCGCGACGAGGACACATCCTCATCGGCAACAGCAACGCGAGTCCGACGGCTTCGGGCTACAGTCTGGCGGCTTATGCGCCGCTCGACTTGTCGCTGTCCTTCAACGACCTGTTCCCGAACAATCAGGGCATCGCTCTGGTGGACAACACCTTTAACGTCACCATCGACTCGGTCGGCTTCGTCGGCAACGGCGGAAGCTGGCCCTACATCGAGGGCAACGGGCTGCCGCGCACGGCCAACACCAGGCCGAACGTGCAGCACGCCTACGTGCGCAAAATCAATCTGGCGTCCAGCTTCCCGCAGGACACCGGAGATAACGCCTCCGACTTCCAGCTCGTCGCCGTGGACAACATACCGTTCCCCGGACCGACGGCAGGCTCTACCGTGCCGACGATTCTCGGCGCACCGGGGCCGGAAAACAGGAGCAGCCCGATTGAACGTAACCAGTTCGAGCGTCTGGGCCTCGTTGATCCGACACAGACGCCCGGCGGCGGGGAGAACCGCAAGCGACTCGGTTGCGGCGCGCCCGACACGCCTCCGTGCGACCCAAACAAGTCGGCGTTCGGCTTCCTGAGCATCCGGCGCAAGATCACCAACAACACGGGCACGGCGGTGACACGCCTCCGCTTCCGTATTGTTGACTTAACCACTCTGGGCAGCCCGGGCGACGGCCCCGGACAGGCAGACCTGCGGGCGCTCACTTCAACCACCATCAACAACGTCATGATCAACGGTCAGCCGACGACCATCGAAGGCACGACCCTTGAAGAACCGCCCAACCAGCCGCGCGGCGGCGGCATCAACAGCAGCCTGAGGGTGCCGACCGTGGCGCTCGGCACGCCGCTGGCGAACGGGCAGAGCATGAACGTGCAGTTCCTCTTCGGCGTGATGCGCGACGGAGCGTTCCGCTTCATCGTCAACATCGAGGCGCTGCCCTAAACACTCGCGGCGATCAAAAGCCGCTTTAACCTGCGGGCGAACCGGCAGCAACGCCGGTTCGCCCGCGCATCAAACAAAAAGAGCGGGCGCGAAAGTTAGTTTTCGCGCCCGCTCTTTTTCTACCTACCGCCGCCCGCCCGAAGCCGCGCCCCCTACATTTGCGCCCGCACGCTTCTCTGCTAGTCTCTCACCAATCGAGATTCCCGAAATTCTTCGTCGTGAGGTGGAAACTAACTTTGTATCCGGTCGGCAATCTTTTCATACCCGCCCCGCACGGGCGGCTCGAAGCGATCTTGAAAGAGCCGCCCGCCTCTGCGGGCTTACGCGCCGCCGCGCTCGTACTCCACCCGCACCCCCTGCACGGCGGGACGATGCACAACAAAGTCGTCTTCCGCGCCGCGCGCGCCTTGAACGACGCGGGCGCGGTCGCCCTCCGCATCAACTTTCGCGGCGTCGGCCAGACGACCGGCACGCACGACCACGCGCGCGGCGAACAAGCGGACGCGCATCTCGCGCTCGACTATCTCGTCGAACGCTACCCCAATTTGCCGCTCCTCGTCGCGGGCTTCTCCTTCGGCGCGCGCGTCGGGCTGGAAGCGGGCACACACGACCCGCGCGTGAGCGCGCTCGTCGCCATCGGCACGCCCGTCAGCATCGCCGAGCGCGGCTACGATTTCTCATTCCTCAGAGAATGCCGCAAGCCCCTGCTCTTCGTCCACGGCGACCGCGACGAGTTCGGCGACATCGCCACACTCCAAACGCTCGCCGCCGAAATCCCGCCCGAAGCTCACGCCCGCGTTCAGGTTATCACCGGCGCTGGACACTTCTTCGACGAACAACTCGACGAGATGAGCGCGGCGATCAAAAGTTGGACGAAAGAGACGTTGAAGTAAAAACCGTCAGTTGTCCGTAGTCCGTTGTCAGTTGTTCTTTGTCTGTCGTCAGTTGATCAATTCAATCTTTAGCCACGCATGTGAGAGCCACATGCAACGGACAACTGACTACTGACCACGGACAACTTAAACTTCCTGCGTCTTCCAACGCCCGCGCCGGAAGAAGATTACGGCGACGATGGTGAGCAGCGATTCGCTAACGGGAATCGCCGCGAAGACGCCTGTTGCGCCCAGATCGAAAGGGATGGCGAGGGCGTAGGCGAGCGGGATTTGGAAGAGCCAGTAGCAGCCGAGGTTGATCATGGTCGGCGTGAAGGTGTCGCCCGCTCCGTTGAACGCCTGCACCATCACCATGCCGTAGGCGTAGAAAATGTAGCCGTAGCTCAAGAGGCGCAGGCTTGAGACGCCGTAGGCGACGACGCCCGCGTCTCCCGTGAAGAGGCCGATGATGCGTTCGGCGAAGACGACGAAGACGAGCGCGACCGCGCCGAGAAAGATCATGTTGCTCAATCCCGCCCGCCACACCGAACGCTCCGCGCGCTCCGGCTGGCCTGCGCCGAGATTCTGCCCGACGAGCGTGGCCGCCACGTTCGCCATGCCCCACGAAGGCAGGAGCGCGAAGATGATGATGCGGAGCGAGAGCGTGTAGCCCGCCAGAGCTTCGCTTCCGAAGATGGCGACGATGCGCGTCAGCCCCAGCCAACTCGCCGTCGCCACGAGATATTGAAACATCCCGCCCAGAGAAATCCGCAGCAGTCTCATCATCACAGCCGGATCGAGCCGCAGGTGCGCGCGCGTAACTTTGACGCGGCTGCGCCCGCCGAGCAGAATCCAGAGTTGATAGACGACGCCCGTTGAGCGCCCGATGGTCGTGGCGATGGCCGAGCCGGTGACGCCGAGTTCGGGGAAGGGGCCGAGTCCGAAGATGAGGCAGGGGTCGAGCGCGATGTTGACGAGGTTGGCGATCCAGAGCGAGCGCATCGCCACCGCCGCGTCGCCCGCGCCGCGAAAGATCGCGTTGATGAGAAACAGCAGCATGATGCAGACGTTGCCGCCGAGTATGATCGCCGCGTAAGTAGAGCCGCTCGCGACGACGCCCGCCTCCGCCCCCATCACCCGCAGGAGCGCGGGCGCGTACACGACGCCCACGACGGCCACGGGCAGCGACGTGAGCACGCCGAGCATGATGGCTTGAACTGCGGCGACCGCCGCGCCTTCCGTGTCGCCCTCGCCGGTGCGCCGCGCGACCGTCGCCGTCGTCGCCATGCTGAGTCCCATCGCGATGCCGAAGATGATCGTGAGCATGGACTCGGTCAGGCCGACGGTGGCGATTGATTCCGCGCCGAGCCGCGCGACGTAGAGGATGTTGACGACGCCGAACAGCGACTCCATCATCATCTCCAGGATCATCGGCACGGAGAGCAGCACGATGGCGCGGTTGATGCTGCCTTTCGTGAAATCCTGCTCCGAGCCGCCGACGGCCTCGCGCAGTAAAGTGATGATGTTCTTAAGACTCATGGCCGTTTGTTGTTCGATTAAAATTAACTACGACTAAAAGCATTCACCGCAGAGGCGCAGAGCAAAGCCGCAGAGACGGGCGCAGAGAAAACAAATGATGAAGTAGGAACGCGGAACGATGAACTAAAGACAGTTGCTTTTACTTCATCGTTCCGCGTTCCTACTTCATCGTTTTCCTCTGCGACGCCTCTTGCGGCTTTGCTCTGCGCCTCTGCGGTGAATCTCTTCTGCCGCTACAAGCGGAAAGTTATCTAACGATGCTCGCCGCGCGTAGGTTTCAGGTTTTAACTGTTCGCGTAAAGGCGGTTGATCACGTCGCGATATTTTTCGTCAACGACGCGGCGTTTGACCTTGAGCGTGGGCGTGAGTTCGCCGCCTTCGATGGAGAGTTCGCGCTCCAACAGCGCGATGCGCTTGACGCGTTCGTACTGCGAGAGGTCGGCGCACGAGGCCTCAACCTGTCGCTGCACGAGATCGAGCAGGCGCGGGTGGCGGCACATCTCTGCGGGCGTCCCGACGCCGTCGCGTATGCCTTTGTGTTGCGCGTAGGCGCGGAGTTGTTCCCAGTCGGGGACGATGAGCGCCGCCGGGTACTTGCGCCCGTGGCCTACGAGCACGACTTGATTGACGAAGCGCGAGCTCTTGATGCGCGTCTCGATGACGGAGGGCGCGATGTACTTGCCGCCCGACGTTTTGAAAAGCTCCTTCTTGCGGTCCGTGATCTTCAGGAAGCCGTCCGCGTCAATCAAGCCGATGTCGCCCGTCTTGAACCAGCCGTCGTCCGTGAAAACGGCGCGCGTCTCGGCGGGCTTCTTGTAATAGCCGCGCATGATGTTCGGCCCGCGCGTCTCGATCTCCCCGTCGGGCGCGATGCGCACTTCGACGTTTTTGATCGGTCGCCCCACCGTGCCGATGCGGTTGTCTTCCAGCGTCCCGGCGGCGATGACGGGCGAAGTTTCAGTCAGCCCGTAGCCCTGCACGATGGGCACGCCCGCGCCCATGAAGATGTAGCCGATCTCTTCGGGCAGCGCCGCGCCGCCCGAGACGAACAGGCGCATACGCCCGCCCAAGCCCGCACGCCACTTCGAGAAGACGAGACGCGTGGCGAGATTGTGCTTCAACTGCAAGAGCGGCGGGACGGGCTTGCGCGCGACCACGGTTTGCGCCCAGAGTTTCCCGACGCCGACCGCCCAGGCGAGTATTCCGGCCTGGAGTTTTCCGGCGGCGGTGGCCTTCTCCTGTATGCGCGCGTAAATCTTCTCGAAGAGACGCGGCACGCAGAGCATGACGGTCGGGCGCACCTCGCGTATGTTCTCGCCGATCTTCTCGATTGACTCCGCGTAGAAGACGCTCATCCCGTGATAAATGTACATGTACATGCCGAGACGTTCGAGGACGTGCGAGAGCGGGAGCACGGAGAGCGCCACGTCTGTCTCGCTGAAGGCGAGATGGCCGGAACTGTCGATCAGATTCGTGACGAGGTTCGAGTGCGTGAGCATGACGCCTTTCGGCTCGCCCGTCGTGCCGGAAGTGTAGATGATCGTCGCGAGGTCTTCCGGTTTGGCGGCGTGCGCGAGTTCGTTGATTAAATCGGGTTGTTCGTCGCGCAGCGCGCGCCCGCGTTCGATCAACGCTTCGAGCGTCGTCGCGCCGGTCTCTTCCGCGCCCTCCGGCTCGAAGAAAACGAGGTGTTCGAGCGCGGGCGCGCCGTCGATGGCCTCGAAGATGCGCTGGAATGAGTCGCGGTTGCGCACGAAGAGCACGCGCGCGCCCGAATCGTCGAGGATGTAGCGCACCTGCGGCGGCGCTTGCGTCGGGTAGATGGGAACATCAACGACGCCTGCGAACTGGCAGCCCGCGTCCGTGAGCGTCCATTCGGGCGAACTCTCGGAGAGAATGGCCGCGCGTTCACCGCGCCGGAGGCCGAGCGCGTAGAGTCCGTAGGCGATGAGTTGCGCGCGTTCGAGCAATTCGGCGGAGGAGATCGAGCGCCACACGCCGTCGCGCTTGTAGTTGAGCGCGTCGCGCTTGGGGTGACGCGTGACGGCGCGCTCGAAAACTTCCGCGAGCGTCTGAGGTTCGTCCGCGGAGAGCGGGACGCGCGTGGGCAGCGGGATGTGTATGAAATCTTCCGCGCCCGTCGCGGCGGTAGTCGCTTCGCCTCCCGCCGCTGTTGTTGCTGCTGCGGCGGTCGCGTTTGCGGCGTCCGTCTCCGTCGTGTTCGCGCTGTTCGTCTTGGGGTCTGCGGTCATCTGCTGGTGCTTACTCCGTTCAGAAAAATGTCGAGCACTTGATCGGCCAGCGGCGCGAGCTTGTAGGCGCGCGGCGAGAGAATCCAGTTGGTCGCCATCTCGTCGAGCGCGCCGAAGAGAATCTTGGCGACGACTTTCGCGTTCAGTTCCGCGCGAAAGAGTCCGGCGCGCTGCCCCTCTTCCAGCGTCTCACGGATGAGCCGCAGGTACTCGGCGAGACCGGCTGCGGAAAACTCTTCCATGAACTTCGTCGAGCCGCGCAGTTCGACTTGAAAGACGACGGCCAGATCGCGATCCGCGCCGAGCCGTTCGAGATGCAGGCGCGCGATGCGGCGCAACTTCTCGCGCGCGTCCGTGAGCGAGGCGACCTCGGCGCGCGCGTCCGTGACGGCATCATTCACGCCGCGCTCGAAGATCGAACGCAGGATTTCCTCTTTGCTCTTGAAGTAGAGATAGACCGTGCCGTCGGCGACGCCCGCGACGCGCGCCACGTCGGCCACCTTCGAGTTGAAGTAGCCGTTCGTGGCGAAGACTTTGGTGGCGGCGCGCAAGATGGCTTCGCGCTTATCGGGCACGGCGGCGCGCTGGCTCGGATTCAGGGAACGTGCGGAACGCATTCGGGGGACAACTCCGTCTCTTTTAGTCGAACGCTTTACTGAGTGGCAGTTCATTCATAGAAACGATAACAGCCTAGCAGAAGTGTGCAAAAAAGGGTAAGGGTAATGAGTAGGGGGAAAGGGAAAAGGGAAGGGGGAAAGGGTAAAGAATCAGAGTAAGACAATTATAGCGGCGCGAGTCAATTCCTGCTTCCTGTCTTTACCTTTATCCCTTCCCCCTTCCCCTTTCCCCGAAAGTTTTATCTTCGCGTCAGATTTTCTTCGCGCTCTTCGTCCTCTTCGTCCGCGCCGGAGAGCCTGAGATGTTGGCCGCCGGGCGTGTCCAGGCGAAGCGACGCGCCGCGCAGGTTGAGATCGCGCTGCGGGAAGGGGATTTCGATTCCGGCCTCTTTGAAGAGACGCCAGATGCGGTAGTTAATGTCGCTTTTGATCTGCGGGTGGCGGCGCGGCCTGTCCGTCCAGACGAGCAGGCGAAAGTCGAGCGACGATTCGCCGAAGCCGAGGAACTGCACGTTCGGCTTCGGTTCGGGCAAGACGTGCGTGATCCCTTCGGCGGCGCGCAAGAGCGTGTCCGTGACGAGATCAACGTCCGCGTTATAGGAGACCCCGACGGGCACACTGATGCGCGAGCGTCGGTCTGCGTAAGACCAGTTGACGAGGTTGTCGTTGACGAGTTTCGAGTTCGGGACGATGACGGTGATGCGGTCGTTGGTCAGCACGGATGTCGTGCGCAGGTTGATCGCCTGCACGCGGCCTTCGGTGAGCTTGCTGTCCGGCCCCGTGATCGTGACCCAGTCGCCGATGCGCGCGGGGCGTTCGAAGAGCAGTATGAAGCCGGAGGCGATGTCGCCCGCGATGAACTGCAAGCCGAAGCCGATGCCGACCGAGAGCGCGGTGAAGATGACGGCGACTGAAGTGAAATTCGCGTTCAACCCGACGCTCGCGGCGAGAATGATGCCGACCGTCAGAATCACGTAATGCGTGAGCCTGAGCAGCGTGAACTGTAAACCCGGATCGAGATGTGTGCGCGCGGCCAGACGCCCTTCGAGCAACCTGCGAAGCGTGCGCGACAAGACCCACGCGGCGAGCAGAATGAGCACGCCGAGGATGAGCGAGGCGACGGAGATTTTGAGCGTGTCGCCGATCTCAAGTTTCTGGTTGAGGTAGTTGTTCCAGAAACGGATCGCCCAGTTGACGTTGCTCTCCGGTGGAGGCGGTGCGGCGGGCGTGATCGGCGTGGGTGTTGTTTGCAGAGCGGCTTGCGGGGTAGGCGTCGGCGCTGCTTGCGCCTGCCACAGCCAGAGATTCGCCGCGAGCGTCTGCCCCGACGAGAGTGCCGCACGCGCCGCGCCCGCCACCGTTTCACACGTCAAAAATTCGAGCATGATCCGTCCTCACTCCTTATCATCACACGCCAACCGCAAACTGAACGAGCCGCCCATGCTCTGCGGCAAGCGGGGGCGGCTCAAGCGTGCGTCTCAAATCAAACGGAGGCTGAGGGACTCGAACCCGTCATGCGTCTCCGAACCTTAAATTCAAAATGGCGGAAGGGACAGGACTCGAACCTGCAAGCACTTTCGTGCGGTAGTTTTCAAGACTACTGCCTTACCAATTAGGCTACCCTTCCATCAGAATCCTGGAATATGGGGTGAGACTTACAGAGTTTCGACCCGCAAAACATTCGGGTAACAGATATTCCTCAAATCCAGTTTGCGCCGCATAGAGGATATAGAGCCAATCGTAAGCGTTCGGCTCACATTTTTTCACCACATACCCGCTCGCGTTTGAGTGGATGTTTCTTAAACCCACTTTCCGATCACTGCTATATTTAACCTGTACCCGTCTGAGTCCATCGGGCGTATCAACGATTAAGTCATATTTAGCAGATTCCGTTATCGGAATGGACACATCGTAGCCCAAACGTGTAAAGGTTGCTATGGCCTGAGCAGTTGCTATGTCACCTTTTCTTTGAGTAATTCTCATAGAAAATAATATAGCGACAGAGACAACGGGACTCAAGACTGCTGACTTACCAATTAGCCCAAGCCTCCCTAATTTGCTCACACACTATACCGCACCGCTCTCAGGCGTCTCAACCGGCTGGTTGAGACGGGGCTGGTAAAATCTGCCCAGGCCGGAACGAAATTTTCCGCGTAATTCGAGCGTCAGTGTTTGGGCGACTGTCCGGCTGCGATTCGCCGCAGCATCTCTTCTCTCGTCAGCTTGCGTTTGTTGTAGCCGCGCGTGCCGAACGGTTGCAACTTCTCCAGCCAGAGTTCTTCGAGAAACGCCAAATCCTGTCGCCCGTCGTCTTCGGCGTCCGCGCGCGGTTCGAGTTGATCGAGAATCTCGAAGGTGAAGTTCGCGCCGCCGAGCGCGTTCCAATCGCTTTGCAGACGCCGGTTGCGGTGAACGCCCGCCGCCAGTTGGAACTTGTGGCTGTTGATGATGCCTGAAAGATCGAGACCGACGCCGACGAGCACCTTGTCGTTGACCGTATTGCGTATGAGGAAGACGCCCATCGCCCTGCGCTGTTGCAGGTACTCTTTCTTCAGACGCCTCTTTCGCTCGTCCATCACGCGGCTTCCTTAACGATTCGCTCACGCGCTTACCGGCGACGCGCAGGTAACATCTCCCTTCAATTTTACGATGGCCTGCGCCCCTTTACGACGACGCACGCTCCGTGCCTTTGGCCGTTTCGCTGACGATGAGATCGACGATGGCCTCGTAGCTCTCGGTGCGCGTGAAGACCTGACGCTGTCGCGCCGCCCCGTTGCCGCGCGCCAGCGTGTAGCGCGTGAGCGCGGCGACTTCATCCCAGTTGCCGTCCTCTTCGAGCGCGGGGCGCAGGTGCGCGAGCAGCTTTTCGATGAGTTCGGCGGCGGGGCGCGCGCAGCCGTCGCGCGCATCTACCAGTTCTGCGTCGAGGCCGTAGCGCGCCGCTCGCCACTTGGCTGCGCGGAGCAGTTCGGGGCGCACTTCGGTGAGCGGTTCGCCGCGCATGTAGTGTGCGTAGGCGGTGCGCGTGAGCGCGCGCACGAGTCCGGCGATCATGACGGCTTCGTCAATCGTCAGGCACACGTCCGTGACGCGATATTCGAGCGTTTCGTAGCGCGCCGAGGGGCGCACGTCCCAGTAGATTTTCGTCCCGTCCGACACGCTTCCGGTTTCGACCAGAGTTGCGACGAGCGCGTCGTATTCTTCGCGCGAGCGAAAGACTTGCGGCGTGCCGGACATCGGCCAGCGCCGCCAGATTTCGGTGCGGAAACTGGCGTAGCCCGTATCCCAGCCGAGCCAGTAGGGCGAGTTGGCGGCGAGCGCCAGAAGCGGCGCGAGCCACAGTCGCGCGCGGTTCATCACATGAATCGCCGCCTCGCGGTCGCGCATGCCGATGTGGACGTGGCAGCCGAAGATCAACTGCTCGCGCGCCAGTTGTTCGTACTCATCCGCGATGCCGCGATAACGACGCTTGGGCGTCAACTCTTGATCCGCCCAGTGAGAAAAGGGATGCGTGCCCGCCGCAGCGATCCAGTGGCCGTCGGATTCGGCGGCGGAGATGACTTCGCGGCGCAGGTGCGTGAGTTCGTCGCGCACCTCTCCGAGCGTCGCGCAGATATTTGTGCCGATCTCGATCTGCGAGAGGTAGAGTTCCGGCGTGACGCTCTCGCCCACAGCCTCTTGCGCCTCCGGCAGGATACGCAGGGCGCGCGGGCGCAACTCGCGCGTCTCCCGATCAACGATCTGGTATTCTTCCTCGACCCCGATTGTGAACTGCTCTTTGTCCGTCATGTCCTCAGTGTACAATAGCCGCCATGCAAAAACTTGCGCCCTTTATTCTTTTAGTCATACTTTCTCTGCCCGCCGCAATTGCGGCGCAGCAGACGCAGCCGACGGCGCGCACGCTCTCCGGCACGATTATCACGCAGCAGAACGAACGGGTCGCGGGCGTCTCCATACTCGTCCGCTACGCTTCGGGCGAGCAGCGAATCGAGAGCGACGCCGAAGGAAACTTTCGCGCCGTTGTGCCCGCCGAAACTCTGTCGCTCAGGTTCTTCGGAAAGAATCTCGCGCTCGTCTCTAAAACCATCAACCCCGACGAGTCGAGCGAAAATCTCTCCGTCCGTGTCGCTTACGTCATCCCGCCCGTTCACGAAAGCGTACGCATCGAAGCGACCGCGCTCGACCCTGTGCTCGACCGGCGCAACGACGCCGTCTTCAACAACACACTGTTTCTCAGAGACGATCAACTCTTCCAGACCTTGAGCGCCGGAATCAACGCCGGACAACACGAAGGCGGCGGCAAGTCGCTCGAAATACGCCGCTTCGGTTTTAACCTCGATCACGGCGGCGTGGGCGGCGGCCTCAAAGTTCTCGTCAACGACGTGCAGCAGAATCAGGCGACGCAGGGGCACGGGCAAGGCTATCTCGGCGGCCTGAAGAGCCTGACGCCCGAACTCGTGCAGGACGTTGACATCCTGAACGGTCCTTTCAACGCGCAGTACGGCGACTTCTCCGGTCTCGGTGTCGTCCACATACGCCTGCGCGAGTCTCTGCCCGACACGCTCACCCTCCGGCTGCAAGGCGGCTCGTTCGACACCTTCCGCACCTTTCTCGCCTACAGCCCGCGACTCGAACGCGCCGACGCCTTCGTCGCCTACGAAGCGTCGCGCACCGACGGCCCTTTCCAAAACCCTCTGCGCTACCGCCGCGACAACCTGACGTTGAACTACACGCGCCGCTTGAGCGACAAGCGCGCCGCAGGCGTCAAACTGAACGCGGCGCGAAACAACTTTTTCTCCTCCGGCCAGATTCCGCTCGACGAAGTGGCGGCGGGGCGTCTGGATCGCTTCGGCGCGCTCGACCCGGACAGCGGCGGTCGCGTCCAGAGCGGCACAATCGGCCTCTATTTCCGCAACGAGTCGGCCTCGGGCGCGACCTTCAAGGCCGACGCTTTCGTCTCTCGCTCACTCTTCGACCTTTATTCAAACTTCACCTTCTTCCTCGCGGACGAAGTGAACGGCGACGAGATTCAACAGCACGACTCGCGCTTGCAGGAAGGCGCTAACGTCCAATATTTGCGCCCTTACAAATTCTTCAACAACCCCGCGCTCGTCACACTCGGCGCAAATTACCACGACAACCAGATCAACGTGGGACTCTACCCGACGGTCGGGCGCAACCCCATCACGGTCGGCGCGGAGATCAGCCCGAACGTCACGACGCGGCTCCTGACCGATGCGCGCGTGCGCGTCACGAACGCGAGCGGCTACGCGCAAAACGGCGTGGACTTTCTGCACGGTCACCTGCACGTCGAGGCCGGTCTGCGCTTCGACTATTTTCGCTTCGACGTGGACGACAGAGTCTCGCCCAAGGGTTCGGGCACGGAGCACGCCGCGCGCTTCCAGCCGAAGTTCAGCGCGTCTTACGCGCCTTCGGACAAGTTCCCCGCCGTCTTCTATTTCAACTACGGGCGCGGCATTTCGAGCCAGGACGCGCGCGGCGTCGTAGGCCAGCCGACAGCGCCGAAAGTTGCGACGACGAATTTCTACCAGCTCGGCACGTCGCACAACTTCAGACGCTTTTCGCTCGTCACGGACATCTTTCTCATCGACCGCTCGAACGAACAAATTTATGTCCCGGACGACGGCAGTTTCGAGTTCACCGGCGCGAGCCGTTCTTACGGCTTCGAGTTCAAGACTTCGGCGCGGCTGACGAAGCACCTGTCTTTCAACGGCGGATTGACTCAGGTTAGCAACGCCTTCTTTCGCGGCACGCGCCCGCGCTCATATGTTGACGGCGCGCCGCACACGGTCGCGAACGCCGCGCTCATCCTCTCCGGCTATCGCGGCCTGAGCGCCTCGCTCGGCTACCGTCACACGGGCAACTACCGGCTCGACCCGGACGACGCGGCCTTGCGCGCCTCCGGCCTCGACGTGATCGATTTCAGTTTGACGAAACGCCTACGGCGCTGGGTTGACTTCAATTTCTCGATAGACAATTTGACCGACAAACGCTACTTCGAGACGCAGAACTATTTCGAGTCGCGGCTCAGACCGAACGACGCCGCCGTCCCACGCATTCACGGAACGCCCGGCTACCCGCGCGGCGTGACGGCGGGACTCACCTTTCGCTTCTTCGGTAAAGCATAAGCGCCCGCGTGCGTTTGGGTTTAAGCGAAACCTTGCACCGCAGAGACGCAAAGCAAAACGATGAAGTAGGAACGCGGAACGATGAACTGAAAGACACTTGCTTTCAGTTCATCGTTCCGCGTTCCCACTTCATCGTTATTTAGACTCGCGGAGTCGTTCGGGCGAAACTACGGGGTGTTGCGGTTTGCGCCCGTGCCCGTGTTCGTGTTGCCGCCGCGCATCGTGCCGCTGTTGGCGTTACCGTTGCCCGCGTTGGTGTTGTTCGCGTTACCCCGATTCGTATTACCGGAGTTCGCGTTATTAGTGTTGCCGGAGTTCGCGTTGCCGGTGTTCAGATTGTCGGGCGCGGCGGTCGTGCCGGTCGCGCCGGTTCCGGTCGTTGCGCCGGTCGTGCCGCCCGTGTTTCCGTTGGTCGTGCCGCTGGTGGCGTTCAGGTTTCCGGCGTTCGTGTTGTTGGCATTACCCACGTTCGCGTTGTCGGTGGCGGCGCAAGCCGCCCCGAAGGTCGCCAGAGCCGCAAGGCTCAAAAGAGCCAAAATTCGTCGCATTGAAGTTCCTCCTGTGTGAAGCCGCCTGGTTGAATTTCACCGCACACGCCTGCGGTTCGTCCGGCTTTCGGCCAGCCGGATGAGCGCGTGCGGTTCAAAGTTACAATTACAAGAATGACGAGCACCCTGCATTCTTGCGCGCAATCGTTTGACCGTTTTTACGAATTCTGTTTGGCGAAAATATAACGAACGGAACTTTTATTCTGTACGTCAGCGCGCAGACGCGCCGCGCAGGCGGGCGTAAAATCCCGCCCGACACGCGAGCGCGGAGCCGATTTTGAGTCTCCTGTGAGGCGATGCGTTTCGGCGTGTGCTCCAAACATGAAGAGCTAGAGGCAAAAGGGTGAGTCTCGTTTACCTGCAAGTTTCCGAGACTCACCCTTTTAATTTTCTCGCGCCCGCCGGTTTTCCTGCCCGCGCCGCCCCCTTCAATTTCCACTCACGTCGTCAGCCTACGGTAGATTGCGGGCATGCGTTCGGGAAGACTTAGCACGTCGTCTATGATCGTGTAGCCGACTTCGCCGTAGAGGTCTTTGAGTTCCGCTTCGGAGTCGCGGTCGATGGTGATGCAAAAAGGGGTGATGCCCGAGAGGCGCGCCTGCCGGAGCGCCTCACGCGTGTCTTCGCGCGCGTACCGCGCGTCGCCGTAGTCGTGATCGTAAGGCCGCCCGTCGGAGAGTACTACAAGCAGGCGCGTGCGCGCTTCCTGCGTGCGCAGGCGCGCGGCGGCGTGGCGGACGGCTGCGCCGAGCCGCGTGTTGTGTTGATAGTTAATGCCGCCGATGCGCCGCTCGATCTCTTCGGAGTGGCGCTCGTCGAAATCTTTGACGACGTAAAACTTCACGTTGCGCCGCCCCTCGGACGTGAAGCCGTAGATGGCGTAGGCGTCGCCCACGGCTTCGAGCGCCTCGCTCATCAGGACGAGTCCTTCCTTTTCGATCTCGATGATGCGGCGGCCGGGGTGCGTGTAAGGTTGCAAGGGGTGGCGGCCGATAGTGCGCGCCGTGGAAGAAGACTGGTCGAGCAGGAACGACACGGCCACGTCGCGCTCGCGGCGCAGGCGTTTCGTGTAGAGCCGCTCGGACTGTCGGCCGTCGGCGCGGCGGTCTGCGACGTAGTTGATGACGGCGTCCAGATCGTAGTCGTCGCCGTCGAGTTCGTTGCGGACGCGCAGCAAACTTTCCGGCCGCATCAACTGAAACTGGTGTTTGATCGAAGAGATGACGCCGCGATAACGCGAGCGGGTCAGTTCGACGAACGAGCGGTCGCCGTTCCTGACGCGCTTCTCGACGACGCGACACCAGTTGACACGCGTGTCCGCGAGTTCGCGATCCCACTCGTCGTAACTGTAGGCCACTTCGCCCGCCTCCAATTCCTGCTCCGGCGACTGCGACTGCGTCCAACGCTCCGCGCCGAAAAGCTGCTCGGCCGCGTCCTCGACGGAAGAGTTCGACTTCGCCCACGCGTTGAAGAGTTCGCGCGCGTCGTTCGGCGGCGGGTCTTTTTGCGGCTGCGCGTCCGGGTTATTCGGATCGCGCCGGTTCGAGTCGTCGAGTTGCGACTCCGCGCCGCTGCCGCCGTCGTCGTTCGCGTCCGACTGCTGCTCCTGCTGTTCGGTCTCCTGCGGCGTGACGGATTGAAAGAGCGTGTAGACGCGGCTCGTCGCCATCAAGGTGTCCGCGACCGAGGCTGACGCGCCGCCGAGGTAATCGGCGACGATTGATTCGAGTTCCGCGACGATCTGGCCGTAGAAGGAACGCGCGTCGTCGAGCGCGCCGCCGCACAGAGTGATCTGGAAGAGCAACTCGAAGGGCACGAGCGTGAGGGGCACGGCGGCGATGCGCGGGCGACTCGCGCGCAGGTGCGAGCGGACGAGATCGAGATCGCGCGCGAGGCCGCGATAGGCGTGGCGCAGTCGCCTGTCAATGCGGCCGTTCTCCAGCGTGCCGAAAATGCGCGCGGCAAGCACGGGGAGCGGGAAGAGGAGGAGCACGGCGCGATAGTCGGCCTCCTTCGGCATTCGCCGCCGTTTCGCGCGCGCGCGCCGCGCCTCCTCGGCGGGCGCGAGGGCGGGTTCGCTCTTTGCAGGATCGTTGATGTAGCCGTCGAGCGCGAAGGCGTCGAGCGCATCGGCGTTCTCTTCGGCGTAGAGTTCGGCGATTGAGGCGAAGGCGGCGCGCAGAGGTGCGCTCCCTTCCCCAACATTACCGGCGCGTGCGTGCGTGCCGAATTCGATCTGCCCGGCGGCGTGCGCGGCGAGCACTTTGTAGAGACGGAAGTTGCGCTCGTCGTCGGCAAACTCCGCGACCGACGCGGGCAGGTGGATCGTGCGGCCGTCTCCGATGCGCGACTCGTCGGGCACGGCCGCAAGCGAGGCGACATCCACGGCGCGTCCCGTTAAGCCCTCGACGTAGAGGCGAAGCGTCGGCGCAACCGCATCGAGCGAGAGTCCCATGCCGCCCTCGGCGAGCGCGGCATTGCTCTGCCTCGTTTCGAGTCCGTAGTAACTGCGGCGCGAGCGCGCGTCGTTGCGTTTCAGCGCGAGGCCGTCACGCGCCCACTGCTCAAACTGTTCGATGGAAGCCGCACGCAACGCCGCCGGCGCGGAACGAAAACAGGAGATCGCCGCCTCCGCATCCACCTCGACCACGGCGCGCGTCGCGGCGATGACGCGCCGCGCCAGTTCGGCTCTGTAATTGGCGCGCGCCCCGTGTGAGGGGAGCGCGTGGAAGAAAAGCGGGCTGTGGCGCGCGAGCGAGATGAGCGGGGCGTTGCCCTGCGCCGCGACCGTGCCGAGCAGTGCCGTCCAATCCGTGAAGACCTGCGGCGCGAGCCTGAGCACCTCGCCGCCCGCAACGAGAAAGTGCAGCGCCGCCGCGCCGCCGCGTTCGAGAAACTGCTCTGTGTGATGAAAGAGAGTGCGTGCCTGTTCCGCGCCGAGACCGTCGGTGGCGGCGGGAAGTCCCGCCCACGCATCGGCGGCCACGCCGCCCGCGCGCCGCGCGAACATCGCGGCGAGGTGCAGCGCGGCGCGCGCCACTTCATTTTGCCCCGCATCTTCCGCCGCGCCATACTTTTCCAGATGCGCGAAGGCGGCGGGCGAGGCGGCGAGAAAGTCCGCACTGTGGCGCGCGGAGCGGCGCGCGATCTCAAGCGCGACTTCGTAAGTCGAGGCGAGCGATTCGCCGTCTCCGGCGGCGCGCGCCAGTTCCGGCGCGCGTTTGAAAGTCTCGGTGGCGATAGAGGTCGAGAGCGGCGACTGGCGCGCGCAAACCTGAAACAGCAGCGGGCGCGCTTCCGAGGGCACTTCGAGCAGTTCCGCCACGCCCGCCTTAAAGAAGTTCGCGCCCGTCTCAACGTCGGCCGA
The DNA here is from genome assembly GCA_035296385.1 of Pyrinomonadaceae bacterium. Classification (GTDB taxonomy): domain Bacteria; phylum Acidobacteriota; class Blastocatellia; order Pyrinomonadales; family Pyrinomonadaceae; genus JAIVJZ01. Next base: position 23,581 of record DATHBB010000171.1, on the reverse strand, counting down.
CGCCAGCCGACACCCCATGTCGCCCCACTCGCGCAACCCCGCCGCTTCCAACACCTGCGCCGCACCCGTCGCCGCGCGCAAAAACTCCAGACTCACGCGCAAACTCAGAGCCGCCAGTTGCGCGCTCACTTCAAGCACGGCGCGCGTGCGGTCGGCGGGAAGTTTGCCGATCTCGCGCACGAGTCCCGCGATGGTTCGCTGCTCGCTCGCGCTCCGCACCTCGCCGAGTTGTTCGCGCAGGGCTTCGGCCACCGGCAGCGATTCAACCGCCTCCGTTTCGCTCGCCTCCGCGTCGCGCATCTCTTTCTCTTCCCGCTCGCTCATCGCTTCATAACTAACCGCACATGGACTAACCTTAGCCTCAAGACGTTTCGCTCCCGCGCATGGATTGATTGAACGCTTCCGAAGCCCCCGGCGCGATGCTCAAAGATTCCCAGCCGCCGGATTTGAAATGCTTCGCCAGCAGCACGATCTGCCCGACGTGATACGCGTAGTGCGTCAACTGCCGGTTGATCGCCTTGACGACCGTGTGCGGCTCGCCCCTGATTGACACCGTGCGCGAGAGGTCTGACGGGTTGAGCGGTTCGACCGCCTCGAACACGCATTGCCAAGCCCCGTCCCACCAACTCATCACCTCCGCCCGCGTCGTGCTAGCTTCAAGGCGAAACTCCGCGTCGCGATCCCTGTCCGGCTTCTCGCCGTCCGTCGTCAAAAAATCAGTCCAACGCGAGCGCATGTTGCCCGCCAGGTGCTTCACGATCACGGCGACGCTGTTCGCCTCCGCGTCAATCTGCGCGAAGAACTGCTCGTCGTCGAGTTGCGCCAACGCACCCTCGGCGAGTTTCTTATACTTGCGAAAGACCGCCAGCGCGTCTTCGAGGAAGTATTCGGCTAAGGCTTCGTCCATAGTAGTGGGAAGTTAGATCACGGTCGTGATGATCTCGCGGATGCTGCGCTGTAGTTCGCGGTCGTCGGTGATGGGCGAGGCGAGGGCGACTTCGGCGGCGGTGATCGAGGGGATGCCGCGCGCGATGAGTTGGGCGGCGTAGATGAGGAGGCGCGTGGAGACGCCTTCTTCGAGGCCGTGGCCGCGCAGGTTTCTGACCTTGTGGCCGATCTGCACGAGGTCGCGCGCCGTCGTCTCTTCGACGCCCCCTTCGCGGGCGACGATCTCGGCTTCGAGTTCGGCGGGCGGGTAGTCGAATTCGAGCGAGACGAAGCGTTGGCGCGTTGACTGCTTGAGGTCTTTCAAGACCGACTGGTAGCCGGGGTTGTAGGAGACGACGAGCATGAAATCGTCGGGCGCATCGAGTATCGTGCCGCGCTTCTCGATGGGCAGGCGGCGGCGGTGATCGGTGAGCGGGTGGATGATGACGACCGTGTCCTTGCGCGCCTCCACCACTTCGTCCAGATAACAGATCGCGCCGCTCTTGACCGCCGACGTGAGCGGCCCGTCGTGCCAGACGGTCTCTTCGCCTTCGAGCAGGAAGCGGCCGACGAGGTCGGTCGCGGACAAATCTTCATGGCACGCCACCGTGATGAGCGGGCGCTGCAAGCGCCACGCCATGTGCTCGACGAAGCGCGTCTTGCCGCAGCCCGTCGGCCCCTTCAACATCACGGGCAGGCGCGCCGCGTTCGCCGCCTCGAACATCTCCACCTCGCCCGCCACGGGCAGGTAATAAGGCTCTTCGGCGACGGTGTATTCTGCGATGGCTCTTTCCATGCTTATAGTCCCAATGTCCCAAGTCTCAAGTCCGAAAGCCCGATTGACCCGGTACTTGAGATTTGGGACTCTCTCGCACGGCTGAACTTTCCCGCCGTTTCGGTTATCCTTAACTGTTATCTGTCAGGCACATTTGTTGTCTGTGTGGGAATCTTAACACCCGCTGCAAAGGGGAAGCAAAAGCGGTAAATGGTAAATAGAGAATGGTAAACGATGAAACAACGGTTTTCCCCATTCACCATTTACCATTCACCATTCACGAGGTTTTATGAAGATTGCGGTGGCGATGAGCGGCGGCGTTGATTCTTCGGCGGCGGCGGCGATTTTACAGGCGGCAGGGCACGAACTCGTCGGCTTCACGATGCAGTTGTGGAATCAGAACCGCAACATCAACGTGGACGAACACGGCGACCCTCTGCCCTCGCGCTGCTGCTCGCTCGACGACGTGTACGACGCGCGACGCGTGGCCGGAGAACTCGGCTTTCCCTTCTACGTCCTGAATCTCGAACAGGATTTCGAGCGCGACGTGGTGCAGCCGTTCGTCACGAGTTATCTGGAAGGCGAGACGCCGATTCCCTGCGTGGCCTGCAACAGCCGTCTGAAGTTCGCCTCGCTCGACCGGATGGCGCAAAGCCTCGGCTGCGAGCGCGTGGCGACGGGACATTACGCGCGCGTCTCGGTGGACGAAGCGACCGCGCGGCACAGACTTTTGCGCGGGCGCGACGCGAACAAGGATCAATCCTATTTCCTGTGGGAGTTGACGCAGGCGCAACTGGCGCACGCGATGTTTCCGCTCGGCGAGATGCGTAAGGAGGAGGCGCGCGCGGCGGCGCGGCGTTTCAACCTCGCCGTGTCGGAAAAGGCCGAGTCGCAGGAAATCTGTTTCGTGCCCGACGGCGACTACGCGGGCTTCATAGATCGTTATCTGGAATCCGAGGGCGAGACGCGCCGTCTGCCCGGCGCGGGCGAGATCGTTGACGCGTCGGGGCGCGTGCTCGGCGAGCATCAGGGCGTGCATCACTACACGGTCGGCCAGCGTCGCGGCTTGGGGCTGTCGCGCCCGCTGCCGCTCTACGTAGTCAAAGTTGACGCGGAGCATAACCGCGTGGTCGTCGGCGAGAGCGACGAGTTGCTCGCCTCCGAGTTCACGGCCGCGGGCGTCAACTGGATCAGCTTCGACGAGCCGAACGCGCCCGTGCGCGCGGAGGTGCGCGTGCGTTATCGCCACGCGCCCGCCCCCGCGACGGTCGAGCCGCTCGCGGACAGACGCGCGCGCGTCATCTTCGACGAACCGCAACGCGCCATCGCGCCCGGACAGGCGACCGTCTTCTATCGCGGCGACGAAGTGCTCGGCGGCGGCTGGATCGTGAAACGATAAGCGGCGAGGTCACGGGCGCGTCGTCTGTTCTGAACGTCGGTCGTCGGCGCATCGGGCGCGTCCTACTGTTCCCGGCGCTCGCGGGCAAAAAAGCAAAGAGGACAGTCCGGTTGGGCTGTCCTCTCTGCTTTTCGCCTGCGGGGAGAGCGGGCGGTTGTTAAGCCGCCCCGAAGCGCAGGCGGTATTCCACAGAGTTGACGAACCCGTTGACCATCGTGCGGAAGTCTCCCGGATTCGCCGTCAGGTAGTTGATCCACATGTCGTAGCCCGCCTGATCGGGATTGCGACCCAGATAGCCGAAGTATTGCGTGAGCACGTAGGCGCGGTTGAACGTGGGAGTGTGGTTGACGAACAGGGGACTGTCCACGATCTCCTGCAAGACCTGTGCGCGCGTCTTTTGCGCCGCGTTGAGAGAGGCGACGAGCGCGCCGCGGTTCGGGAAGGCCAGCCCCGTATTTGCGATCAGCCGATCCACGTATTGCTCGTTGGTGAGCGCGCCGAGCGTGGCGATGAATTCGTTGCGCGTGGCGAACGCGCCGGCGAAGCCCGCGCGCAACGCGTTCGATTCTTCGGCGGTCGCGCCGTTCAGGCGGTTGAGTTCGCCCACGAATTCGCCGTAGAGCGGGTTGCGCCCGTAGGCGGCGATGTAGGCGCGAATGATGAAGTAGCCGCGGCTCTGAAATTCGGGCGACTCGAAGAATGAACGCGAGACCGTGACGCGGTCGCACGCCGTGTTGCCCGAAGCGCAACCCGCGAGCACGTTCACCCAGGCGTTGAAGCCGCCCGTGTCGGCTTCGCGCCCGAGGAAATCGAGATAGTGCTGGCGGACGAAGAAGGGTGTGTCGTCAATCGGGTTGGAGGCCGCCCCCCTGGTGTCGTTGTCCATGATAGCAATCAACGACTGGTTGACGCTGCCGAGTCCCGCTCCGGTCGGGTTGCTCAGGGCGAGACGGAGCGTCTGGCTGTCATAGTGCTTGTCGTCAACGAGCAACACCCGGAAGGTCTTGCTCGTTTCGCCGGGAGCAAACGTGAGCGTGCCGATAGCGGGCACATAATCATTTTTTGGATGCGCATCGGTCAGGAGAGAGTAGGTGGCGTAGTTGACGGTCGCCGAGCCGGAGACATCGCCGTCACGCGTGACGGTGACTTGGATGCTGCCGCTGCTTTCGTCAATGATGTAGTGCGACGAACTGAACTGGACGAGCGACGTGGCGGTTGCCGTGGTGGGTTTGAGCGAGCCGAAGAGGCCGTTAGCCCTCAAGTAGAGTCCCGCGGTGAAGTAGAGCGTGTCCGGGTCGCCGCCGTCTGCGCCGTTGCCGAAGACGATCCCCCACAGTTTCTCGATCACGATGCTTTTGCCGCCCTCGTCTTGCAGCGCGCCGCGGAACGCGCCGGTTGCCGGGTCAAAAGCGTTGATGCTGCCGGGAGAGAACCGACCGGAATTGCCGATGAGGAGCGAGCCTCCGTAGCGGCCGAAAGTGGGAGGCGCAAGCGCGATGCCCCAGGGCGCGTTGAGCGGGCCGTTATCAATGGCGAACGTGGGGTCGCGGACGCCGTTCATGTCGAACTTGCGAACGTAACCGTTGCCGAGAGCTTCTCCGTCTCCGGTTACGACGCCGACCTTCTCGTAGGTGACGTAGAGCGAGCCGCCGATGGCCTGAATGTTGTAAGGGCTGTATCTGTTCCCAGACGTGTTCGGGATGGTCGGGTCGGCGAACGGGAAGCTCGCCGCCGGTTGAAGCTCGTAAGAACTGTTGAAAACGTCAATCCGGCCGGCGCCGGCCGCGTAGAGGAAATTGCCCGAGCCGTTATTGCCGATGGCGAGGCCGGTGTAGCCCTTGGGCTGGCTCGCCGCGATGACGCCGGTGGTCGAGCCGGCGGCCGGGGCGTTCGGATTCCAACCCACGATGTTGCCCGTGAGCGTGGCGAAGATAACATTTGCCCCGCACGGCGCGGCGGCGCATGTGCCGGGGAGAACGAATTCGTTCGCCGCAGGATTGGCGACCGATCCCGTGGGGCTGCCGTCCGGGATGGTGATGGAGGGCAGGTAGGGCTGCTTGAAGAAGACGACGCCGTTCGCATCGCCGCGGTAGAGCGATGAGGTTGACCTGCCGCTATTGGATATCCAGAAGGGGCCGGTCGCGCTCAACGAGATGCCCCACGGGTTGACGAGCAGTGGGTCTTCGATCAAGGCGAGTCCCGGAACGTCGGAGGCGAGATTTGTCTGCCGGTAGGCGAAGCCGACGGGGATTTGGGGAACGTGGTTGGCAGGCGCGGCCTGCACGTCATCGGCATGACGCGCCACGGATGCGCCGGACACTCGCGGCGGCGTGCCCGTCAGGGCGAGCGCGCAGAATGCGGCGGCCACCATCAGATAAAGCCACGTCCGCTGATGACGAACGGCGAAGCGCAGGTGAAGCATATTGTTTCTCCGTGATTGGTGAGGTCGGTTGGTTAATTACACTGCGTGCAGTGTCACGGCCGGAAATGAAAGTTCGATGGCGTAAATAACAAACAGCGGTGCGAGAGTCGGATGAAGGTGCGCGGTTCGATGACTGTCTCGGAAATGAGGTTTAAAACAATGCCCGCGGACGCCGGTTTCGACGGTGCGTTGACTCAACGCGTTCGAGCGACTCCGGGGAAACGCGTATGACTCTATAACCGGGGGGTGATAGTGTCAAGGCAGTCGTGTTGCGCGCCGGAGCGTGGCGAAGGGCGCGGGCGTTCGCGGCGGGACACGGCCGGATGGCGATCTCTCGTATCATCTGCGGCGTGCCCGCGCGCCTAAACTTTTCCGCGAGTTTCGCGTATTTACATTGCACTCCCGTTCTAACCCGATGCTGCAAGGGGAGGCTAATTTTCAGGAGCGCTTGAAGCAATATTATGGCTATGTCACGCGGTGGGAAAATCTTTTTATGGGTGGCGGGGCTGCTCGTCCTGTTGGCGTTAGTTGTCGTGGTCGGCGTCGCGTTGTTGTTCGCGTCCTTCGGCGACGGCGAGCCGGACATCCGCGACAACAGCGTGCTGGTGTTGAGACTCGAAGGCGCGCTCCCCGATTACGTGCCCGAAGACCCGTTCGCGCGCCAGTTCTTAGGCCGCGATGAGCGGTCGCTCGTGCGGCTGCTCTCGGAGATCAGGAAGGCAAAGGCCGATAAACGCATCGGCGCGATCCTGCTTGAGATAGACATGACGATGATCGGCTGGGGCAAGGCCGACGAGATACGCGACACAATCGCCGACTTCCGCACGACCGGCAAACCCGTCTACGCCTACATGGAATACGGCACGAATAAGGAGTATTACCTCGCCACCGCCTGCGACCGCATCTACGTCGCGCCCATCGGCGATCTCTTCATCGTCGGCCTCGCGGCGGACGTGATGTCGCTCGGCGGCTCGCTCGACAAACTCGGCGTCAAGGCCGACTTCTACCAGATCGGGAAGTACAAGACCGCGCCCGAACAGTACACGCGCAAAGAGATGTCGGAAGCGAGCCGCGAAGTGATCAACTCGATCCTCGACGAGTTCTTCGCGCGCTACGTGAACACGATTGCCGCGACGCGCAGGAAATCCGCCGAGGACGTGCGCGCGCTTATTGACAACGCTCCGCTCGGCGCGTGGGAGGCGAAAGCGGCGGGGCTGATTGACGACGCGAAGTATCGCGACGAGGTGGAAGACGACCTCAAGAAACGGCTCGGCTACAAGGACGCAGACAAACTGCGTCGGGTGAAAGAATCTGACTATGCCCGCGTGCGCCCCGAGTCCGTGGGCTTAGGCCAGGGCGAACGCATCGCGCTCATCTTCGCGTCCGGCCCCATCGGCGGCGGCTCGTCAAATGACGGCAGCGCGTTCAGCGGTCAAACGACGGGTTCGGACACGGTCGTCAAAGCCCTGAACGACGCGCGCGACGACAAGACCGTCAAGGCCATCGTGCTGCGCGTTGACAGTCCGGGCGGCACTTCTTACGCGTCCGACGTGATCTGGCACGCGGTCGAACGAGCAAAAGCGCAGAAGCCGGTCGTCGTCTCGATGGGCGACGTGGCGGCCTCGGGCGGCTACTACATCTCCGCGACGGCGAGCAAGATCATCGCCCAGCCTTCGACCATCACAGGCTCCATCGGCGTCTACGCGGGCAAGCCGGTCATCAAAGGTTTCTACGATTGGATCGGCGTCAACAACGAGTATGTGCTGCGCGGCAAGCATGCCGGGATGTTTCGCGAGACCGAGCCGTTCAACGCAGACGAGCGCGCCAAGTTTGAAGGGATGATGAAGAGTTTTTATTACGACGACTTTTTGCCGAAGGTGGCGAAGGGTCGCGGGCGCGACGTGGAGTATGTTGATTCCATCGCGCAGGGGCGTGTCTGGACGGGCACGCAGGCCAGAGAGCGCGGGCTGGTTGACGAGTTCGGCGGGCTGGACAGGGCGGTCGAGGTCGCCAAAGGGCTGGCGAATATCCCGGCCGACAAAGGCGTGCGCCGCGTCGTGTTTCCCGTGCCGCGCACCTTCCTGCAACGTTGGATGGGCGGCGGCGACGAGGACGCCGCGAGCGTTAAAGCCAGGGAGCAGCGCGCCGCGCTCGAATCGGCCTTGCCCGCGGACATGCGCCGTGCCCTGCGCTACCTCTCCATCCTCGAAAACATGAAACGCGGCGAGACGATGGCGATGCTGCCGTTCGATTTAGAGATCAAGTAAGCGGTAATTGATAGGCGGTTAACAATGACGAGACCCTGATGATTGAGCAGTCATCAGGGTCTCGTTGTCTGTCAATTTAGAATTGTCCCAACACATCAGACTCCGCTTCGATCTTCTCCATCCCGTTCATATATGGCCGCAACGCTTCGGGGATGCGGATCGAGCCGTCGGCCTGTTGATAGTTTTCCAGAATGGCGAGCCACGTGCGCCCGACGGCGAGACCCGAGCCGTTCAAGGTGTGAACGTATTCGGGCTTCCCGCCCGCGCGCCGGAATCGTATCTGCGCGCGCCGCGCCTGAAACGACTCGAAGTTAGAGCACGAAGAGATTTCACGGAAAGTGTTCTGCGAGGGCAGCCAGACTTCGATGTCGTAAGTCTTGGCAGAGGCGAATCCGAGATCGCCGGTCGAGAGGGTGACGACCCGGTAGTGCAGACCCAGCTTTTGCAGAATCGTCTCGGCATCGCGGGTCAGTCCTTCCAGTTCCTCATAAGAATTTTCGGGACGCGCGAGTTTAACCAGTTCCACCTTATCAAACTGGTGCTGACGGATCAGCCCGCGCGTGTCGCGCCCGTAGCTGCCCGCTTCGGAGCGGAAGCAGGGAGTATAGGCCACAAACTTCAGTGGCCGTTCCAATTCTTCGATCATCTCATCGCGGTGAATGTTGGTGACGGGCACTTCCGCCGTCGGAATGAGATAGAGGCCGCGTTCGTCGGTCAGCTTGAACAGGTCTTGCTCGAACTTCGGTAGCTGCCCTGTGCCGAACAGAGCCTTTTCGTTGACGATGAAAGGCGGCAGCGTCTCCCTGTAACCGTGCTCGCTCGTATGCACGTCGAGCATGAAGTTGATGAGCGCACGTTCGAGGCGCGCACCCGCGCCGTAGAGGATGGCGAAACGCGCGCTGGCGATCTTCGCCGCGTCTTCGAGGTCGAGTATCCGCAGCGACGTGCCGAGGTCAACGTGATCCTTCGGCTCGAAATCGAACTCGGGCGGCGCGCCCCACCGCCGCGCTTCCGTGTTGGCCGATTCGTCCGCGCCGACGGGGACAGACTCGTGCGGCAAATTGGGAAGCGTCGAGAGCAGCGTCTTCATGCTCGCCTCGGCTTCGTCGCGCTGGCGGTCGAGTTCCGCGATGCGCTCCTTGAGTTGGCCGACCTCCAGACGCTCGGCCTCCGCTTCATCGCGTCGTCCTTCCTTCATCAACGCGCCGATCCGTCGGCTCGCCGCGTTGCGCCCGGCGTTGAGTTCGTCGGACTCGGCGATGACGCGCCTCCGCTCCGCGTCCATGCGCGCGAAGTCGTCGAGCGCGGCGGTGGGCGCGTTGCGCGCTTCGAGCGCGGCGCGGACGCGGTCTAAGTTGTCGCGTACAAAGTTGAGATCGAGCATTTGTGCTGTCCTTTAACGTGTGGTATGAAGTTGTCTCTATTCGCCAGTGCCGGTTGATGAAAGGGGTCACGCTAGCCGACCGTCGGCGAGCGTGTCAAGCGGTAGCCCTGTTGCGCCCGCGCCTTTCGCGACAACTAATCCGTTTGGCGAATGTGAAATTTCCGGCAAGGGGAATCAGACCAGTATGGCACAGAAAATTCGCAAGGCGGTGTTTCCCGCGGCGGGCTTGGGCACGCGCTTTCTGCCGGCGACGAAGGCGTCGCCGAAGGAGATGCTCGCGCTCGTGGATAAGCCGCTCATCCAGTACGGCGTCGAAGAGGCGGTCGCGTCCGGCGTCGAGTCAATTCTCATCATCACGGGGCGCGGCAAGAACGCCATCGAAGACCACTTCGACATCTCCTACGAACTCGAACACACCTTGCGCGAACGCGGCAAGGACAAGTTGCTCGCCCTTGCGCGCTCCGTCTCCGATCTCGCGCGCATCAGTTACGTCCGCCAGAAGGAAGCCCTCGGACTCGGCCACGCCATCCTACAGGCGCGCGACTTCGTCGCCGGCGAACCCTTCGCCGTCATACTCCCCGACGACATCATGGACTGCGAAACTCCCGCCATCGAGCAGATGCTCAGGGTTTACCAGGAGTACGACGCGCCCGTCATCGGCACGATGCAGGTTGAGGGCGAAGCCATTTCGCGCTTCGGCGCGATTGACGCGGAAGAGATCGCCGAGGGCGTCTACAAGATCAGAGACATGGTGGAGAAACCGCCCTTCGCCGAAGCGCCGTCCGATCTCGCGATCATCGGTCGTTACATCCTGACGCCCGACATCTTCGACGAAATCGAACGCACCGAGCGCGGCGCGGGCGGCGAGATACAGATCACGGATGCCATGCGTTCTCTGCTCAAGCGCAGACCCTTCTACGCCGTGCGCTTCGAGGGCGTGCGCCACGACGCGGGCGACAAACTCGGCTTCCTCATCGCGACCGTCGAGTTCGCCTTGAAGCGTCCAGACCTCGCGCTGGAGTTCAAGGAGTATCTCCGTTCGTTGGATTTGAACAAATAAGCGTGGACGCCCGGCGGCGGCGTCTGCTTTATGACCGAAGGAGGAAAATTTTGGGCGACGCAACTAAACCTTTCGACGGGCGGGCGGCGATTGTGACCGGGGCGACGCGCGGCATCGGTCGCGCCATCGCGCTCGAGCTGGCGAGGCGCGGCGCGCATGTCGCGTTCAACTACGCGAAGAGCGCGGAGGCCGCCGAAGAGTTGCGCACAGAGATCGAGTCGCTCGGCGTGAAAGCCGTGGCGACGCAGTGCGACGTGGCGCAGACGGAGGCCGTGGCCGAAATGGTCAAGCAGACCAAAGAGGCGTTCGGGCGCATAGATTTTCTCGTCAACAACGCGGGCGTCACGCGCGATAACCTGATCCTGCGCATGAAGGAAGCCGATTGGGACGCTGTCGTGGACACGAATTTGAAAGGCCCCTGGAACTTCGCGCGCGCCGCGCTGCGCGTGATGCTCAGGCAGGAAGAGGGCGGCTCGGTCTTGAACATCTCCTCCATCAGCGGGTTGGTCGGGATGGCCGGACAATCGAATTACTCTGCGTCGAAGGCGGGGCTTGTGGGTTTGACGAAGGCTCTGGCGAAAGAGGTGGCGAGCCGCAAGGTGACGGTCAACGCGCTCGCGCTCGGACTCGTCGCCACCGACATGTCGGGCGCGCTCGACGACGCTTACAAGACGAAGCTGCTCGAACAGATTCCGCTCGGACGCTTCGCCGAGACGCAGGAAGTCGCCGAGATCGCGTGTTTTCTGGTTTCACCGGCGGCGCGTTACATCACGGGACAGGTGATTCAGGTGGACGGCGGGCTGGCGATGTGAGACGGTCGCTTGCGAAGGGGAGTTCGCGAGTAGTGGGAAAAGTTACCGTCGAACCGGCGTCTGCCGAAAATTGATTGCTGCAAAGAGAAGCAGCCTCGTTAGTTTGGGGACTAACGAGGCTGAAATTTTGGGGCAGGCTCGGAGATTCAGGGTGGCGTTGACTTGGGCGCTGGAGATCGTCGCTTACGGGCGATCCGGCATGTTGGTCGGCTGCGTTGGTACGGGCGAGTTAAAATTGCAAGGCTCGGAAAAATGAATGTTTCGTAAAACTGGCCTCTTCCGTCCAGTAGCATCTGGCCTAAAGTCTTCTGCTTTCAAAAATCTCGAAGGACAGTCTCTTTTAAGAACTTTGTTATAAAACTTACTGCCCTCCGACGTGTGTGAAATTACACTAAACCTTTGCGGGATGTCAACAATAAAATGCAAAAAAATGACAATTTTGTGACAAGGAGATTCGGGTTGAGAGCTAAGTGTTGATAATAAAGAGTAAGAAGGTATGTTCGGTAAAGAAAAAAGTTTTGAAATTTGTGCTCAGGAGAAGCTGTTGCGGCTGGTAGGAGCGGTCAGTTGTGGCTCTTTTGTGTCGAACTGTTCCCGGCGGCTATAGAAATCAGGCTCTCCGGCGGGGCGAGTGCGCCAGCGTTTGTGAATCCAGAGCCACTGTTCCGGGTAGGCGCGGATCATGCGTTCGATGGCGGCGGCGAAGTTTGCCGTGTTTGTCTCGATGTCGCGTTTGTCGTCGCCGGTGCGGACTAATTCGACGGGTGGGTCGCCGTGAAAGAAGAAACGGCCGCGCTCTTTGTCCCACACGGCGCAGGTGGGGATGACGAGCGCGTCCGTGCGCAGGGCGAGCGTGGCGACGCCGGAGGTGGTGCAGGCGAGGTGGCCGAAGAAGGGGACGAAGACGCCTTCGTTCGGGTGCGTGTTGAGGTCGGCCAGAATGCCGAGCGTGCCGCCGTCGCGCAGGACGCGCAACGCCTGGCGCGCGGCCATTTTCTTATTGATGGCCGTGTTGCCGTAGCGTGTGCGGATGCCCTCTATGAACTCCTCGACGCGCGGATTGTCTATCGGGCGCACGAGAAAACTGATCGGGTATTCGAGCGCAGACCAGGCGAAACTGAGAAACTCCCACGCGCCCAGATGAGCCGTCAGGAAGATGACGCCGCGCCCCTGTCCCTCGGCCTCGCGCAAATGCCTCAGACCGACCTGATCGTACTCGACCAGCTTGCGCAAGCTCTCCGGGGTCGCGCGCGGAAACTGGCTGAACTCGCCGAGCAAGCGTCCCAGATTGTCGAAAGACGCGCGCAGCATCTTCGCGCGCTCGCGCTGGTCCATTTCGGGGAAAGCGAGTTTGAGGTTGATTTGGCCGGTGCGACGCAGGCCGCCCGCGAACTTGTGCGCGAGCCTGCCGGCCGCGCGACCCGTGGCGACCGCCGCCGGGCGCGGCAACAGTCCGAGGCCGCCGAGCAGGGCGCGCGTGACGGCGTATTCTAAAGTCGTCTGAAATTTTCCGTGTTTACTCATTAACCAGCACCCGACGAGGCGCGACAGTGTAGCGCGCCCTCGCCGCGACTGGCAAACGGCCGTTTTTGCGTCGTCGCGCGCGCACATGCTATACCTTAGAGGTCAGAGGTTAGAGGTCAGAGGTCAGTAAAAGACAGAAGTTGCTTTAACTGACCTCTGACCTCTGACCTCTAACCTCTGCTCTTATGCCTTCTGGAAAAACACACGACGCGATTACGCTGTTGCTCACCGCGCCGACTTTCGTCGCCGCGTGGGGCGTGACGGGGAGTCTGCTGCTGGCGTCGGTGACGACGGGCGCGATGCTGTTCGGCGGGCTGATGTTCGGACCTGACCTCGATATACAGTCGCGCCAGTACACGCGCTGGGGCGTGTTTCGTTTCATCTGGTGGCCTTACAAGGTGATGTTCCGACACCGTTCGCGCTGGTCGCATGGCATCATCTTCGGCACGCTTATCCGCGTCGTCTATTTCGCCTTCATGCTGTCGCTGGTGACAATCGCGGCCGTCTACCTGCGCGCTCTCGTCGTCGCGGGCGCGCCGCCCGATTTCGGCGAACTCCTCGGCGCATGGCGCGCCGTAGAGGCGGGCGTGCGGCTGGAAGGCACGGGGCGCGCCGCCGCGCTCGCCGCGCTCGCCGGTCTCTGGTGGGGCGCGGCCAGCCACACGCTCACCGATGTCGCGTGGTCTGTTCTGCGCAAAGGCTCTGAAATCTTTTAAGTGACGAGTGACAGGTGACAAGTGACAAGTTAAAGACAAATTCTTTTGCTTTAACTTGTCACTTGTCACCTGTCACTTGTCACTGTTTTTTAGCGTCCGCTGCGTGTCTGGGCGAGGCGTTGGGCCTGGCGGCGGACGGCCTCGGAGACGTTGCGATTCTGAGAGATGTTTTGCAGGTCTTTGGTTTGGAGCCGCAGCAGGACGTTGATGGCGGTGGCGATGGGCGTGCGCGGGTTGCGCGCGAGGTTGTGGATGACGGGATAGTTGCGCGCCCACGCGCGGTTCTGTGCGATGAGGCGCAGCACTTCGTCGGAGACGGTGCGCATGGCGGAGATGCTTTCCACCTCCTTGTCGGTCATGCGCGGGTTGTGTATGACGGCGGTGGCGACCACCTTGTTGGAATCGCGTATGAGGATGCCGCGCGCCTCGCGGTCGCCCTTCATCGCGAGTTTGACGCGATCTTTGACGTTCATCAGCATCACGCGCCGGATGAGCGAGATGCGTTCGGGTTCGACTTCGCCGCCCTCTGCATGTGTCTCGGCGATGATGCGTTCGAGGTTGGCGGTGCGCTGCTCCTCGCTCTCGGTGAAGAACTCCTCCATCCTTTCGAGCGGCAGCCAGGAATCGTCAATGTCCGCGTCGGAGACTTCGATGTGTTCCGCGAGCAGCCACGCGTCGTCGTAGGTTAAGCCGGAAGTCGTGCCGATGGACTCGGCCGCCTCGACGAACTCGGCGGCGGCCGTCATCCCGCGCGCTCGCATCTCGTCGGCCACCTGCTGCGCGCCGCGTTCCTTCTCGAAAAATTCGCGCTTCGTTTCCTGCGCGCGCCGCTCCGCGTCATTCGTGCGCGCGGGGTTTGAGAGCAACGCCTCGATGATGCCGGGCGTGCGGATGAGACGCTGCTGGTTGATGGAGATGAGTTCGAGGAGCGAGCCGTCCGAGGTGGAGGAGGCTAATCGGGTGATGGCCTCGTCGGGCGTGGCGGCATTCAGCGTGACGGCCTCATGCACTTCCTTCGGCGCGCCGGTGCGGCTGGCAAGATAAGAGAGCACGGCGGGCGAAGTCCCGCTGGCGGAAGCGACGGTCAGCAGCGTCTCGCCGGGTTGCGCGTCGAGCGTCTCGGCGGCGGCGGCGACGATCTCCGGGTTCTCGTCGGCGCTGAGCGTCACCAACACTTCCAACAGTTCGTCTTCGGCCAGCGGCAACAGCCCGCGCGCCGCCATCAAGCGCGCCGTCTGCGGAGCCGTGCCCGCCGCGATGGCCTGCACGACCGGGTTGGTGGAAGTAGTGTTTGCGGCCATGAAAAGTTATGCCCGAAAGGAAGTTGCGCCGAGGCGCGGGGAGACGTTGATTATAGTTTCGGCAACTCAGAAAATGTGGAAGTTGTACTCGATGGTAACGAACTGCGAGACGGGACGACCGTCCTTAGTGGCCGGGGTGAACTTGATCTTGCGCGCCGCATTGACGGCCATTTCCGTCAGCCCGCCTGCCAGACCTTGCAGGACGGAAATATGCCTGACCCGTCCGTCAAAAGCGAGCAGCATCCTCAAACGAACCGTGCCGGAGATGCCGTTGTTTCGCGCCTCGTCCGTGTAGAGCGGTTCCGGCTTTGAGACGATTTGCGCTTTCGTGGTGACGGCATCGGCGGCGTAAGCAAACGGCGCATCGCTTTCGGCCAACACTTCGGCGTGCCAGCGCAGCGCCTCGGCCTGCTCGCGCAGACGCGCCGCGGCGGGCGAAGCGGGAGACAGCCTGAGATATTTCTCCACGCTCTCGGCCGCCTCCCTCAACATCTTGCCGCTCTCGGCTCGCTCCTCCGGCGTAAGCGGGGGCGTGGGCTGCTTCAGCATACGATACTTTGCCACCTTCTGGGCATTGGCGGCGGTATAGACCTCCACCGTCGCTTCCGTTTTCAAAATTAACGCGCCGACGAAATCAGGATTGAGCCGCAAGGTCGTGTCGGCTTCGGCCAACGCTTTTGCGGCGGAGCCTTGCCGCAGGGCGATTAACCCGAGCGCGTAATGCGCCTCGGCGTTCCTCGGAGCAATCGAGACGGCGCGCACCGCGTGCTGTTCGGCTTCGGCCGGCTTGTTCTCGTCCATGTAGATGTAAGCCATGCCGATATGGGCTTGAGGGGTGTGCGGACTCAGTTTGAGCGTTTGCTCGAACGCCTTGCGCGCGTCTTTCGACTTGCCCGCGCGAGAGAGTGCGATGCCGAGATGGAGCCACGCCTGCGCGTCCGTTTTACGCTGCTTGACCGCGCGACGCAAAATGTCGGCCGCCTGCGCGTGGCTGCCCTGTTTGTAGAGTTCGATGGCGCGCACCGTGTCGGCATGCACGACGCCTGCGGCAGCGGCGGTTGGTCCCACCGTCTCCTCCTGCGCGCGCGTGCCTGTCCCCAACAGGCACGCGCAGACGAAGAAGAGTTTCAGGAGTGTTGACGACCGGCGAGGAAGAAGCATCACTAAAACACCTCTGTATCGGAGAGCGCGCCCCGGATTTACGCGGCGCAGCACTTCTTGGACTTCTTGCCGGAACCGCAGGCGCAGGGGTCGTTCCTCCCCACTTTGGGCTGGTCGCGCGTGACGGTTCTGATCTTGCCCTCGTCCGTCCCGGCGGCGGCGGCCGTCTGGTTCGGCCCCGTGAAGGTCATCGAGGTCGGCGTGCGGCGTCGCTTTTGCTGCAACTGTTCGGGCGCTTGCTCGGCGACGACCTGCAAGTTGAAGAGCGAGCGGATCGTGTTCGTGTCAATGCGGTCGAGCATCGCCTGGAAGAGATCGAAGCTCTGCTTCTTGTATTCGACGAGCGGGTCTTTCTGCCCGTAGCCGACGAGGCCGATGCCCTGCTTCAGGTGGTCGAGCGAGAGGAGGTGATCTTTCCACTGCGCGTCAATGATGTTGAGCATGATGATGCGCTCGTAGGTGCGCATCGCCTCGCTGCCGATCTGTTCTTCCTTGGCCGCGTACTGGGCTTTCAACTTCTCCCAGATGTTCGCCTGAATCTCTTCGGACGCGGCCTGCTCGAAATCAATGCCTTCCGCCTCGGCGTCGAAGTCGAAGACGGTGAGCAGTTGGATGCGGTAGTTCTCCACGTCCCAGTCTTCGGGCGCGACCGACGGGTCAATGTACTGCTTCGACATGTCCAGAAGCAGATCGTGCGCGACGCCCGTCTCGCCGAGCAGGTACTCGCGCTGGTCGGGTTCCTCCATCAACTGGCGACGCAGGCCGTAGATCGTCTCGCGCTGCTTGTTCATCACGTCGTCGTATTGCAGGAGGTGTTTGCGCGACTCGAAGTTGCGCGCCTCGACCGACTTCTGCGCCGCCTCGATCCGCTTCGACACCATCCCCGACTCAATCGCGACGCCCTTCTCCATCCCGAGCCGCTGCATCAGAGCCTTAACTTTGTCGCCCGCGAAGATGCGCATGAGATCGTCTTCGAGCGAGAGGAAGAAACGGCTCGAACCGGGGTCGCCCTGACGACCGGCGCGACCGCGCAACTGGTTGTCAATGCGCCGCGCCTCGTGCCGCTCCGTGCCGATGATGTGGAGGCCGCCCAAACTCACCACTTCCTTGTGCTCGTCTTCGATGATCCGCTTGGCCTTGGCTACGGCTTCCTCGAACTGTTCCTCGGTCGCCTCGTCCGGGTCGATCTCCTCGCGCTTCAAAAACTCGCGCGCCATGAACTCGGGGTTGCCGCCCAGGAGGATGTCCGTGCCGCGACCGGCCATGTTGGTCGCAATCGTGATCATCCCGCGGCGTCCCGCCTGCGCCACGATCTCGGCTTCGCGGTCGTGATGCTTGGCGTTCAGGACGTTGTGCGGCACGTCTATCTTCTGGAGTTTGCGCGACAGCACTTCGGAGTTTTCGACCGAGACCGTGCCGACGAGCACGGGCTGCCCCTTCTCGTGGAGTTCCTTGATTTCTTCGGCCACGGCTTCCCACTTTTCGGGCAGCGTGCGGTAGATCAAGTCAGAATGATCCTTGCGCACCATCGGGCGGTGCGTCGGGACGACGGCGACTTCGAGTTTATAAGTGGCGTCGAACTCGGCGGCCTCCGTCTCGGCCGTGCCGGTCATGCCGGAGAGCTTTTCGTAGAGGCGGAAATAGTTTTGCAGCGTGATGGTGGCGAGCGTCTGGTTCTCGCGCTCGATCTTGACGCCCTCTTTCGCCTCGACCGCCTGATGCAGACCGTCCGACCAACGGCGGCCGGGCATCGTGCGCCCCGTGAACTCGTCAACGATGATCACCTCGCCGTCTTTGACGAGGTAGTGATGATCGAGCCGGTAGAGCGTGTGCGCCTTGAGCGCCTGCTCGACGCAGTGGAGCATCTCCATGTTCGCCGGGTCGTAGAGGTTGCCGACGCCGAGGAGATTTTCAGCCCGGTCAACGCCGTCTTCCGTCAAGACCGCCGAGTGTTGTTTCTCGTCAACGAGATAATCGCCCGTGTGTTTCTTTTTGCCCGAACCGTCGTCCACCTCCGTCCCTTTTTTCAGGTGCGGGATGATGGCGTCGGCCTTGTAATACTTGTCGGTCGCCTCGTCCGACGCGCCGGAAATGATGAGCGGCGTGCGCGCCTCGTCAATGAGGATCGAATCCACCTCGTCCACGATGCCGTAGTAGTGGCCGCGCTGGACGCAGGTGGCGAGGTCGAACTTCATGTTGTCGCGCAGGTAGTCGAAGCCGAACTCGTTGTTCGTGCCGTAGGTGATGTCGGAGCCGTAGGCGTCCTTGCGCTCCCAGTCGTCGAGGTCGTTCGTGATCGCGCCGACGGTGAGGCCCAGGAATTTGTAGATGCGCCCCATCCATTCGGCGTCGCGTGTGGCGAGGTAGTCGTTGACGGTGACGACGTGGACGCCACGACCCGTCAGCGCGTTCAAGTAGGCGGGCAGCGTGGCGACGAGCGTCTTGCCTTCGCCGGTGCGCATCTCCGCGATCTTGCCCTGGTGGAGGACGATGCCGCCGATCAGTTGCACGTCGAAGTGGCGCATGCCGGTCGAGCGCACGCTCGCCTCGCGCACGAGGGCGAAGGCTTCGGGTAGAATCTCGTTCAGGGCGTCCTGCTCATGCTGCTTGCGCGTCTCGGGGTTCTTCGCGTCGGCCACGGCTTCGGCGACGAACCTCTTGAGTTCCTCGGTGCGGCGGCGCATGTCGTCGTCCGAGAGTTTCTTAACGCCGGCTTCGAGTTCGTTGATGCGCGCGACCGTAGGTTGCAGGCTCTTGATGTAACGCTGGTTGCTGCTGCCGAAAACTTTGGTCAGGAATTTATCAATCATGGTCTTAAAAGCCTTTTCAGCTATTAGCTGTTGGCTATTAGCTGTCAGCTCAAACAAAAAGCTAACAGCTAATAGCTAATAGCTAACCGCTCTCTTGAGAAACACGCGGCGCGATTCGAGAGGCCGCACAGGACACATCTGCGCTGCGGAGCGCAACATGCGATTGTAAGTGAGCGGGTGGAATGGAGCAAGCGAGCCGCTTTTGCCTCTTGTCGGCTGGCGGCGCGCCCGTCGTCCGGCGTGTTTCAGGGAAGGGAAGTGTGCTGGCGGAGCAGGTTGCCGATCATCTCGCGCGTCATCTCAAGCTGCATGGTGAGCTGCTTGCCGTTCGCCGAGAAGGCCATGTTGTTCAGGATTTCGATGCCCTCGTGCCCGCGTCGGCTGAGACGCCCGAGAGCGACGAGCGCGTTGTAGTTTTGCGCTAACTGCGCGGCCTGCTCCGCCGAGTTGACGACCGTGTGCAGACGCGCCGACGCGCGCTCGTCCAACCTGAGCGTGATCGTCACGCGGTCTGCATCCGTCAGGGCGGAGAGCGCGCCGCTGTCGCTCAAAACCGTGACGAACTCTCGCGCCAGAGGTCGCCAACGCCCATTGGCAGCCGCGGCTTCGGTGAATTTGATGTCGCCGAGCGTGCCGTCGGCGTTGCGTTCGGCTTCGAGCGTGAAATCGAAAACGTCTTGCGGGTTGAGTTCGCCCGCCTCGATCAAGCCTCTGGTCTTCGCCAGCAGGTCGCGAAACGGTCGCGCGTTAATGGGGCGAAACTCTTTGGCGTCGGGCGTCTGCGGCTGGTAGGCGGGCGAGCCTTGCTGCGCGGGCGCGGGCGGCGCGAGCGCGGCGCAGAGCACGAGCGAGCCGACGACGGCGCGCACGAGAAGCGCCTGCCGTCGTTTGACGGCTGCCGTGGGTCGCTGGTATCTCTGGCGTTGCACTTTGCCCTTCATCGTTCGGAATTTTAACACAGGAGGTTGGCGCGCCGCCCGCCCCGTCAGGCTTTAGCCCGGCGGAGGCGTCGCCGTCGTCGCCGGGGCTTCGTTCTTCTTGATCAATTTGGAGAGCAGATCGCCCGCCGCCTTGCGGGGCATGTTGAAGGTGAGCACGACCTGCCTGGCCTCCGAGGCGATCTGGACGCTTTTGAAGATGGCCTCTTCGTCTTTGCCCTTTTTAGCCTGCGCGCCGATCCAGAGCAGCCCGTTGTAGCCGTTCGACATGATCGAGGCTTCGTCCGCGCTCGACATCTCGGTCAGGACGCGCACGGAGACATCTTTGTCGTCGAGTTTCAACTTCATTTTGAGGTGACGCGTGCCCTTGAGGGCGGCCAGCACTTTGCTGTCGCTGATGGCGGCGATGAAGTCTTTAGATAACTGCACGAGTTTCGGGTTGCTGGCCGCCGCGCCCGTGACGACGACGTTCGAGAGCCGCCCGTCTTCCTGCCGGTCGCCCTCTACCTCCATCTCCAAAGTGCCGGAGAGATCGATCTCTTTCGCGTCGCGCATCTCCTTGCCCTGCTTCAAGAGATCGGTGAAGGGCTTCGTGTTGATCGTCGGAAACTTCTCGGCGCCGGCCTCCTTCGCGATGCGCTCGGCCTCTTCCACGGTCTGCGGCGTCACGGGGGGCGTCGGCGACGCGTCCGGGTCGCCTGCCTTATCGCCTTCGTTCTTCGCCGTTGTTTCATCGCCCGCCTCGCTCCCCGGCAAAGGCGAGGCTTCCGGCGTCGGCTTCGGCGTCGGTTTTACTTTGACGGGCTTCGGCAACTGCGCGGGCTGCGGCCTGAACTCTTCGACGAGTTGTGGCGCGTCGGGCGCGGGCAGCACGGTCTGCGAGAAATAACCCGGCGGGTAATAAAGTTTGTTGTCGGCGAAATTGAGCATCACGTCGGCGCGCTGGCCGACGGCGGTCTTCGTATAGTCTTCCTCGACGAAACGCAGGCCGGAGAGCGTGCTGGCGAGGCTAAAGGTGTCGCGCACGGCCGGGACGTATACGACGGCGGCCAGAAACAGCGCATGCGCGGCGAGCGACGCGCCGAGCGTGCGCAGCATCCACGGCGTGCGCGTGTCCAGATTCAATCTGGCATGGGAGTGAAAAATCTGAGCCATAGTTTTAAACAGGCGCGGCGCGCACGGGTTCTTATCGTCAACGCGCGAAAGCCTGCGGTTTATTAGACGCTTTTGCCGCCTCGAACGTTGCGAACTTTTCAGGGCGCACAAACTTTACAAATTTCGGGGGCATAAAAACTTAACACCACCCGCAACCATTTCACAAAGGCGTGCGGTACAATCCCGAATCATGCCACGGACGAGAGACGGAGGGGCGCGCGGGGGCGGCGGCGGGCGGCGCGGCAACGCGGGCGGAAAACGCCGCGGCGCAGGCAGCCGCGACGGACACCCGCGCCGCGAAGGCGACGGCCGGCCGCGCGGCCGCGACGACGCCGGAGCGTTGCGCCGTTCGACCGGCGCAGGAGGAGCGGGCGCGGCGCATACGGAAGAGACAGTGCGCGCGGCGGCGAAGTCCGCGCGTTCGCGCCCCGTCCGACGCCTGCTCGAAGGCATCGGCACGCCCGCGCGCACGGAGTTCAAGCCCGACCCGTTTCAACTCGAAGCCTTTGCCGCGCTCGAACACGAAGACGTGCTCGTCACCGCGCCCACCGGCAGCGGCAAGACCTGGATCGCGCGCGAGGAAATCAGGCGGCTGCTCGCGGAGGGCAAACGCGCCTGGTACACGAGTCCGCTGAAGGCTCTGACCAACTCGAAGTATCAGGAGTTCGCCGAAGCGTTCGGCGCGGACAAGGTGGGCATCCTGACGGGCGACCGCAAAGAGCGCGCCGACGCGCCGCTCATCGTCGGCACGACCGAGGTTTACCGCAACCAACTCTTCGACGCGCTGCGCGAAGGGCGCGAACTCGGCACAGACCTCGTGATCATGGACGAGGCGCACTATCTCGCCGACGAGGATCGCGGCCACGTCTGGGAAGAGGCCATCATCCTGACGCCGCCGCGCGTGCGCCTGCTGCTGCTCTCCGCAACGGTGGGAAAGGCCGAGGAGTTCGCCTCGTGGGTGGCCGAGGTGCGGGGCGTGCATTGCGGCGTCGTCACGCGTCCGGGCGCGCGCCCCGTGCCGCTGCGCGCGGCCTTCCTCTACCCCGACGGCCAACTCGCCCCGCTCTTCGACGAAGCGGGTCACTTCAACCACGAGATCGCGAGTTTCCTCGAACGCTCCGGCGCGCCGCGCTCGTCTTCGTCGTATCGCGGAGGCGCGCGTCGTGAGCCGCCGCGCGGGGCGCGGATGCACATGCCGGAGATGCCGCCCGCGTCGCTTTTGTCCGCGCTCGCCTCCTACGATCTGTTGCCGTCAATCGTCTTTTTGCCGACGCGCCGACGCTGCGACGAGGCCGCCGCCGAAGCCGCGTTAGGCCGCCGCGACACGGATGCGGCGCGGCGCGACGCCCGACGCGCCATCATGCGCGACTTCACGGCCGAGCACGCCGAGATACGCAAGCATCGCCACTGGGACACGGTGCTGCGCGGCGGCGTCGCTTCGCATCACGCGGGGCATCTGCCCGCCTGGAAACTGCTGATCGAAAAACTGATGAGCGCGGGACTGCTCGACGCCATCTTTGCCACGGCGACCGTGGCGGCGGGTGTTGACTTCCCGGCGCGCACGGTCGTCCTCTCCAACATAGACGTGCGGCGCGGGCAGGGCTGGCGCACGCTGACCGCCTCCGAGTTTCAACAGATGACGGGGCGCGCGGGCAGGCGCGGGCGCGACCGCGTCGGCTTCATCGTCGCCGCGCCGGGCACGCATCAAGACCCGCAGAAGATGGCCGCGCTGCTCGGCGCATCGCCCGACCCGCTCGAAAGCCAGTTTCGCGCGACTTACACGACGCTCCTCAATTTGCTCGACGCCTACGGCAACTTCGCGCAGGTGCGCGAGATCGCCGCGCGCAGTTTCGCGCACCGCGAGACGGTGAAACGCGTCGCGCGCATGGAGCAGGAACGCACGGAGGCCGAGCGGCGCATCGAGCGGAAGTTGAGGGACGCGGGCTACAGCGAGTTTTCGACCGACGCGGCGCGCGGCCTGGAACGGCTGGCGAGCGCGCGCGACAAGTTGCTCGGCGGCGCGCCGCAGACGCGGACGGAAGTTTTTTTGCACTGGCTCGTGGAGGCGGTCGTGCCCGGTCGCGTCGTCGGCATCGGGCGCAGCAGTCGTCGTCTGGTCTTCGTGACGGAGCGGCGCGAAGGGAGTTTCGTCGGCGTGCGTGAAGACGGGCGGCGCGCATCGCTCGATCTCACGCGCGTCGGCCGCGTCTACGAGGAAGTTTACCCGTTGACGGAGAGCGCGCGAGACGCGGCCTTCGCCGAAGTACACGCGGGACGCGCGAGGCTCATGCAGGAGCCGCGCCTGCGCGACGCGCGCGCCGGGGCGGACGAGGCCGTCGCAGTGATCAACGATCTGATGGAAGGTCTGACCGCATCTCCGGCCGGGGCGGCGGGCGGCGAGGTGGCCGACACGGAGGCGCGGCGCGCGCGCGAGGAGGCTTTGTGGGCCGCGCTCCCGGACGCGGAGGCAGCCGAGCGCGCGGAGCGGCGCATCGAAGTTTTGCGCGCGGAGGTGTGGCAGCCGTTCGAGCGGCGCGCGCGCGTGCTCGAACATTTCGGCTATCTAGATTTCGACGCCGAGCGCGTCACGGAGCGCGGCCGCTGGCTCGCGGACTTGAGGCTCGACCGCCCGTTGCTCGTCGGCGAGGCGATTGAGCGAAACCTCTTCGCGTCGCTCGACGCGGCGCGCGCCGCCGGTTTGATGGCCGCGCTCGCCGCCGACGCCGAACGCGACTACGGCGAGTTGCAACTCGACGACGCGCTCGTCTCCACCCTCACCGAGTTTGAACGCATCGCTTACGAGGTGGCGAGCGTGGAATGGCGGCAGGGATTAGACCCCGCGCCCGAGATGAATTTCTCGGCCGCCGCCGCCGTGATGCGCTGGGCGAAGGGGATGAAGTGGGAAGAACTCGTGCGGCAGACGCGCGCCG
>DATHBB010000170.1:0-7684 GCA_035296385.1 Pyrinomonadaceae bacterium | reverse complement strand
AGCGCGATGATGCGACGGCTTTCAGGCACGGCATCCATCACACCCTG
This sequence comes from Pyrinomonadaceae bacterium, assembly GCA_035296385.1. Taxonomy (GTDB): domain Bacteria; phylum Acidobacteriota; class Blastocatellia; order Pyrinomonadales; family Pyrinomonadaceae; genus JAIVJZ01. The sequence continues at coordinate 7,637 of DATHBB010000170.1, read as the reverse complement.
CCGCGCAGCGGCCTCGTCCTGATGGCTGACGCCGTGCGGCGGCGCATCGGTCGCGGTGGCCGCGGTGTCGGCGGCGGTGTCGCCGGATCGGGTCGCGGCGGTCGGCGTCGCACCGGCGGGCGCGTTCAGATTGCGCCCCGGTTCGTGGATGTGCTTCTTGAACTGGAAGAGAATCCAGACCGAGATGACCATGCCGCCCGCCGCCACGGCGAACGCCCAGTGGAAGCCGTACTTCGCGCGCACCCAACCGGCGACGAGCGGCGCGAGAAACGCGCCGACGTTGATGCCCATGTAAAAGATGTTATAGGCGCGGTCTTTGAGGTGGCTGCCTTCGGGGTAGAGATTGCCCACCATCGTCGAGACGTTCGGCTTGAAGAAGCCGTTGCCGATGACGAGGCAGGTGAGCGCGGCGTAAACCGCAGCGAGCGACGAGAAGGAGAGCAGGAGGTGTCCGGCGATGAAGAAGAGACCGCCGATCATCACCGCCTTGCGGTAACCCGTAAAGCGGTCGGCGATGAAGCCGCCGACGAGCGGCGAGAGATAAACGAACATTAAATAGTTCGCGTAGAGACTCGTCGCCTCGGCTGCCGTCCAGCCGAAGCCTTCCGCCGGGTCGCGCAAATACAAAGTGAACATCGCGAGCATCGAGTAGAAGCTGAAACGCTCCCACATCTCGGTCGCGAAAAGCACGTAGAGACCCTTCGGATGTTTATCCTCGTGTCCTATGACACCGGCGCCGCTCATTGCTGCTGTTGTAGCCATCTTGTCACAAGCTCCTCTTCAAATTTTGTGATTTCAAAACTTCAACACACTTCGTTGCTGTTCCTCTCTGCCCCGCGACACGCGGCGGATAAATTTTCCCCGCACCCTACCGGCGCGAGTAGCGCGCGAGCGTGACGGGAAAGATGCGCACGCCCGCGGGCGCTTGATCGGCTTTGACTTGATCTGCGGCGCTCAGCAGTTGCTCGGCCTTTTTGCCGTAGATCGCCTCGTTCAGTTTATTGTCGGGGTTGACGACCGCGCCTTTGAGTTCGAGTCCGGCGAAGAGTCCTTTGCTGCGCGAGTAGGAAAGAATCCCCGCGTCGAGCGTGAGGTTGGTGGTGGCGGACGCCGTGCGCCCGACGGGGCCAGCCGCCGCGCTCGCCTCGCCGCCCATCTCGAACTTGTCTTCCAGGAGACCCTGCACGGCGGATTCGTTCATAAAGAGCAGTACGAAATCGGTCTTCGCCGCGCCGATCTGCGCGCCGAAACTCCCGCCGCGCATCGTGAAGAACGCGGGCGCGCTCCAACCGCCTTTCATGCGACGACTGATGAGGCCGCTCCCGCCGCGTCCGCCCACGACGAAGCCCGCCTTGAGCACGCCGGGAAAGACCGCCACCGCCTCGGCCTTATCGACCAACTCCTTCGGGATCGCGTTGTCGCGCGCGCGCATGATCTGCTCGAACACTTTCGCCGCGTTCTCGGCCTTGCGCTCGGCTTCCTCTTCCTTCTTCGTCGGCGGCGCGCTCACGCGCCTCTGCCGCTGCTGTTCCTGCCCGCGCGCGGGCGCAAGGCTCAAGCCGATCAACAACAACAACACGCCGAGCGCCGACGACGCCACGTTTCTCAACGACAAATGCTTCATTCGTTCAAGCCTCTCGAATTTCACTCGTAAACTTTAATCGCTCTCACCCTACTTGCTTGAATACCGCGACAGTTGCAGAGGGAAAGCGCGCACGCTCGGCGGAATCCACGGCTTGCCGCCGCGCTTCAAGCCTTCGCCCGTCAAAAGCTCTTTCGCCTTCATGCCGTACACCGCCTCGTTGTCTTTGTTGTCGGGATTGATGACGACGCCTTTGAGTTCGAGTCCGGCGAAGAGTCCTTTGCTGCGCGAGTAGGAAAGAATGGCTGCGCGGAGTTGGAGATCGGTCGAAGCGGAGGCCGCGCGCCCGATGGGGCCTGCGGCGATGCTGCCCTCGCCCCCGATCTCAAACTTGTCTTCGAGGAGTCCGGCCACCGCGTCCTTATTCATAAAGAGCAGGACGAAGTCGGTGGAAGACGCGCCGAGTTGCGGGCCGATGCTGCCGCCGCCGAGGTTGAAGAACGCGGGCGCGCTCCAGCCGCCCGGGATGCGACGGCTAATCACGCCGCGCCCGCCGCGCCCGCCGACGAGCAAGAACCCTGCCTTGATCACGTCCGGAAAAACCGCGACGGCCTCGGCCTTGTCGATCAACTCTCGTGGGATCGCACGCTCCGGCGTGGACATGATCTGTCGAAAAACTTTGGCGGCCTTGTTGGCCTGCTCGCGCGCCTCTTCCTGCGCCTTCAGCTCTTTTTTACTAATCTGTCCCCGCGCGTCGAAGGCCGACGCGAACGTGAACGCACATAGCAGCGCGCAGATGAATTGTCGCCGGAATGATTTCATGTCTCTCCTCCTTGCAAAGTAAATTAAGCGTTCGGCGGCGACACCTGAAGAGGGGAGAACTTAAAAGAGTGCTCGCTCGCCAAGCGGGGGAGAGATGTTCGACTGTGTCGCGCCTTTGTTATTACGCGCACATCTTACAGGCAGAAGGGGTAAAGGGAAAAGGGAAAAGGGCAAGGGTTAAGAGGAACACGGTGCGGCTTGGAGTTTTCCCCTTTCCCCTTTCCCCTTTCCCCCTTCCCCTGTTTTGCTTTCTTCCCCTTCCCCTTTTCCCATGTTTTAGAAAGCGATGCTGTAACTCACGCCCGGATACTTGCTCTTCACCATGATGAGGGAAAAGGCATGGCGGTTGTACGCGTAGTTCAGGATCGGGTGCATGTTGATGCCGTTGTGCGTGATGAGCGCGGAGAAATTCTTGTTGAGTTGAATGCTCATCCCGCCGACGGGGAGCAGTCGGTGTTGAAACGTGCCATAAACCACGCCGACGTAGGGCGCAATCGGCAGACCCGTCTCGCGCCGCAAACTCTTGCTCAAGGTCATGTAGTACGACTGGCCGGAAGGCGTGCCGATGCGATCCGAACTCGTGCCGAGCATAAGCGCCGGACGCCGCTTCGTCTCCGTCAGAACGAGCAAGTTGGCGATTGGCGCAACCTCGTCCGCGCCCGGGTTGTATTCCACTCCGGCGGTCAGGCGCGGGTGGAATTTGTAAGTTAAAGTTGTGCGCACGGTCGCGCGCGGAATCTGCTTCGAGAGCACGCGCATCCCGTAAACCCAACGCTCTTTGTTTTCGTTTCCTGCCCCGCTCACGGCGCGGCCTTCGCCCGGTCAAGAGGGTCAAGAGGGCACGCTCGACGCGTCCGTGTGTTCCGCGTGCGCGACCTCCAACTCGCGCCGCGCCTTCTTCTCCTCCTTAGCCGCCTGCGCCAGCAACTTATCGATCTCCCGTTTCACGTCCGTCTCCGTGATGATGCCGCTCTTGTGCCAGACGATCCGACCGTCGCGCCCGACGATGACCGTGCCGGGGAGCGCGGGCGCGAGTCCGAACTTCTGCATGTCGCCGACAGACGCGCCGAGCCAGACGGGGAAGTTCAACTTCGTCTCCTTGATGAACTTCAACACGTCCGCTCTCGCCTCCGCCGCGTCCGCCGACGCGCCGATGACCTGCACGCCGAGCGCGGCGTAATCATTCTGTATCCGCGCGAGTTCTGGCATCTCCTTGCGGCACGGCACGCAGTAGGTCGCCCAGAAATTCAGCACGACGATCCGCCCGCGAAACGCGCTCAACTTCTGCTCCGTGCCGAAGAGGTCTTTGAGCGCAAACTCGACTTCCGTGCCGATGACTTTCGCGTCCTGCATGAGCGACGCGGGAGCAGCCCCGTCGCCGCTCGCGCCCCCGACGACTTGCAAAGCGTCAACCTTCAGATACTTCTTCTCTTTCGCCTCTCTCAGCGTGCCCTCGACTTCCACGCGCTTGCCCATCAGCGCGAGCCAGTCTTTAGCCTTCTTGTCGAAGCGCCCGTCTTCGAGCATGTAGAGCGTGAAGTTGTTTCCTTCGCCCTCGCGCACGGCGAGCGCGGCGTCAATGCCCTTCGCCGCGCAGTCCGCCGCGCACTTCAAATCCGCGTCCGTGCCGTAAGGCGTCTTCGTACGGTCGTCCGATTCAAACCAGCAGACCGAGCAGACGATCTGCCCTTCGAGTTTCAAAGCCGCACCGCCCGTCGTCCCCTGCGCCCGCGCCGTTGCCGCCGACACGAAGGCCAACAGCGACAGCAGCGCGACGCGCGTTAACAATCTTTTCATCACAAATGTCTCCTGCATCTCTCAGGATGAGAGTAAATTCAGCAGTGCTCTATCTTCCGCTTTCCTCTGTGCCCCCTCTGTGCTCTCTGTGTCTCTGTGGTGAATGACTATGAGAAGCATTCACCACAGAGACACAGAGGACGCAGAGGGGGCACAGAGAATTCAAATCAATTGAGAACACCGTTGAAATTCTTCGTTATGTTAAATGCACGTTCCACAACTACTGGCCGCCGTATTGCGCGATGATGCGTTCGCGTATCTGCGCGGGCGTGAGCCGCTCCTCTTTTTGCAATTTGTAGGCGAGCAGCGCTTCTTCGACACAGACGGCGCAGTGCGCGGCGTGGTCGTCCACGAAGCACGTCTGCAAGCTCTTGTGGCCGAAGCCCTCGTCGCAATGGCAGTAGCAAGGAAGCTGCGCGATGGTCTGCGGAATCTCTTTGACCGCCGCGTAAGCCGCACGCGTCATCCCCGTGAACTGCGACGCCGGAAGCACGGGCGGCAGATTTTTCAAGTCCGCGCTGCTCTTGGCGAATCGCGGCACGCGCCCCGGCTCGCCGTGCGAATGTCCCTCGTGCGAATCAGCCGCCGCCGTCTGATGCCCTCCCGTTGCGTGCGCCGCCTCCGGGACAACCGGAGCGGTCTGCGCCGGTTGTTCTTTGCGCGGCGTCGCGGCGGGTTGACTGGAGGACGAAGCGCGCTGTTCGGAAGACGCGCCGCCGCAAGCCTGCAACAGAACGGACGCCGCGAGCAACAGGCCGCACGCGAGCGCGAGTTTGATTCGTTTCGCGTGCGCGAGTTTCATATTCTTATTTGCCTTCATGTGAAAATTCTCTCCTTGCGTTTCTTATACTCGATCAATGTTTGTCGTGCGCGCCCGCCGCGCCGCCGCTCGTCGTGCTGCCGTGTCCCGCGTGCCCGTCCATCTTCATGCGCGCGGGGCGCAGGCGTATGTAGAACTTGTACGATTTCGGGTTGCTGCCGTAGACGGAATCGAGGAGCGCGGGCTTGGAATAGAAAGTCAAATCGCCGCCGACGCCGACCAGCAGTTTATCCGTACGCAACACGTCGCGCACGTAGCCGAAGGTGTACGCGCCGATGCGAAACTGCGGGTGCGTGTCGTGCGGGAAGCCGAGGCGGTCTTCTTCCTCGTGACTGAGGAGTCCGCTCTTGTCAACGAGTTCGAGCCGCGTGTAGAGGTAATTCTTGTCGAGAAAGTTCGCGGTCGTCTCGAACGTGTAGCCGTTGAGGTTGAAAAGCTGGCCGTCGTGGCTTTCGTGATTGCGCCCCCAGATGAAGGCCGCCGCGAGGTTGCCGCGCGTGAACGGACGGTTGTACTGGACGGAGGCGGTCGTGCGCCGCACGTCGCCCTCGTGCAGTTGTTCGGGGTTGCGCAGGAAACCATGACTGACCTGGAACGCCCAGTTTTTGTTCGGCGCGAACGAGAGACGCGCCGAGCGCGAGTTGAACGCGCCGCGCTCGAAGTTGTAACGCCGCTCGTCCGGTTCGCGCCCGTTGAAGAGCGAGCCTTCGAGTTTGAATCCGCGATAGGTGAAGCCCGTGGTGAGGACGCCGAAGGCGATGTGCGTGGAATCCTGCAAGTGGTGCGTGAGCGGCGCGGTCGGGTTCTCCGAGGCTGACGTGCGGTGCATGAAGGCGACGGGGCCGAGCGCGGGTTCGCCGGGAAAACCGAAATATGTGAACCACGTCGCGCGCTCGCCGACAGGCACCGTGTACTGCGCCGAGAGTTCCATGAAGAGATCGTGCGGGTGCTGCGCGTCGACGATGGGGCGGCCTTTGTAAACTTCGCCGGTCTGGAAAAGCTGCGGCGAACCCTTGCCGGAAAAGGTCAGCGGTTCGAGGCTGAGCATGGCGCGCAGTTGCAGCGTGCCCGCGCCGATGCGCCTGTAAGCCATCGGCATGATCCAGTTTTGCGACTCGAACTTCGTCACACCGCGCGCGCCGCCCTGCGCGTTAACGCCGATCTTCGTCTCGTAGTGGAACATGAACAGCCAATCGCCGTAGAACTTGTGCGTCATGTACATCGGCGAGGTGGCGGGCTGCCAGGCCGTGCCCGAGCCGATCTGTCCCATCGGCGTGAAGTTCGTGCGGCTCGCGCCGTTGCGTATACCCATCACGTCGCCCGACATCACCATCAACTCGTTCACTTCCGTTTCCGAGACGACTTTGACGCTCTCCGCTTCTGTGCCCTTCGACACCGCATCGTCGTGCGCCGTGTGCATGCTGTGGTCAACGACGGGCGCGGGCGGCGCGGGCGACTGTGCGGGTGCGGGCGTACTCGCCTCTTTCGCGGCTGGCGCGTGAGTGCTGTGATCGACTTCCGCAGGTTTCGCGGGCTGAGCGGGCGCGGCCTGCTGAGCGGCTGGCGGCGGAGTTACAGGCTGCGTCGTGTGTGTATGAGTGTGCGCGGGCGAAGGCGCTGCAAGCGGCGCGGCATCGTTCATTACGTTTGACGGCGATGCGGCGGGCGCGGCGGGCGACGGCGACGCGGGAGTCGCTGCCGGTTGCGCCGCGTCCTGTGCGCCGTGCATGTCATGGCCTACAGCGTGCGTGGCGTCGTTTTGGACAGCAGGCTTCGGCGCTCTCCGGCGGGGCGCGGGCTTACGTTTGGCTGCGGTCTTTTTCGGTGCGGCCTTCTTCGTAGCGACATGGCCGCCGTGCTGATCATGTTGTGCCTGTGCCCCGGCGCTCGCGGCGACGAGCAAGGCGACGACGGCGAACGCGCGCAGGAGACGCGCCCGCCGTAAGTTGCTATTCAAAAATTTCAATGCGTGCTTAGACATCTCTCAAAACCCCTTTTGATTGCGACGGGGCGAATCTTTTCGCGCCTCGCGTCCGGTCAATATGTTTTAGCTTGACGTAGAAGAAGGGTATGCGCTTCCGGCCACAACTTTTGCGCAGGCGCGCGTTGGCCGGAAACGTCTGGAGAGACGCTAGATGAGGAAGACGCTGATCAAAATGTGGCGGCGTTGCTCTTTGTGCGGCGGCGCGTGCTGCGAGGGCGCGAGGTGTGAGATGTCGAGCGAAGCGGGCGCGAACAGTTGACGCATGTGAGCCGTCGCGTTTGCGGCATCGCGCTTAACTTTGGTCTGTTCGGGCGCGACGACAACAGCCGTCGCAGGCGTCTGGCCGGAGCCGCCCGCGCAACATTCAAAACACGACAGCCCGCGTTCGCCGATGGCCGCGTTCGCCGCGTGCGCGTCTCGCGCGGAGTCACCCACGCCGTCGCAATCCATCCCCGCGTGCGGCGCGGCGGTTTGAGTTTGCGTTGACGCTTGTTCGTGCGTCGCTTCGTGCTGGATTTCCTGCGACTCTGCATGATGCGCGTTTGACTTGCCGACTTTGGCGATGCAGCAATCGTGTTCGTCGGACGCTACGACGGCGTCGGCGGGCGCGCACCACACGGCGGCAGCGGCGA
>DATHBB010000169.1:0-15102 GCA_035296385.1 Pyrinomonadaceae bacterium | reverse complement strand
TCGAAGCCGCCGACGAGCAGGCGCTTGAGGTAGAGTTCGGGCGCGATGCGCGCGTAGAGGTCTATGTCGAGCGCGTTGTGGTGCGTCTTGAAGGGACGCGCCGCCGCGCCCGAGGCGATGGGCGTGAGCATCGGCGTCTCGACTTCGATGTAGCCGTGAGCGTCGAGAAACGTGCGCATCTCGGTGATCAGTTTCGAGCGGCGTTCGAAGACTTCGCGCGTGGTGAGTTCGCCCGGTGCGCGTTCTTCGAGTTTGAGGCTGCCTGCGATGAGATCGACGTAGCGATAGCGACGCCCGATTTCGGGGTCGGTGATGCCGTGCATCTTGTCGGGCATCGGGAGCAGCGCCTTCGACAGAAACTCGAACGCGCTGACGTGCACGGAGAGTTCGCCCGTCTTCGTGATAAAGAGGAAGCCTTCGACGCCTATGAAGTCGCCGTGATCCAGGAGCGAGAAGAGTTCCCATCCGTCGAGTTCGCGCCCGGCGTGCGTCATCTTCTGCACGTCGTCGCGGCGCACGTAAATCTGCAAGCGCTCACGTCCGTCGGAGAGATGCACGAACGCGGCCTTGCCCATCACGCGCGGCGGCACGCTGATCCGACCGCTGACGCGCACGTCGCCGAACGCCTTCAACTCCGCATTGGCGGCTTCGAGTTGTTCGGGCGTCGGGCGCGCGCCTTCCGCGCGCGGCGGCTCGTAGCCTTTGAACTTCGAGACGACCGCCGTGATCGTGTCTTCGCCCTCCGCGCACGCCGTCAGATTCGTGCGGCGAAACTTGTTCGGGTAGGCGTTGCCGATGAGCGCCCGAATTTTATCGAGGTTCTCGCGGCGCGCGCGCGTCTGGTCGTTGTCGGGGATGGGCGTGGTGTTCTCTGTCATCTATTTCGGCTCCGGGCGAAAAGCGCAGTATAGAGAAGCCATCAGCTATCAGCAATCAGCCGTCGGCAAAAAACGCTTGCACGCCGACGGGCGGTTCGTTAAATGTCGTCCGCATTTTTCTGGCTGACGGCTGACCGCCGCTTCCTCTTGCTGACCGCGACTGACACTTCGTGTTAGCATCAACTCACTCGCCGCCTATGAAAAATAAAAAGGTTCTTTTGCCGGAAGAAGCGTATAAGGTGCGCGAGCGTTTGCGCGCCGAGGGGCGGCGGCTCGTCTTCACGAACGGCTGCTTCGACATTTTGCACGTCGGCCACGTGCGCTACTTGCAGGCGGCGCGCGCGCTCGGCGACGCGCTGCTCGTCGCCATCAACTCGGACGCGTCGGTGCGCGCGCTCAAAGGCGACTCGCGCCCCGTGTTGAACGAAGCGGAGCGCGCCGAAATGCTCGCCGCGCTCGGCGCGGTCAGCTACGTCACGATTTTCGACGCGCTCTCGCCGCGCGCTCTCATCGCGCGACTGCTGCCGGACGTTTTAGTCAAAGGCGGCGACTACGATTTGGACGAAATTCACGGGCGCGAAGAGGTGGAAGCGGCGGGCGGGCGCGTCCTCGCGCTGCCCTTCATCGAAGGCGCTTCGACGACGGACATCATCGAGAGAATTAGAAAGACAGTGACGAGTGACGAGTGACAGGTGACGAGTCGGAAGGGCAAGACAACAACAACGCGCGAACGAAGCGGACCGGCGGCAACGTCGAATGCGGAGGGGAGCAACGCGCGAAAAACGGCTGCCGCTGCCGCGAAGGACGGGGCAGGGAAGAAGGCGGGCAGCGCGAAGCGCGGCGCGCAAGTTAAGCGTGTTCAGAAAACCGCCGACGGGCATCACGTGTTGATCGACGGTCGCCGCTGGCGCGCAACCGATCCGAACATACCGGAAGAGCGGCGGCAACAACTCGTCAACGAGTTGATGCGGGCGCGACGCGACGTGGGAAGCGCCCTGCGCGCGGGCGACGCGGAAGCAGAAGGCGAGGCGCGTCGGCGCGTGCATGAATGCAAAGTCGCGCTCGGCGAGCGCGGCGCGAAATGGTGGGAGGGAAAGAAATGATGAAGTAGGAACGCGGAACGATGAAGGAAAGCTGTCCGTTGTCAGTAGTCAGTAGTCCGTTGCATGTGGTTATCACACAAGTTGCTAAAGACGGTCTTGAACAACTGACTACTGACAACTGACAAAGAACAGTTTTTTTAATTCATCGTTCATCGTTCCGACTTCACCGTTTCAAAAATATGAGTAGCACTGTGCAAAAGGGGTCGCCGGTCGAGGGCGCGTTGAGGCGCGTGTTGGAGGGCGAGGAGTTAGGGCGTCTCGTGGCGGAGGTGCGTAATGGTGCGCGCGTGGTGTCGGTCGGCGGGCTGACTTCGTGCGCGGCGCGCGCGCTCGTGCTCGCGGCGTTGCAGCGCGAGACGGGGAAGCGTCTGGCGATTGTCGTAGAGGCCAGCCGCGACCTCGAACAGTGGGATCGCGATCTCTGTTTTTGGAGCGAGGCGCTCAGGCGGCACGGCGACGGCGAGCGACACAGAGGCAGCGGGGCGCGCGATGCGGTGCTGATGCTGCCCGCGTCGGAGATAGACCCTTACGCGGGCGTGTCGCCGCACGCGGAGACTCTGGAGCGGCGCGCGCTGACGCTGTGGCGGCTCGCGCGCGGGCAGGGGAGTTTCGTGCTGTTGACGGCGCGTGCGCTGGCGCGCCGGACGGTGAGGCCGGAAGCGCTTCTTTCTGCGGGCGCAACTCTCAAACGCGACGAGGACCATGCGCCGGAAGAGTTGATCGAACTGCTGCTCGCTTCCGGCTACGTGCGCGAAGACCCTATTGGCGCGGTCGGCGAGTTCTCCCTGCGCGGCGGCATACTCGACGTGTGGTCGCCCGGCCACAGCGCTCCGGTGCGCATAGAATTTTTCGGCGACACGGTTGATTCCATACGCGAGTTCGACCCCGAAACGCAGTTGTCCGTAGGGCAGTTGCAGGAGATCGAGATCGTGCCGATGCGCGAGTATGCGGTGGGCGCGGACGATTTTCGTTTATGGGCTGAACTGGCGCGCGAGCGTTGGGCGGAGGAACGTTACGCGCGCGCGCTGCGCGACCGCACCGTGCACGCCGAAGAGGGCGAGACGTTCGCGGGCTGGGAGTGGCTCGTCTCGCTCGTGCATTCGACGCCCGCGAGCGCCTTCGATTACCTGCAAGGCGACGGGACTCTGCTCGTGGCCGACGAACCCGCCGCGCTCGAAACGTTCCTCGGAAACACTTACGAGACTTTGAGCGCGCATTACACCGAGATGGAAAGCGCGGACGAGGTGGCCTTGCGTCCCGAAGAACTTTACCTGACGGCGGAGGAGTTGCGCGCAGGCGTTGAGCGCGTGCCGCGCGTCGAGTTGCGAACGTTGGGGCGCGCGGCGGCGACGACGGACGAGAGGTTCACGGGCGAGGCGGAAGCGGCGGCGCTCACTATCGGGCGCGCACGCGCACGCTCGACTCACGCGCCGATGTTTCTCTTTCCGGCGGTCGAAAGCGCGCCGGAGATCGAGTGGAACGCGCGCGCGGCGCGACGCTATCACGGGCGCATCGCCGAACTTGCCGCAGACGTGCGACGCACGCAAACGCAGGAGGGCGAGGCGGCGCGCGTGCTGTTCGCGATGCCGAGCGCGGGACTGGCCGAGCGGGTGGCGGAGATGCTCACGGAGTACAACGTCGGCGCGCGGCTCGCGCTCGCCGACGAGCGCGGCGGCGGCGCGGCGGAAGAGGGACAGGCGATAGTTACGGTCGGTCGCCTGTCGGGCGGCTTCGAGTTGCCTGCGGCGGGTCTCGTCGTCCACGTCGAGCATGATCTGTTTGACGAGGCGCACGACGGCGCGAGCGTCGAGCATCGCGCGCCGGGCGCGACGGGGCAGGGAGCGCCGTCGGCAACTGCGACGGGCGCGCAAAAGACGCGCCGGAAGAAGTCTAAGACGGCGGCGTTTTTATCTGACTTCCGCGATCTGAAAGTCAACGATTACGTCGTGCACATAGATCACGGCATCGCGCGTTTCGGCGGTTTGCAGACGCTCGATTTGAGCGGGCGCGGCAAGAGCGAGTTCATGCTGCTCTTCTATGCGGAAGACTCGAAGCTCTACGTGCCCGTCGAGCGGCTCGATCTCGTGCAGCGTTATTCGAGCGCGGAGGGGCACGAACCCGTGCTCGACCGCCTCGGCGGACTCGGCTGGCAGAAGACGAAGGCCAAAGCCAAGCGCGAGATGCGCGACATGGCCGACGAACTCCTGCGCCTCTACGCCGAACGCAAGCTCGTCGGCGGTTACGCCTACGCCGCCGACTCGCCCTGGCAGCGCGAGTTTGAAGACGGCTTCGAGTATGTGCCGACGCCGGATCAAGAGACTGCCATCGAAGACGTGAAGACCGACATGGAAGCGACGACGCCGATGGACAGGCTCCTGTGCGGCGACGTGGGCTACGGCAAGACGGAGGTGGCGATGCGCGCGGCGTTCAAGGCCGTGATGGAGTCGAAGCAGGTGGCCGTGCTCACGCCGACGACCGTTCTGGCCTATCAACACTTCGAGACGTTCACGGCGCGCTACGCCGCGTTCCCCGTGAAGATCGAACTGCTCTCACGTTTCCGCACGCCGAAGGAACAGAAGGATGTCGTGCGCCGCGTCGAGGCGGGCGAGGTGGACATACTCATAGGCACGCACCGCATCTTGTCGAAGGATTTGCAGTTTCGCGAACTCGGCCTCGTCGTCGTTGACGAGGAGCAGCGTTTCGGCGTCGCGCACAAGGAACGTCTCAAGCAGTTGAAGAAAAAAGTTGACGTGCTGACGCTCTCGGCCACGCCCATTCCGCGCACGCTCAACATGTCTCTGATGGGCCTGCGCGACATGTCCATCATCGAAACGCCGCCGCGCGACCGCCTCGCCATACAAACGCAGGTCGTGCAGTTTTCCGAGTCGGTCATCAAGTCCGCGATTGAACTGGAACTGGGGCGCGGCGGGCAGGTCTTCTTCATACACAATCGCGTGGAGACGATTGACACCATCGCCGCGCTCGTTCAGCGTCTTGTGCCGCAGGCGCGCGTCTGCGTGGCGCACGGGCAGATGAACGAGAAGGAGATGGAAGGGGTGATGCTCGATTTCATGGCCTACAAGTACGACGTGCTCGTCGCCACGACCATCATCGAGAACGGCATAGACATCCCGCGCGCCAACACCATCATCATAAATCGTGCCGATCACTACGGGCTGGCGCAACTCTATCAACTGCGCGGTCGCGTGGGGCGCTCGAACCGGCGCGCACACGCTTATTTGTTGATCCCGTCAGAACAGGAACTGACGCCGATTGCGCGTCGTCGCTTAGCGGCGATACGCGAGTTTTCCGACCTCGGCGCGGGCTTCCGCGTCGCCGCGCTCGACCTTGAACTCAGAGGCGCGGGGAACCTTCTGGGCGGCCAGCAGTCCGGCCACATGGACGCGCTCGGCTTCGATCTTTACACGCAGATGTTGGAGCGTACCGTGGCGGAGCTTCGCGGCGAAGACGTACAGGATGAAACGTCCGTCTCGCTCAATTTGGGCGTTGACGTGGCGATTTCCGAGGATTACATCTCGGACATGGGGCAGCGACTTCGCACCTACAAGCGCATCGCTTCGGCGCGCGACGACGAGACTTTGAGGCAGATTCGCGCCGAGACCGAAGACCGCTACGGGCGCATCCCCGAATCGGTCGAACGCCTGCTGGCCTATGCGCGCGTGCGCCGCATGGCCGAACAGGTCGGCGTGTTATCGCTCGACCGCACGCCTACGGGACTCGCGATCAAGTTGAGCGAGAAGGCGCGCGTTGCGCCCGAAAAACTGCTCGCGCTCGTCGCCGAACGCGCGGGCGCTACTTTCACGCCGAACGGCGTCTTGCGCGTCGAGTTGAGCGAGGAAGAGACAGACGACGTGATCGAAACCGCGCACGGCCTGTTGCTGCAAATCCACCGCGCGGACTAAAATGACATTAAGTCTGGAGTCTGAAGTCTAGGGTTTGAAGTCCGGGGTCAATGCGATGTTTGACTTGAGACTCCTGACTTCCGATTCCAGACTATTATTTAGGAGTAAAAATCTGTGAAGTTAAAATTTTTAATGCGTGTGAGCCGCGCCGCTCTGGGTGCGCTCGTCCTGGCGTCTGTGCTCGCGCCGTCGTCAGTCTCGCCGGTGCAGGCGCAGGAGGAGGGCGTGCCGCGCGTCATTGACGAAGTGATCGCGCAGGTCAACGCGGAGGTCATCACGCTCTCGACGTTGAAGCGCGAGATGGCCGAGGCGTCCGAGGCGCTCAAGATGCAGCAGAATTTGACCGACGAAAAGGCTGCCGAAGAGATCGGGAAGCGCCGCGCCGAAATTATCGTCACGCTCGTCAACGAACAACTTCTGTTGCAGAGGGGCAAAGAGTTGGGGATGGCCGAAGATGTCGAGGCTGAGGTCAACCGGCGCATGCTGGACGTGGCGAAGCGCGAGAACATCAAATCGCTCGCCGCGCTCGAACAGGCGATGCGCGAGAGCAAGATCGATCCGGCTTCGGTGCGCAACACGATTCGCACCGAGATCATGAAGACGTGGGTGCTCGGTCGCGAAGTTGACCAGAAAGTCTTCTACAGCCTGACCGACTCGGAAGTTAAAACCTACTACGAGGCGAACAAAGAGAAATTCCGTAAGCCCGAAACCGTCAAGATGTCGGAAATTTTCCTCAGCACCGTCGGGAAAGACCCGAAGGAAGTGCGCGAGCGCGCCGACAAACTCGTGGCGCAGTTGCGCGCGGGCGCGGACTTCAAGGCGACGGCGATGGTGCAGTCCGAGCGCGAAGTGAACGGCAAGCGGGTTGCGCCGGAGAGCAAGGGCGAACTCGGCACGTATGCTATGAGCGACATCACGCGCCCCGAAGTGGCGAACGCCCTCAAGAGTTTGAAGGCGGGCGGCATCACCAACCCGATTGAGACGGAGGGCGGCATCATCATCCTGCGCGTTGACGAGCACACTCCGGCGGGCGAAGCTGTCTTCGACGACAACAAGGTGCGCGAAGCGATCACCTACAGCCGCCTGGAGAAGGAGCGCAAAAACTACGTCGAGAATCTGCGCCGCGAGGCCTACATCGAGATCGCGCCCTCCTACCGCGACGCGGTCCTCCCGCTCCTGCAAAACACAACGACCGAGGCGGAAAAGCAGAATAAAATAGAGGCCGGAAAGCCAGTCACGGCCACCGCCAAAAAAGACGACAAGAAGAAGTCGGACGGCAACAAGAAACCTTAAATACAGTGACAAGTGACAGGTGACGAGTGACAAGTTGAAGACAAGTCTTTTGTTTTAACTTGTCACTCGTCACCTGTCACTTGTCACTGCTTTCTTATGCGTCTGGATCAATTTTTACGCGCGAGCCGTTTGGTGTTGCGGCGCACGGTGGCGCAGGAGTTGTGCGAGGCCGGGGCGGTGCTGGTGAACGGCGCGCCCGCGCGTTCGTCGCGCGCTGTGCGTGTGGGCGACGAGATCACGCTCGGACGCCGCGAGCGTTTGCTTACGGCGCGCGTGCTCGCCGTGCCGTCGGCGCGGCAAACTTCCAAACACGAAGCCGCCACGCTCTACGAAGTCGTACGCGATGAGAGGCGCGCGGAAAATGAGTGAACGTTTCGACGCGCGCGGGCGTTTAGTTGTTAGTGCTTGAGACGGCTGCCCGCGTAGATGTAAAGCGACTTCAGATTGGGTGGCTTTCGATCAAGTCGGATCGGGCGCGTCGCGGTCGAGATTCCATTAAAAAATTTTGCGTGGAGTGTGTGATGAAAAAAGTCGTTCTGTTAGTCGCGGTAGTTGCGTGTGCGGGGTTGATGGCGTGGTCGTCTGCGGCGCGCGCCGAGCAGAAGGAAGAGGCCGCCGTGCGTCAGGCCATCGAACATTACTTTCGCGGCCACGCGACGGGCGACGGCCAGCACTTCCAGAAAGTCTTCCACCCCGAAGCGAAATTGTTCTGGATGCGCGACGGCAAGTTCACGCAGCGCACGAGCGCCGACTACATCGCGGGCGCGTCGGGCAAGCCCGCGCCCGACGAGGCGCAGCGCAAACGCAGCATCGAGAGCATAGACATCACGGGGAACGCTGCGGTCGTCAAGGTCTTGCTCGATTACCCGAGCGCGCGCCTGACCGATTACATGTCGATGCTTAAGATTGACGGCGAGTGGAAGATCGTGAACAAGATGTTCGTGTCCGAACCGAAGACTCGCTGACGCCCGAAGACCCGTCAACGTGTAGAGGACTGCGACCCTGTTTGTAACGGGAATGCAAGAACGGCGACGATGAAATAGTTCATCGTCGCCGTTCTTGCATGCGCGCAAGCCACATTCCCGCGCCGGACTAATTCATGCGAGACATGCACGCGAAAAACGTACTTTCTACATTCCTTCACCCTTCAGCCCGCCGACCACATCTTTTTTTTTGCGTCCGTCTTTCGCCCGCCCGCGCGTTTAATGTCTTAGAAACAGACACCCGCCGGAGCGCGTCCCGCGCGAATTTAAGGGCTTTTGCGTCGCCTTGTGCGGTATGCGATTTGCCGTTTGCGTGTGCGAGACGACTCTATAAATTCTCCCCGCGCCGGAATCAGAGGGTTATTGGTAGTCTATCAGGGGCAAGCCATATGAACATTTTAAGTAATTTCTTCTCGGACGATCTCGCCATCGACCTCGGCACGGTGAACACGCTCATCTACGCGCCGGAGCGGGGCATTGTCTTGAACGAGCCTTCGGTGGTGGCAATTCACAAGTACACGGGCGAAGTTCTGGCGGTCGGTGCGGAAGCGTACAAGATGGTGGGACGCGCGCCGAAAGACGCGGAAGTCTTCCGTCCCGTTAAGGGCGGCACGATCGATAATTTCGAGGCGACCGAGAAGATGCTCGTCGCCTTCATACGCCGCGTGCATGGCAACCAGAACAAGCGCAGTCACATGGTCATCGGCGTGCCCGGTTCTTCCACGTCGCTCGAACAACGCTCCGTGCGCGACGCGGCGCGCGACGCCAAAGCCACGCGCGTCGATCTCGTTGACGAAGGACTCGCCGCCGCGCTCGGCGCGGGTCTGAGTTGCGAAGACGAACGCGCGCACCTCGTCGTTGACATCGGCGGCGGCACGACGAACATCGCCATCGTCGCGTCGGGGGCGGTCGTCTCTTCGAGCAGTCTGCGCGTGGCGGGCAACGCCATGGACGACGCCATACGCGAATACGTGCGCGCCAAGTACGAGATGCAACTCGGCGAGCGCACCGCCGAACAGGTCAAGAAGGAACTCGGCGCGAGCCGCGCGAGTGATGAGAAGACGGAAGCGCGCCGCATGGAAGTGGTGGGCAAGGAGTTGACGAGCGGGCTGGCGAAGGCCGTCGAGATCAGTTCGGACGAGGTGCGCGAGGCACTGGAGCCGGTGCTCTCCGAGATCGTGGCGGGCGCGCGGCGGGCGATTGAGGATTCGCAACCGGACGTGACGGCGGACATCTACCAGACGGGCTTGATCCTGACGGGCGGCGGCGCACTCCTCGAAGGCATGGCCGAACGCCTCCAAAGCGAACTGCGCCTGCACGTCACAATCGCGGACGATCCGCTCGCCGGAGTCGCGCTCGGCGCAGGCCGCCTGCTCGCCGACCCCGAACGACTCCAACGCGCCGCCATACGCGACGACGTGCCCGTATGGCAAAACTCGGAAGAGTTGGTCGTGAACTGGTAAGTATAAGTAGAGAATCGTCAGAATAAACGAGGCGGGAGATGGGGCGCGAGCGCGTTCCTCCTCCCGCCTCAATCTGTTCGGGTAGCGTGAATCTCATCTTCGAGTTGCCCGCGCTCCGTCCGTAAAATTTCTTCACGCAGGAGCGCGCGTTCTTCGAGAGACAGTTGGCGGTAGCGTGCGACGATTTCGTGCGGGTCGCGTTCCGGCACGGCGACGGCGTTGTCGTACGCGTCCGGCGCGGGTGGTAGAAGGACGAGGCCGAGCACGTAGAGCGCGAGCGTGAAAAAACTGATGTAGCCGGTGGCGGGCGCGAAAGTTTCAGGCGTGCCCGCGAGCGTGCCTTCGGTGATGCCTTCGAGGAGCGCGGCGGCGAGACGTTTCAGCCAACCGCCATCGGGCGCGTAGAGCGAGGCGAGCAGCATGTGTTTGAGGACGAAGGCCGTGCCGAAGAGCGCGGCGAGGCTGCGCAAGAGGCGTCGCGCGTCGAAGTCCGCGAATTGATTGTTCCAGAGCGTCCAGAGAAAAAAGAAGGCGAACAGCCAGCGGAACAGTCCGCGTTCGGGCAGCACGCTCGTGAAGGCTTGCGCGGAGGCGAAGAAGAGCGCGAGGAGCGTGAGCGCGTGCGAGACGACAGTGCCCGGCGCGTTGTCGCTTGCCAGCCACGCGCGCAGGTTGATGAGACGCCCGCGCACGAAGAGGATCATCAGAAGCACCGCGAGCACGAGCGCGACGAGCGGCGGCGCGACGAACAAAAAAGCGCCCGTCTCTGCGGCGACGCGCAGACCGCCCGCGAGCGCGACGGTCAAAAAGATCGTCGGCAGCAAAAGGAAGCGCACGAGCAATTGGTTTGAGTTGCGATGATTTTTCATTTCCTCTCGCGCACGATCTTGAGCGGGTTGAGATCGCCGAGCGAACTCTCCGTGCCCTGTTGCAACTCGGCCTTCAACTCCGCCGCCGAGTGAATCCGTAGCTCCGCGTCTTCGACCGCGAGCGCGCCCGCGGGCGACAACTGCAAGGCGCGGTTAATCGCTTCCAGACCTTGCTTGAACAGCGCGTCGTCGTTATAGATGTGTCCCCAGCCCTCTCGATAGAAGGCGTAGGCGATGTAGAACTGCGTGCGCGCGTCGCGCGTGGCGGGGTCGGCGCGCATCCATTCGTCGCGCGCCGCCCGGTACTGCTCGCGTCGGAACAGTTCGCGCGCCGCCTGAAAACGCGCCTCGTCAACCGCGTAAGTTCCGGCGGCGACGCTCACCTGCGTCGTCGCTTCGCTTAAAGATCGCGGCGCGGTGGCGTAAATCCAGATGACGAACGCCGCGTAGAGAATCGTCCACGCTATCCCGACGCTTTTGATGAGGGTGGGTTGCATTGCTATAATCCGCGTGCCGCCAAATGCTCTCAGAGATGCTCCGGCCAATTTCAGTTACAAAGGATAGCTTATTTTCACTATGAAGACATTTCTCGTTTCGCTCCTGTTCATCGCCTGCGCCGCCTCCGTCACCACCGCGCAGGAACAAAAGAAGCCCCACGACGCAAACAAGTCGCACGACGCGCACAAGTCGCATGATGCGAACAAATCGCACGACGCGCATAAGAAGCACGACGCCGCAAAGGCCGAGACCGCCAAAGCCGAGAAGGACGGCGACGTGATCAAGCGCGGCACGGCGCTTAACGCGGAGTCGCCCGCCGTCTCTTTCGCGGACGTGTTGAAAGAGCCTGCGAAGTTCGCGGGCAAGCGCGTGCGGATCGAGGGCGTGGTGGAACGCGTCTGCCAGAGCGAGGGCTGCTGGATGCAGATCGCGCCGGAGTCGGGCGTCGCGGGTATCCGCGTCACGTTCAAGGATCATAGTTTCTTCGTGCCGAAGGATTCCAAGAGCATGAAGTTCAAGGCCGAAGGCGAGTTCTCCGTCAAAGTGCTCGATAAGGCGCAGGTCGATCACCTCATCGAGGACGGCGCGAAGATCGAGCGCAAACCCGACGGCACGGCGGACGAAATCCGCTTCGTCGCCACGGGCGTCGAACTTTGGAAATAAATCAGGGTAAAGGGGAAGGGGTAAAGGGTAAAGGAAGAAATCGATTTTACCTTTCCCCCTTCCCCCTTTCCCTTTACCCTTTGAGTTATATGAAGCCTTTCAAGATCAGAGATGTGTTGATTGCGCCGCCGCTCGTGTTGTCGCCGATGGCGGGCGTGACGGACGTGGCGTTTCGCGGTTTGTTGAAACGGCGCGGCGGGATCGGTCTGACCGTCTCGGAGTTCATCTCGGTCGAGGGCTTGACGCGCAACAACCCGAAGTCGAAGCGGCAGATGCGCTTCTACGATTACGAGCGACCGTTCGCCGTGCAGATTTTCGGCGGGCAGCCGGAGCGCATGGTGTTGGCCGCGCAGATGGCCGAAGAGGTCGGCGCGGACATACTCGACGTGAACTGCGGCTGCCCCGCGCCGAAGGTCGTCAAACACGGCGGAGGCAGCGGGTTGCTGCGCGACCACTCGCGGCTTGAGACGATCTTGAAAGAGATCAAACGCTCGATCACGATCCCGCTCACGATCAAGATTCGCGCGGGCTACTACGATAACAACATCAACGCGGTCGAGACGGCGAAACTTGCCGAAGGCTGCGGCGTCGAGCACATCGCTTTGCACGGGCGCACGAAGGAGCAGGGCTACAAGGGGCGCGCCAACTGGGACCTGGTGCGGCAGATCAAGGAGACTGTCAAAGTGCCCGTTTCGGGGAGCGGCGACGTGACGACCGTTGACGAAGCGCTCGCGCGCTGGCGCGAAACGAACTGTGACGGCATTTTGATCGGGCGCGGCGCGATGGCGAACCCGTGGATATTTCGCCAGATCGAAGAGACGCTCGCGGGGCTCGAACCGTTCCAGCCGACGCTCGCGGACAAGCGCAACCTCCTGCTCGAATACTTCGAACTCTTGCGCGCGGACATGCCGGAGTTGCCCGCCATCGGTCGCATGAAACAACTGGCGGGGCAGTTCACACGCGGCCTCGTCGGCGGCTCGCGCTTCCGGCAGGTGCTCTATCACTCGCACGCGGTTGACGAGATACTCGAACGCATCGAAGAGTATTTCGAGACGGTGGAGGCGGGGCGCGTCTATGTCGGCGAAGGCGACGCGAACGACGCGGCGGAAGAGACGGACGCGCCCGTGCTCGATTCGTGCGAGGCGGCAACGGTGTGAAGAACGTCGGTTGTCAGTCGTCCGTTGTCAGTTGTTATTGAGTGAGTACATTGAAGGGAGCAAGCGGGAATGAGTAACGAACGAAAAGAGACGCGCGACGACGCGGGACACTTCAACGAACAGGATCGCGCGGACGAGCGCGGCGACGCGGCGGAACCGGACGCGCCGCTCACGGCGGAACGAAACGTCGGCATGAGCACGATCCTCGAAGGCGAACCGGGCGTCGGCGTGCAGGACAACCTCGGCGAGTAGGGAAAGACAAACGCGGAAGTAGGAACGCGGAACGATGAACGTAAAGCCGGTTGCTTTTACTTCATCGTTCCGCGTTCCTACTTAATCGTTTCTTCAATCTCGGTTTCGAGCGCGCGGAGTGTGCGCCCGAGCATTTCGCGGTGGGCGCGGTTGGTGGCGCGCTCCAATTGATCGAGCGTGCGTGCGCGTGAGAGGCGCAAGGTCTCTAAGCGTTCGCGGCGTGAGCGCGCTTCGGGCGATTCGTCCAGCGGCGCTTCCTGCGCGCGCCGCGCACGCTCCTCCGCCTCCTGTATCTGATCTTCGACCGCTTTGCTCTCCCACCCACGCGCCATCTGAAACACTCCCCGTCAACTTGTTAAAACGATCCGTCGCCTGGCGTCGAAACTTTATGTGCCCGGCCTGCGCAGGCCGAGCGGGAGCGGCGCGGTGCCCTCAAAGAACCAACTCGCGCCGACTTTGACGCGGTGATGCCACGTCGGCAGCCGCGACGTGTAGAGCGCGAAGCGCGCCTGCCGCGCCAGCGCCCCGCCGAAGGCTTTGCCGCCCGCGAGCACCGCCGCGCGCTCCGTCCCCAGGCTCAACGCTTCGCCCATCTCCTCGAAATGCTTGGTCTTGAGTTCGCCGCCGCCGAGGAGCGCGCGTATGTTGGCGGCGGCGAGCGACGCCTGTTGGAAGGCGAGTTGCGCCGTGCCCGCGAGTTGCGGGCTGGCCGCGTGAAAGTGCGCGTCGTCGCCGAGCGAGAAGACTTCGCGCATCCCCTGAACTTGCAGCGTCGGCTCGACGCTGACGAGGCCGCGCTTATCCTTCGGAATCCGCAGGCGCTCGACGAGCGGGCTGACGCGCACGCCGCCCACCCAGACGACCGCCGCCGCTTTCAATTCCGTCTCCGCGCCCGCCTGCTCGAACGTCATCCCCTCCGGCGTCACGCGCCGCACGCGCGTACGCGTATGCACCTCGACGCCCGACTCACCGAGCGCCTCTTCGACGTACTCGCGCAACTCGTCGCCCATGCCCGGAACGACGTGTTCGGCCATCTCCACCACCACGACGCGCGGCTCGCCCTTGAGGCCGCGACGCTGGAAGGCATCCTTGAGCAGATCGCCCATCTTCGTGGAGAGTTCGCAACCGCTCGCGCCGCCGCCGACGACCGCGAAAGTGGCCGCGCGCCGCGCTTCGTCTGCCGAAGCGTCGGGCGGGATGCGGTCGAGCGCGTCGATCATCAGATTGCGCAAAGCGTCCGCGTCAGCGATGCCGCGAAACGCGAGCGCGTGCTCCCGCGCGCCCTCCACGCCCGCGTAGTTCGTCACGCCGCCGACGGCCAAAACGAGCGCGTCATAGCTTTGCGCTTCCGCCCACCCTTCGACGGCGACGGTGCGCGCCTCGAAATCCACGTCCGATACTTCGCCCTGTATGAAATGGATTTTGTCTTCGTCCAGAAGTTCGCGGTAATGCGGCGCGATGTGCCACGCCTCGACCTCGCCGCTCAGATACTCGTAGAGCATCGGGCGAAACGTGAAATGATCCTCCGCGCTGATCAGTGTTACCTCGCCCTCGTCCGCCAGTTCTAACGCGGTGAACAGCCCGCCGAAGCCCCCGCCGATAACAACGATGCGCGCCTCTTTTTTCGCCATAAGATTAATTGTAAACGTTCCTTTTGGGCGGGCATGGTAGCAGAGAATCGCCTGCGCGCGCATCTCTCGCCGCGTCACGCTTCGGCGGGCGCGGGCAGCAGACGCCGGATCGTGTCCACCAACTCGATCAGGTTGTTGGGCTTGCGCAAGAAGGCGTCCGCGCCCGCTTCCCTCGCTTCCTCTGTTAAGTCTGCGAGCGAGATGAGGATGAGCGGCGTCTCTTTCCGGTGCGGCAGGCGGCGCGCGAGTCTGACGAGTTCCAGACCGCTATAGCGCGCATCGTTATCTATGATGAGCAGGTCGAAGTGCTCGCCCTGCTCCAGCATCGCGCTTGCGTAGATGGCATCGGCGCATTTGACGTACCATCCGGCGAACTGCAACACATCGCA
>DATHBB010000168.1:0-2320 GCA_035296385.1 Pyrinomonadaceae bacterium | reverse complement strand
CGCCGCGTGCCGAATCTGCGCGTCTTCTTCGAGCGCAAAGGCCGCTCGCTCCCCATCACCGAAGAGGCCACGGATTACAAACCCGGCGACATCGTCACCTGGGATTTGAACGCCTCGCAGACGCACATCGGCATCGTGGTTGACGTGCCCTCGGCGACGCCCGGCAGGTACATGATCATGCACAACATCGGGCAGGGGCCGAAGGTCGAAGACATCCTCTTCGCCTGGAAGATCACAGGCCACTACCGCTACACCGGCCCGCCCGCGCCGACACCCACACCGCGCCCTTCACCCCGGCGAAGCACGCGTTAACAAAGTTCCGGCACGTAAAAATTTTCCCGCCTCCTGCAAGTTTCGTCCTGCGCCCGCATTCAAGTGGGTAACAAGGTTACGAAGTTTGACAAATACCGCAGGAGGACTTATGAGCCACGCACACGAAAGCACGCGCCCCTCGTCCACGCTCGACCGCCGCCGCCCCCGTCACAATTCGCCGCGCCTCCGCAGCACACGCCTTCGCTGGATCGCACTGTGTATCGTCGCCGCGCTCCTCCTGTCTTCGTGCGTCCGCACGGGCGAGCAGGAGAGGCTTGCACGCAGCGGAGGCAAAGGCGAGGCGGCTTCGGCCAACAGTGGTCCCGCGCCCGCCGTCATGAGCACTGCGGAGCAGGCGGAGTTGTCGAAGTCCACAGTTGCGCGCGGGGAGAGCGTCGTCACCGGAAAGCGCCAGCGCGCAGACGGCTTGGAAGATAAGGAGTTCAACACCGAAGCCTATAGCCACATTGACGAGAACCCTTTTTTCGAGGTCGCGCGTGCGCCGCTCTCCACCTTCTCGATTGACGTGGACACGGCCTCCTACAGCAACACGCGCCGTTACTTGCGCGACGGCCAACTCCCGCCCAAAGACGCCGTCCGCATCGAAGAGTTGATCAACTATTTCTCTTACGATTACCCGCAGCCGTCGAATGATGCGCCGTTCTCGATCAACGCGGAAGTCTCCGCGTGTCCCTGGAACGCAAAGCACCGCCTCGTCCACATCGGCTTGCAGGGCAAGCGCATCCACAAGGAAGATTTGCCGCCCGCCAACCTCGTCTTCCTCCTAGACGTGTCCGGTTCGATGAACTCACCCGACAAACTCCCGCTCGTCAAATCATCGCTCCGCATGCTCGCCGAACAACTCTCCCCGCGCGACCGCATCAGCATCGTCGTATATGCCGGTTCGAGCGGACTCGTGTTGCCTTCAACGTCCGGCGACCGTCGCGGCGAAATCCTCGCCGCGCTCGACGCGCTCGAAGCCGGAGGCTCGACCAACGGCGGCGAAGGCATTCAACTCGCCTACCGCGTCGCGACGGAGAATTTCATACGCGGCGGCATCAACCGCGTCATCCTCGCGACGGACGGCGACTTCAACGTCGGCACGACGAGCGAAGGCGAACTCACGCGTCTCATCGAAGAGAAACGCAGGAGCGGCGTCTTCCTCTCCGTGCTCGGCTTCGGCACGGGCAACGTGAAAGACGCAACGATGGAGAAACTTGCCGACCGTGGCAACGGCAACTACGCTTACATTGACGATATGGGTGAGGCGCGCAAAGTGCTCGGCGACCAACTCGGCGGAACAATCGCCACCATCGCCAAGGATGTGAAAATCCAGGTTGAGTTCAACCCCCGACAGGCCGCCGCCTATCGCCTCATCGGCTACGAGAACCGCCTCCTGCGCAATCAGGATTTCAACGACGACACGAAGGACGCGGGCGAGATCGGCGCAGGTCACACCGTCACGGCGCTCTACGAAGTCGTCCCCTTCGGGCAGAAGTTCGACAACTCCGGCGTTGACGCGTTGAAGTATCAGAAGCCTGCGGAAGTTTCCGCGAGCGCGAGCAGCCGCGAGTTGATGACGATCAAAGTGCGCTACAAAGAGCCGGACGCCGACACGAGCAAACTCCTGAGCGTGTGGGTATCGGACGCGGGCGGCACGCTTGAGAACGCGTCGAACAACTTCAAATTCTCCTCTGCGGTCGCAGCCTTCGGCATGCTCCTGCGCGACTCGAAATACAAAGGCGACGCGCGCTACGCGGACGTGGCCGGACTCGCACGCTCCGCCGCTGTCGGCGCGGACGCGCAAGGCTACCGCACCGAATTCGTCCAACTCGTCGAACGCGCGCAAACGCTCTCAAGACAGAGAGCGAGCAACTGAGCGAACCCCCGATTCAGGGGAAAGGGTAAAGGGGAAGGGTAGAAAGGCATAAGAGAAGCGGGGCGGAGCAATCAATAGCTGCGCCTCGCTTCTGTCTTTACCTTTACCCTTTCCCCCTTCCCCTTTTCC
>DATHBB010000167.1:0-6191 GCA_035296385.1 Pyrinomonadaceae bacterium | reverse complement strand
TGTGCCGTGCGTGTTGATGGCGTTGATGTTTTTCGGTTTCTGGACGATGCCGTCGTGGGCCGACACGGTTTCGCCGCTGACGTGCGTGCTGATTCTCGCAGGCGCGCTCGTGACGGGGCTGTGCGTGTTAATCGCCGTCTTCGCGGGCTGGATGCGCGGCGCATACGCGCTCAGGCGCGGCGACATTCTGGCGGCGACGCTGCTCGCCTCGCTCGACGTGCTCATCCCCTTGACGCTCGCCGCGCTGCTCTGGCTCGTGCTGCACAGCCTGAAGAACAGTCGCGGGATACTTATGTTTTAGGGACGAGGGAATACAGAAGTCAGAATTCAGGAGTCAGAATTAAAGACCTCTCAGTTTTTATTCCGACTTCTGAATTCTGTATTCTGACTTCTGCTTTCTCATTGCACCGCGTAGAGGTTGCCGTCCCAGCCGCCGAAGTAGATGAGGCCGCCGGAGACTGCGGGCGTGGAGGTGACGATGCGTTCGGTCGTGTAAGACCATTTGAGTTGTCCGGTCTGCGCGTCGAGCGTGTAGAGACCTTTGAGGCTGCCGAAGTGTACGTGCGCGCCTGAGACGATTGGAGCGGACGTGATGCCGTGCTCGGCGGCGAACTTCCAGCGCGCTTGCCCAGTCGCCGCATCAACGGCGTAGAGGTTGCCGTCAATGCCGCCGAAGTAAAGCACACCGTTTGCGAGCGCGGGCGAGAAGGGCAGGCCGCCCTCGGTCTTGAAAGTCCAACGCGCTTGCCCCGTCGCGGCATCAACGGCGTGGAGCCGGTGGTCCAGACTCGTGAAGTAGATCGTCTCATCGTCGCTGCCGACGACGGGCGCGGAGACGACGGGGCGCGTGGTGCGCGCGGTCCAACGCTTCTGTCCGTTCGCGGCGTCAACGGCGTGCAGGCCGCGCCCGCTGCCGACGTAGACGGTCGAGCCTGCGAGCAGCGGCGAAGTGGGCGCGCCCGCCTCCGCGCTGAAACGCCACACCTCTTTTCCCGTCTGCGCGTCAATGGCGTAGAGCAGGCCGACCGTTCCCGCGCAATAGACGATGCCGTTGGCGACAACCGGTGTCGAGTTCACCGCGTACTCGGCTTTGAACTTCCAACGCTCCTTGCCCGTCTGCGCGTCGAGCGCATAGATGCGCGTGTCCTGGCTGCCGAAAAAGAGCATGCCGCCGGAGAGCGCGGGCGAGCCGAGTATGCGCCCGCCCGTTTTGAACCTCCACAACTGCGTGCCCGTCGCCGCGTCCGCCGCGTAGAAGTAGTAATCGTAACTGCCGAAATAGGCGACGCCGCCCGCAATCACGGGCGTCGAATAGACGCTCCCGCCCGTCTTGAATTTCCACTTCGAGGCGACCGTCGGACGCGCCGCGTCGTTGGTGTTGGCGGCGTTGCTGCCGGAAGTTTGCGCGTGAGCGGCCAAGGCTCCCGGCGTCTGCTGCGCGCGCGCGGGCGTGAGCAGCCACAGGCAACACGCGGCGACGGCCATCAACTCGATTGCGTTTCTCATCGTGAACCTCTGAACAAAACTCCAAGAAGTCCCGTAGGGACGATTGACAATAGCCCAGCGATTTATCGCTGGGAATGATGCACATGGATTTTTATTCGAGTCCCGTAGGGACGATTGAAGTTATGACAGCTAACTTTCAATCGTCCCTACGGGACTTAACATCTTTCGCCGTCTATTACCCGGCACTAAAGTGCCGGGCTATTGTCAATCGTCCCTGACGGGACTCTTTGAACCTCTTCTCAATTCTTAACACGTTCGCCCTGCGTCTTGTCGCCGCTCTCGTTCTTCTTCGCGGCTTCGGCAGATTTCTTCGCCGCTGTAGCATCGGTCGGCATGTAGTAGCCGCGCCGCGCCTTCACTTCGAGTTTGCGCTCCTTGCCTTTGGCGTCGCGCGCGCGGACGCGCACTTCGAGGGGGTGCATCTGCCCGTCGTCCGTCTCCGTCTCGGCGAGCGTGAAGCCGAGGCTGTAGCGCGAGGTGAGGTTGCCGACGATTTTGCTGAGGCCGTTGGCGTAATCGGCGGGGCGGCGCACGCGCACGGACTCGCCGCCCGTCGCTTTCGCCAGATATTGCGCGCTCCCCGAAATGCTGATTCCGGCGAGATTGCCGAGCGGCTTCAAGATCGGCATCGCAAACTTGAAGCCCGTCTTCATGTCCGTGACGAGCGCGCTGAAGATGACGTTCGACTTCAAGAGCTTCGACTCGACGTAATCCCTCTGCGTGTAGAAGACGGGCGCGATGCCGTCCGTGACGTAGACGATGGCGGGTTGCGAGTTGGGGCGCTCCGCCGCGACGCGCTTCGTGATCTCGACGGCTGCAGCCGCCAGGTCGAACGGCTCCTGATACTCGCCCGTCGTCGTGCCGTCCTTGTTCGTGCGCTCGATGATCATCGCGCCGTCGGGTTTGACGATGCGCTTGACGGTGTTGCCCTTCTTGTCCTTGATGTAATCGATCTCGACATCCTCGTCCTCTTCGTCAACGATCAAGTCCTGCTCGTCGTGCGGCGTTTCGACCTTCACGCCGCTGCCCGTCCCGACCGAAATGCTGACGCCCTTCTCTCTTTCCTTCTCTCGCCGTTTCTCTCTTTCTTTCGCGGCCTCCTCGCCATCCTTCGCCGTGCCTTCGCCGCTCTCAGCCGTCTTCTCGACGGGCGCTTGCTCACCGTCCTCCGACTCGTTGCCGCCGCCGTCGCCGCCCGCGCCTTCGCCGACGAGCGTGGGGACGATAGCCATCGCGGAAGCTATCTGCGCGCGGTTGCGCGTAAAGGGCGTCAGCCACTCGCGCCGGTCATTCACGCCGTTCGGGTCAAGCACGACGACGGCCACTTCATCCTCCGGCGGGAGTTTCGAGAGTTCCGCCGCCATCGCTTCGAGTATTTCGGTGCGACGCATGTAGCGACCCGCGCCGAGCCGTTCGAGGTCGAAGACGAGCGCGAGCGCGAGCGGGCGTCGGTTCTTGTCGCCCTCGCGCATGAAGTAAGAGACGGGGCGCGGCTTGCCGTCGGCGAGCACCTCAAAATTCTCCGGCGCGAGACCTGCGGCGAACGACTTGGTCTTCTTGTCCGTCACGAGCGCGTCGAGGAAGACCACGCGCGTCCTGACTTTCACGACCTCGTCCTGCTGCGACGCCGTCGCCTCTTGCGCTGCGGCGAACGTCGCGCCGCTGCACACAAGGAGCAACGAGAGCGCGAATGATGCGGCGTTTATGATGACGCGTGAGAAAAAGTTTTTGCCTCTCATTGTTTGAATGCTCCGTTTTAGTATCGTCGGGTAACTTGTAATCTGAAGTAGTACGCGGTGTTTGGTACGACCGAAAGCTAGTGGATCGAAGTTCACCGCAGAGGCGCAGAGTTTACGCGGAGGTTGCGTGGAGAAAAGCTTTAGAAACACAACGCTCTCATATTCTTTCAACCCTCTGCGCTTCTCTGCGGTTCGGCTCTGCGCCTCTGCGGTGAACCTCAATCAGCGCAACGCTCAAACGCAAATCAAAAATCATTCCTGCTCAACGCTCGTCGCCTCGTTCGTCAACTCGCGGCTCTGCTGTTCGGGATTCATCAACAGTTTCGCAAACTCTTCGGGGTCGAGGTTGACTTGCAGGACGGTGGCGTCGCGCTGCCCGATGACGACGATGAGGACTTTGAACTTGTCGCCGTCCGGCTTCGTGTAGGTGTAAGTCTGCCCTTCCTCTTCGAGCCGCACGGCGAAGAGCGGATGCCATTCGGGTTCGAGCGTCTGTCGCAGGCGGACGCGAATGTCGCCGCCCGTGGCGTCGCGTCCCGAAAAATCCTGATCCTCGAAGAGAGCCAGTTTGAAGTCGCCGAAGCGAAGCACGCGCCGCGCACTCTTCGAGACGACCTTCGCCGTCTTCACGCCGAGGTTGGCGACGAAGGGAATGCCGCGATGCTTGACACGATAGTGCGACTCGATGAGTTTGACCACCGCGCTATACTCCGCTCCCTTCGTCGCCGCCGCGACCACGGGAGACGCGGCGACGATGACGACGACGAGGAGCAGCGGGATGAATGTCCGGCGCATGGGTTGTCCCTCCCCCTACTGTTTCTTCACGGGCTTGGCGTCCCCGTCATTGCCGCCGCTGCCACCGATGCCGAGTTCGGGGATGCCGAATTGGCCTTCGAGTTGGCTCAGCTTTTCGAGGTCAATCGTGCCGACGATGTTGACGAGCGTCAGCCGCTTCGGTTCGAGCGCGAGGATGGCGATGCCGTCGATGCGCCCGGTCGCCGTCATCATGTAAACCTCCAGGTGCATCTGGTCGTCGCCCTTCTTCTTGACGATATTGACGAGCCGCGCCCAACCGGGAGAGCGTAACTGCGCGCGCACTCCGGAGAGATTCCCCTCGTTGTATTCGCCTTCGTTTGTGAAGGCGTAGCTGCGGACGTAGACGCCCCGGAGGCCGGTGATGATCGAGCCGACATCCACCGTCTTGCCTTCGTCCGTCTTGGTCGTGATGCGCTTCGGGATGATGCGCAGCAAATTCTCGTCGAGGTTCACGTCGATGAGTTCGCTGGCACGCTGCGCAAGCGACGTTTCGTTGTCGAGTTGCAACCTGGCCGCGCCCTGCGGCGGCGGCTGCTGCTGCGCACGCGCGTCGGTCGCCGCTGCTCCACCGGCCGCCACGAGCGCGACGGCGAGGCATAAAAGTTTCAGCCATGTATCAAGTTTCGTTCTCATAATTGCTCCGTTTCATTTGCACTGTGATCTGCTTGCCGCGCTGAGGCGCGCTATTTTCCGGTGCGGCCGATCTCGCGCACCTCCCGCTGGGCATAGTTGAGCTTCGCGCTCGCCAGCCTGAGAGCGAACATCAGTTGTTCGGTCGCCTCTCGCTGTTCCGCGGTCAAAGGCTGCTCGGCCTGCCAGCGCATCGCGCCCTCGCCGCCGGCGGTGGCGAGTTCCTCGCGCAGCGCGGGCGTGATCGTTTCCACGCGCGGCTGCGACTTGTGCCGCTTCGCAACGAATGGCCGCGACCGCCTGAGAGGCTTGCGGGCGGAGGCCGTCAATACGACCGCTTTGTCTTCTCCCGCCTTCAACTGTTCGCGACCGGCGTCCGAATCGTTCCTGTCAGTCACGGCGTTCGGGACGACCGCCGCCTCCGTCCCTTTATTCTCATTCGTCGCGTTCCGCTGTTCGACTTTTACGAGTTCATTCTGCCGCGGCTCGCTTTGACGCGTAATGAGCCACATGCCCGCCAGCAAGGTCAGGAGGAGCGAAGCGGCGAGAGCTAGACGCGGGCGTGAAAAGATCGTCGCCGGGCGCGTCGTATGCGTGCGCGCTGCTGCTGTTGCCGCGGGCATGGCGTCGGCCGGGATGTCCAGCGGGCGCGTCTGGTACTTCAGCGCGCCGAGCAGGTTTTCCAGTTGCGCCACGTCCTCTTCCGCCTCGCCCGTCTTGTCCCACAGGTAATCGCTCATAACTTTAATGCTCCCTCTCGACCTTCGTCCCGCCCAGGCGCTCGCGCAGCAGTTTCATCCCGCGATGTATGTTGACCCTGACGCTGGCGGGCTGAAGCCCCGTGCGCTCCGCGATCTCCGGCCCCGTCATGCCTTCGACGAAACGCAGGATCAGAGGCTCGCGGTAGGCTTCCGGCAATTGCCGGATCAAATTCAACACTTCGACCGCCTCGGCTTCGGGCGCGGCGGTGTTGTTCGCCGCAATGTCATCGGTCAACTCGGCCGTGTCGCGCGAGCGGCGATGAAAGTACATCGCGCGGTTGCGTGTGATCATGGCGAGCCAGGGGCCGAATGCATTCGCGTCGCGCAGCGCGCCGATCTTCCTGAGCGCGACCAGAAACACGTCCTGCACGAGATCGTCCACCTCGCCGTAGGGCACGCGCGCCAGCAGGATGCCGTGCACCATGCGCGAGTAGGCGTCGTAGAGTCGCCCGAAGGCGTCGCGGTCGCCCGCCCGCACCGCCGCGACGAGCGCGACATCCGGTGAAATCTCAATTTTGGGGGATGAGGCTTCGACGGACATATCCGTTCCGATCATTTGGAGCATGCCGCCTGTCGCCTGTACTTCATACATTCTAGAACAACCTCACTCGACGCCTTCGACCCGCTCGAACCGGGAGCCTTTGCGCGTTCGGTTGGTAAGACGCGACCGGGGCGGGAAGCGTTAACAGGGACGGCCGCGAGAAATTTTTTAACTGTGGCGGGGACGCTCTTTTCAGCG
>DATHBB010000166.1:0-8709 GCA_035296385.1 Pyrinomonadaceae bacterium | reverse complement strand
CCTGTGGCGGGCAACGCGCCCATGTAACGACGGCTGTTCGTGCCGTCCGTGCCCCAGGGAATAACGTTCGCGCCCCAGTAAGCGCGATGCTCCCAGTTCCCGTTGTGCGCGGACCATTGCAGCATGATCTCGGTCGGCGGGTTTGCAGGGTCGAGGTAAATATAAGTGAATAACTTATCCCCGGTGTTGACCGCCAGAGTGCTCGTCGCACTGTGGAAGAAGTGTTGGTGCCAGCCCGAGAAGATGCTCGACTGGTGCGCGAGCGAGCCGGAATATTTGGTCGGGTTGCTGCTCACCCAATTCCAGCCATCTGTGTCTCCGACAGCAGTGCTGCCCGCGGGGACGGCGTCTTCAACCCACACCACATCTGCTGTGCAAGGGGTGGGCGTCGGGGTCGGCGTCGGTGTTGCCGCCGCAGACTTCCCGGCGCGATCCCAGGTGGCGCGTCCGCCGTTGAGCGTGAAGGCCATGCCGTTGAGCGTCTGACCTTCGAGACCGACCTGACTGGCAGGCACTTCGAGCTTGACCCATTGACCGGCGGCGGGCAATGGTCCCATGTAACGGCGCGAGGCGGTTCCGTCCGTACCCCACGGGATAATGTTTGCGCCCCAGTAGGCGCGATGTTCCCACGTCCCGTTGTTCCATTGCAGCATGATCTCGGATGGCAGGTTCGCCGGGTCGAGATAGATGTAGGTGAAGAGTTTCTCTCCGGCGTTGACCGTCAGAGTGTTCGTCGCACTGTGGAAGAAGTGTTGGTGCCAGCCTGAGAAGATGCTCGACTGGTGCGCGAGCGAGCCGGAATGTTGAGCGGGGTTGGTGCTGATCCATGTCCACGCGTCGTTATCGCTGACCGGAATGCCGCCTGCCGGCACTGCATCCTCAACCCAGACCACTTCGCTCGGCGGTAACGGTGTCGGAGCAGGCGCGATTTCGGCGATGAACATATCGTGCCTTGTATTCGCGCCGATCCTGCCCCAGTTCGACGTGAAAGCGATGAAGCGGCCATCGCGTGAGATGTTGGCCTTCGGCGAGTCGAAGTAACCGTGCGGCGGACCTTGCACGATTGATTGGTGATGGAGCAGACGGCGAAAGCGCTCGTTGCCGGGCGTGTTGTCGGTCGCCACCTGAATGATCTCGCGCTGAAACGTCACCTGTCCCGGTGCGTGCTGCGTGTAGAGATTCACCAGCGTCCACGCCTCGTTGTCTGCCAGCAGCGAAAGTTGGAATCCGCCGCCGTTGCCTTCGGTATCAAGATCGAGGATTCGCGTGTAGTTGTGCGGCGTGCTCATGTTGCGTTTGGTGATGCCCTCCATGATGTTTGCGGCACCGACCGCGATGCCGGTTCCCACATCGTAATGTGAGGGCGCATGATCGGGCGCACCGTCAGTCAGATCGCTCACCGTGTTCGTTTGCAAGTCAATAATTTGCACCTCGATGTCGCTATCGACGGAAGGCTCGGGCAAATTTTTATTGACTAAGAGGTAACGCCCTGTCTTATCAATTCGCACTTCGTTGACGCCCTCGCTGCTCTGTCTGACGACGTAGCCTGGAGTGGGGCCGGGCGGCTCGCGATAAACTATGTAGCCCGCCTCGGGATAGGGATCCGGGCCGGTGATATTGAAGGCAAACGTTTGTTCGTCCTGTGAGACGGACATCTGTGTGACGAAATGCCCGGCGGGTAAGTATTGGGCCAGATCGGCAATGAACTCATAGCCCGGGTCTTCGACGTTATAACGGTAAATTCTGGTGCCGTTGTCGGCGTGAACGAAGAGTATGTCCGGGTCTGTGTATGACCAGACGGAATCCTCAAGCTTGGTTGTTTGACCGAGGTTCGGGATGTTGGGCAAGTCGGGCAGACGCTGGCCGAGTGTGAAGGTCGTCGGGTTGAATCGGTAGATGACGCCCTGATGCGCCGCCAACGGGTCGATCACGAAGATGAACGTGTTGTTCAAGTTGAAGGTCGAATAATAACTGTAGCTGGTGCGCGCTCCGGCGGACACTGTGGACTCGTCCGTGACGCGCATAATCCGCGTGCCGAAAGTCGGGTCGTAGAACGTCCCGCCCGCCGCAGGCAGTGGCATCGGGGTCGGCTCCGGGTAAAAGCCGCGGTCGGTCTTGATCGAGGGGCCGCAAACGGTCTGCGCCATCCCCGGTCCGGCGGAAAGCAGGCATAGCGACAGGCAGACGAACCACATGGTCGTCCGAACTTTAAGGCGTGCCGAAGTGAGGCACATCCTCTGCTCACGTGATTTCATGATTAAACTTTCTTGGTTGAGGTCGGTGAGAGTAGCGGTCTGCGACGCGTGTTTCTGATAAAGCGGGTTGAGCTTTACAGAGCGTTTAAGCGTCCGGGGTTATCGAGGTGTCAGGAAGGGGCGGAGTCTATCACGGCACTCGGGGGTTGTCCATAGCTTGCCCGGAGTTCGGCAAAGTCGGATGCGTTTGCCGGAGACGCGGAAAGGCGCGTGAGAGTTAGCGCAGAGAGAGAGAGAGAGTCGTGGAGCAGACACGGCGAGCGCGTCTGCTCTTCGTCGGCAGAGAGGCTTCTTTTTTAAGTCACACGCAATTGCTGCGCGCTAAAACGCCGCGATGATGGCTTCGGCGAACTCCATCGTTCCGGCATGGCCGCCGATGTCGCGCGTGCGCACCTTGCCTTCGGTGAAGACTTTGAGCATCGCCCCCTCGATCTTTTGCGCGGCGTCGCGCTCGCCGAGGTGGCGCAGCATGAGGATACCGGATTGGAGGAGCGCCGTCGGGTTGGCGATGCCCTGACCGGCGATGTCGGGCGCGCTGCCGTGGACGGCCTCGAAGACCGCGCCGCGCTCCCCGATGTTCGCGCCGGGCACGAGTCCGAGTCCGCCGATGAGTCCGGCGCACAGATCGGAAACGATGTCGCCGTAAAGATTCTCTAACAGCATGATGTCGAACTGTTCGGGACGCATGACGAGTTGCATGCAGGCGTTATCCACGATCTTGTCGTCGGCCTCGACTTCGGGGTAGTCCTTCGCCACGTTGCGGAAGCAATCGAGGAAGAGGCCGTCGGACAACTTCATAATGTTGGCCTTGTGTACGGCGGTCACTTTCCTGCGTCCCTCAAGGCGCGCAAACTCGAAGGCGTACTTGGCGATGCGCGTCGAAGCCTTCTCCGTGATGATCTTGATGCTCTCCACCACGCCGGGCACGACGACGTGCTCGATGCCCGAATACAAGTCTTCCGTGTTCTCGCGCACGACGACGAGGTCGAGTTCCGGATAGCGCGAGGGCACGTTCGGCAGAGCGCGCACGGGGCGCAGGTTCGCGTACAGGTCGAGCGCCTTGCGCAGGCCGACGTTGACGGACGTGAAGCCTTTGCCGACGGGTGTGGTGATTGGCCCTTTGAGCGCAACCTTGTTGCGTTGGATTGATTCGAGGAGGTCTGCGGGCAGCGTCTCGCCGAACTTCTCCAGAGCCTGCGCGCCCGCGTAATGCGTCTCCCACACGACCTCGACGCCCGCCGCCTCGATGATGCGCACGACTGCCGCAGTGACTTCCGGCCCGATGCCGTCGCCCGGAATGAGTGTGATAGTATGTTTCATATTCAATTGTCCGTTGTCCGTTGTCAGTCGTCAGTTGTTTTCGTGTGACCCGCCTTGAATCTCAATCTTTAGAGAGCGAGCTGCCCGATCACCAGCAACGGACAACTGACCACTGACAACTGACGTTTTTTATTTTGTCGCATCATACCAGCAACTCTAATTCAATGCGAAACGGGAACGAGTTACCGGAGCGGGCGGAGGTGGTCGTCGTGGGCGGCGGCGTGGTCGGGCTGGCGTGCGTGCGCGAGTTGGCGCGGCGCGGCGCGGACGCGGTTTTAATCGAGCGCGGGGAGGCGGGCGGGGAATCGTCATGGGCTGCCGCCGGTATGCTCGCGCCGCAGGTGGAGGCCGATTGCGCGGACGAATTTTTCGCGCTCGCCTCCGCGAGCCGCGACCTCTACCCCGCCTTCGCGCGTGAACTCGAAGAAGAATCAAGCATTGACATCGAACTCGACCGCACGGGCACGCTCTACCTCGCCTTCACGGAAGAGGACGAGGAAGAATGCGAGCGGCGCTTCGATTGGCAGGCGCGCGCGGGGCTGCGAGTCGAACGCCTGACGGCGTGCGAGGTGCTCGAACTTGAGCCGCAAGTGTCCGGGCGCGTGCGTGCGGCCTTGCGTTTCCCGCTCGACGGGCAGGTGGAAAATCGTCGCCTCGTCGCCGCGCTCGCGCGCTCGGCTGCGTCGCACGGCGCGCGCATCGTCACGCAAACGGAAGTGACGGCGATCAACATAGAGGATGGGCGCGTCAGGGGCGTCGAAACTTCGCGCGGGGCGACGCGTGCGTCGGAGGCCGTTGTTATCGCCTGCGGCGCGTGGTCGTCGCACGTCGCGCGCCGCGAAGTTTCTTCCACGCGCGGCGGCAGCGATGCGAGTTGCCCGCGCATCGAACCCGTTCGCGGGCAGATACTCTGTTACGCGCCCGCCGCGTCGCCGCTCGTGCGCCACGTCGTCTACAGCCCGCGCGGCTACATCCTCGCGCGACGCAACGGGCGGCTGCTCGCGGGCACGACGACGGAACACGTGGGCTTTGATAAATCTTTGACCGACGCCGGACGACGCGCCATCACCGCGCACGCGCAGGAGATCGCGCCCGCCGTCGCCGGTCTGACCCTGTCGGACGCGTGGGCGGGCTTGCGCCCGCACGGCGCGGACGACTGGCCTGTGATCGGCGCGTGCGCGGACGTAGCGAATCTGTTTTACGCGACCGGCCACTATCGCAACGGCATCCTGCTCGCGCCGCTGACGGGCGCGCTCGTCGCCGAAATGGTCTCGGAGCGCGGCACGGTCCCCGACCCGCTCAAGCCGTTCACGCCCGCGCGCTTTCGCTCCGCCTCTTGCGGCGCGATGTGATTCAGGAAAGATATAAGGTTGGGAAATAAAGATATGAAACTCACGCAAAGGCGCGAAGGCGCAAAAGGAAGACGCAAAGAGTTGAAGAGAGCAAGCGTGCGCGTCGAAAGATGCCGCGCCGAAAGATGCCGCGCCCTGCTTCTTTGCGCCTTCGCGCCTTTGCGTGAGACTTTTCCTCGTCTTCTCTTCTCGGCGTTCGTCGTCGTCTCGCTCTACAGCTTGCCCGCGCAAACTCGCGCGCAGAGCGCGGCGTCAATCGCTTCGCCGTCTTCTGCGGCGGCGTCGTCGCCGGAGCGCGCCCGTGATGTTGCGGAGTTGTACGCGGAGGCCGAAAGTTACGCGCGTAAGAGATACGAAGCGTTCGAGCGTGAAGGCATCGGTTACGATCAAAAGTTGGTCGAACAGGTCGAGCGCGAGCAGCGTGCGCTCGCCGCGCGCTACGCCGCCTCAGTCTCCGCGCGCGAATCCTTAAGCGCGAAGGAAGTTTTATATCTCGGTCAACTCTACAACGTCGCCGATGACGGCGAGCGCGCGTCCGCGACGATGCTTAAATTTCTCGCGGAGCATTCCGAGTCGGCGAGCGCGCAGGATAAACAGAGCGCGCGCTACGTGATCGCTTTGCAGGCGGCGAAGAGTGGCGCGCTCGCGGAGGCCGAAACCGCGCTCGCGGATTATTTGAAAGCCGGTGCGACTGAGGCTGACCCCAAGGCCAACAATGAGCGGCGTTATCGTCTGGAGACGGCGCTCGCCGCGAGTTATCGCGTGCGGCGACAGCCCGAAGCGGCCATCGCGCACGCGCGCGCGGCCTTCGAGGCGGCGAAGCGTTTGCACGCCGACGCTCCGCTCGACACGGCGACGCGCGACGCGGTCTTCTATCGCACGCTCTCCTTCATCAGCGAGGCCGCGCTCGACTTGAAACGCACGGACGAAGCCATCGCCGCGCTGCAAGAACTCAGACGCCTGAGCGTCAGTTTCCCGTCGGCTGATCTCTACCGTCGCGCGACGCTGTTGCTCGGACGGATCGTGCCCGCCGTCGCTTACGTGTCGAAGCCGGATGATCCGCTGTTTCGCGTCGAGTCGGGCGCGCGGCTCGCGCCGGAGATCGAGGTCGCCGATTGGATCGAGCAGAAGCCCGCGACGCTTCGCTCCCTGCGCGGTCGCGTCGTGCTTCTGGACTTCTGGGCTTTGTGGTGCACGCCGTGTCATGCGGCGCTGCCGCACATCGCCGATTGGCAGGAGAAATATAAGGAGCGCGGCTTGAGCGTCGTCGCGCTGACGGAGTATCGCAACACTGTGAACGGTCGGCGCGTGCGCACGTCGCAGGAGGTCGGCGAGTTGCGCAGCTTCCGACGCGCCTCGCGCCTGCCCTTCGGCTTCGCCGTCGCCGACACGACCAAGACCGCAGACGCCTACGGCGTGACGACGATTCCCGTCGCCGTCCTGATCGACCGTCGCGGCGTCGTGCGCTTCCTGAACGTCGGCGCGAATGAGACGGACATCGCCGAGTTGGAACAGATGATCGTGAGGCTGTTGGACGAAAAAGGCAGTGACGAGTGACAGGTGACAGGTGACGAGTTGGAATTGCCGAAACTATTAGCGATGTGAATTGGGTGAAACTCTCTGTGCCCGCTCTGTGTCCTCTGTGTCTCTGTGGTGAGTGACTTAGAACAAGCATTCACCACAGAGACACAGAGGACACGGAGGAGGCACAGAGAAAAGATAAGGCACATGCAAATGCACATTGCTATAGGGTCTTCGAGTTTGGTGCGAGGCGTTTCGTGTGAAGTGATGATGAGAAGAATTTTTATGAGAGCGTCCATATCGTGCTTTGTCGTCGCGTTGTGGTTGACGATGGCGGGCGGCGTGCTCGCGCAGTCGGGTGCGGAGCGCGAGAGCCAGCCGAAGGTTGAGGCGACGCGTGCGCCCGCCGCGTCGCCGTCGCCGACTCCGAGTGTGCCTGTGGGCGACGCGGGCGCGCTCTACGAAGACGCTTCCAAGTACGTCGAGCGGAAGTTCGAGGAGTTCAAACGGACGCGCGCGCCCTACGACCGCGCGCTCGCAGCCAAGACTTACCGGGAGCAGCGCGAACTGGCCGCGCGCCACGCCGCCGCGCTCGTCGCGCGCGGTCAACTGGCCGGCGCGGACCATTACTATCTCGCGTTGCTCTACGCGCTCGCCGGAAAAACGCCGGAGACAATCGAGCCGCTGCGTCGGTTCCTCGCCGCAAGTCCGCCGCAAGGCACGAAAGAGCAGAGGCAGAACGCGCGCCTCTTGCTCGGCGCTGAAGTCACCGTGCTCAATCGCTTCGACGAGGCCGAACAGGTGCTCGCCGACTACGCGCGAAACGATCCGGCCACGCCGCAAGGTCTCTTCAAACTCCACCACGCGCTCGCACGCGCTTACTCGCAGAACAAAAAGATCGAGGAGAGCGCAGCGCACGCGCGCTCTGCATTCAAAGTGGCGAAGGAGTCGCCGGTCGAAGCGGGCGATGAATTCGACCGCGCGCAAATTATAGGGAGCGCGGCGGGGCTTCTCGCGGACGTTTTGTTGAAGTTGAAGAAGGAGCGCGAGGCCGCCGCGACGATGGAAGAGTTGCTGCGGCTCGGTCTCTCTTTGCCGTCGGCGGAACTCTTCATGACGGCGGGGCGCTGGCTCGCGATAAACGAGCAGGGGGAAGTGATCGAACGCGTGCTCGACGAGACGCCGCCCGCCGCTGCCTCGGCGACCGCGCCGGAGATCGAGATCGCCGAGTGGATCGATCAAAAGCCCGTGAAGCTGGCGGATTTGCGCGGGCGCGTCGTCCTCCTCGATTTCTGGGCGACGTGGTGCGCGCCGTGCCGCTTCACGATGCCGAAGTTGAAGACGCTGCACGAACGTTTCAAAGCGGACGGGCTGGTGGTCATCGGCCTCACGCAGTTTTTCGGGAGAGAGGGAAAAACCGTCCTCACGCCTGCGGAAGAACTGGCGCAACTGCGCGCCTACAAAAAAGATTTGAAACTGCCATACGCTTTCGCCGTCGGCAAGGATGAGGGCAACGACATACGCTACGGCGTGCGCGTGATCCCGACGGCGTTCGTCATCGACCGTCGCGGGCGCGTCCGCTACATCGCCGCCGGCGCAAGCCCCGCGAACGACGAAGAACTTTTGAACGTCATCAAGAAGTTGCTCGCCGAACGACCTTAAAAGACGTAAATCGTGAATCGTAAATCGTGAATAGATAAAAACCAATGAATCGTGAATCCTAATCGTGAATAGAAGAAAGCTGTTCTTCACTATTTACGATTTACGATTCACGATTTACGAGTTTGTTGTTGTAAGCTGGCATGAGTTATGGAAGGCACTAATCTCAGTTTTTCGCTCGTCATCGCGTTCGTCGGCGGTCTCGCGTCTTTCCTCAGCCCGTGCGTGCTGCCGCTCGTGCCGGGTTACATCTCGCTCATTTCGGGCGTCAGCATAGACCACTTGAAAGAGGGCGGCGAAGCGCGCGTGCAGGCGCGCCGCGCCGTGATGTTGAACTCGCTCGCCTTCAACGCGGGACTCTCCCTGATCTTCGTCGCGCTCGGCGCGGCTGCCGGACTGATCGGCTCGGCCATCACGTCGAACCCGTGGATCAGGATCATCGGCGGCATCATCATCATCGCGTTCGGGTTGCAGTTAATGGGCGTCTTGAAGGTCGGCGTGCTCTATCGCGACACGCGCAAGTTCTCCGACGAGAAGCCGCGCGGCATGCTCGGATCGTTCACTTTGGGCTTAGCCTTCGCAGCCGGTTGGACGCCCTGCAT
>DATHBB010000165.1:0-3520 GCA_035296385.1 Pyrinomonadaceae bacterium | reverse complement strand
AAAAATAGTTACTTTTCCCTTCTGGTATCGTTCGTGTTCGCCGCCTTGCTGGTCGGCACGCCCGCTTACGCGCAGGACAAGACCGTCGAGATCGATAAGATATTCAACTGGGCGAAACCGGACACGCCCGGGTGCGCGGTCGCCGTCTCGCAAAACGGAAAGCCGGTCGTGAGCCGCGCTTACGGCTCGGCTGACCTTGAGCGCGACGTGGCGTTGAATTCGAATTCCATCTTCGACATCGGCTCGGTCAGAAAGCAGTTCGTCGCCGCGGCGGTTCTCGTCCTCGTGGAAGACGGGAAACTTTCCCTCTCCGACGACATACGCAAACACTTCCCCGAACTCCCCGATTACGGCCAGAAGATCACTGTGGACCAGATGCTCACACATACCTCCGGCCTACGCGACTGGACCGGACTCCGGCCACTGATGGGGGGAAAGGTTGACGACGTAGTGGGACTGATTCTGCGCCAGCGCGGCCTCAACTTCGCGCCGGGCGAGGAATGGTCTTACTCGAACAGCGGCTACGTGCTGCTGACAGACCTTGTCGCGCGCGCGAGCGGAATGTCGTTTCCCGATTTCACGCGCAAGCGCCTGTTCGAGCCGCTCGGGATGAAGACGACCACGTCCCCCGCAGACCTGCGGGATGTCATCAAGAACCGCGCACTCGGTTACGAGAAGGAAGGCAACGGCTGGCGTGTGGGAATGTATGTCGGCAACGAGCGCGGCAGCGGCGGCGGCGCGGTCCTAGGCACGGCGACGGACCTCGTCATCTGGAACGACGCGCTGACGAGCGGACGCCTCGGCGCGTTCGTTACCGGAAAGCTTCAGGAACCGGCAAGGCTGAACAACGGGCGGAAGCTCGGTTACGCCCGCGGCCTGTACGTGGACACACATCGCGGCAGCCCGATGGTATCGCATTCCGGCGGCGCAGCCGGGTACAGTGCGTGGTTGGGTCGTCTTCCGGCGCAGGGACTTTCCATCGCCGTCCTGTGCAATTCGGACGAAGCGAACGCGACGGCGCTCGCGCGCCGCGTCGGCGACCAGTTTCTGCCCGCCCCTGATTCCAAAGCCGCCGAAACCGCCGGGGCCAGGCCGCAGGCCACGGTCGCCGAAGGCGCAGTCGCGACGGTCGCCGACATGAACAGCAAGGCGGGACTATTCGTCAGCGAGCGCACCGGCGAGACGCTGCGACTGGTCGTCAACAACGGCAAGCTGCAAATCCCCGGCTTGCGTTCCGCCCTCATTCCGTTAACTAAAGACCGTTTCCGCAATCCGAGCGGCGAGCTGTCTTTCATGTCTCAGGACGAGTTCGAGTTGAACTTCCTGTCACAGGACGAGTTCGAGCTGAAGTCCATGGAGGGGCAGACGACGCGCTACGCCCGCGCCCAACCCTTCGCGCCCACCGCAGCCGACTTGCAGGCCTTTGCCGGCCTCTACGCGAACGCCGAGACCGGATCAGCCTTCCGTCTGGTGCCCGCAAAAGACGGCCTGATGGTCCACCTCAAAGGCTCGTCGGGCAAGGGGTCGGAAATCCGACCGGTCTCTCGCGACACTTTTCAGATCAGCCGCGTGACGGTGCGCTTCCTACGCGACAAGGATGGAAAGGTCGTGGCCTTCGACTACAGCAATCCGTTGGTCCGCAACATCAAATTCACGCGGCTGAACGACCGCATATAACTGCGAGCAGCACTCGATCTTGCGAACGGCATCCATGCCGATGCGGGTCGGGTGCGCGCCGATATTAAGCTGCCGCGCCGTTGAGAGGCACGTCTCTCCGGCGCGGCAAATCTCTGACCTCGCCCGCACGCTAATACTCAATTCGCCAACCGCCCGACTTCGAGGCGGCGCACCGCGCAAGCCTCTCAGCGTTGGCCTTGCTGGCTACTATCATCAGGTGGTATTTTGGGGCAAATCGCCCCCCCATCAGCGTGCTCAGGACTGTTGCCCTCCTCGCAGCCTCTGCGTTACGCATTCTCTTCGGCTCGCCTTGCGATCCGAGCAGTCTGCATATCTCCAGGAGGTGTATCAATGTTCATACGTACTTACCCGCGCGCCGTGTTCACGGCGTTAGTTTTCCTTTTCCTCTTCACAACTTCTACGGTCGCCTTTGCACAGGCTCCGACAGCCGGTCAGGTTCTCATCAGCGAGTTCCGCGCACGCGGTCCGGCTGGGGGTTTCGACGAGTTCATAGAGCTCTACAACAACACCGATGCGGCCATCACTGTCAACGACCCGACGCCGCCTGCGACGGGCACGGCAGGGTGGGCGGTCGTGACGAAGGAGGGCGTCCTCTTCGTCGTCCCTAACGGAACCGTCATCCCGGCGCGCGCCCATTTTCTGGGTGTCAACAAGGAACCCACTTTTGGGACCTTTTACACTTTGGACGCATACCCGGCAGGCAACACGAGGACGGCTACAGGCGACATCAATTACTCGGTTCCAGGAATCTACGACGGAGGGGGTATCGCCCTCTTCAATACGGCCAACCCGACTAACTTTACCCTTGCCAATCGTCTCGACGCCGTCGGATTCACCACCGCGCTCCCGCTATTCCGCGAGGGTGCCGGTCTGCGGTCGCTCGGCCTACAGAATCTGGAACAGAGTTACTATCGTGATCTGGCCGGTGGGTCGCCGAAGGACACCGGCGATAACGCTGCGGATTTCGTCAACGTCAACACGACCGGCACGTTCGCGGGCTACCTCGGCAGGCGGCTCGGCGCGCCCGGTCCCGAGAACCTGTCGAGCCCGATCCGGCACGACGGCGACATCAAGAGTTCGCTCATCGATTCATGCACCGGACCCGGAACCTGCCAGAACCAGCTCCGCGACGCCACGCCGAGTCCCGCGCAGCCCAACTGTAGTCCACTGGGTACGCTCACCATACGGCGCCGCTTCACTAACAACACCGTGCGAAGCGTCACGCGTTTGCGCTTCCGGGTCGTGGACATTACGACGCTGGGCAGCCCCACCGGCGACGGTGCGCAGCAGGCAGACGTGCGCGCGCTCACCTCCGCCCCATCGCTCGTCGAATTAAGCACAGGGGCGACCGTGCTGGTCGAGGGCACCACCCTTGAGCAGCCGCCCGTCCAGCCCCTATGCGGCGGGTATAACTCCAGCCTGTCGGTAGATACGATTAGGCTGGCACGGCCACTGCCCCCCGGTGCGAGCGTCAACGTGCAGTTCTTACTGGGGGTTGTGAAGGAAGGCGCTTTTCGCTTCGTCGTCTCCGCCGAGGCGCTGACCGACGCCCCTTAAGATAAGCCCCGGCGTCATCTCGCCGGTCATGGAAAAGGGACGGGCGCGCGCATGCAAGGCACGTGCGCCCGTCCCTTAATAAGCTATCTCCTGAAAACCCGCTGTCGGACTCCAGTAACTCTACTTAACCCAAGTTGCGGGTTATTGAATGAACGCCTTATCAACTTGATAGGCGAATAAAAACAGACTGATTTTCAAGATAAAGCCTGAGAGCGTCGTCGCATGTATCTTCTTGGGGAACAACTTCGTGATTTCACCAAAGACC
>DATHBB010000164.1:0-5493 GCA_035296385.1 Pyrinomonadaceae bacterium | reverse complement strand
GTTGAATTCTTAATGGGAGTATCATGGGCGTCGGCTGCCTGCGATCATTTGCTCAGGCAGCTAGCGCGAGGCTGTCCGTGCGGGACGACCTTGCGGCGTGTCAGCTACCCACCTATCAGAACCCGCTGTGGGGGAGGTTTGTGATGAAGACTCTGTGCTTGATGCTTCTGTTGTTCTTCGTGTCGTCTGCCGCCACGACGGCGGGGGCGCAAAGCCTTGCTGCGGGTTCGGCGGAGGCGACGGCGGGTGTGGCGGTGGGGCGGATCAGTTGGCGTAAGGAAATTCGTAATCCGGCGCTTGACGAAGACCCGTTCCGACATAACCGCGAGCAGTTGGAGAACGCGCGCAGGCAGGAAATCATTGATCGGCAGAACGCGCAGAGGACGAAAAGCGGCAAGACGGCCATTGATGATAGAGGCCGCCCGACGGTCGTGGAAGTCGCGAAGCACGACCCGCGCGTGAGCTACGTCTATAAAGCGAAAGTAACCAACGGCGAGTCGAAAAGTATTCGTGCCATCGAGTGGGACTACGTGTTCTTCGAGCAGGCGGACGGAAAAGAGGTCGGGCGTCACATGTTCAAAAACAGAGTGAAGATTCAACCCGGCAAGAGCGCGGAATTATCGCGCCGCACGGCGTCGCCCCCGACCAACACCGTCGATGTCACAAAGACGGCGAAGAACATAAAAGAGCAGTACGGCGAGCGCGTCGAAATTTTACGCATCGAGTACGAAGACGGCTCGGTCTGGACGCGTCCGGCAAAATAACTGGCGACGGCGCATCACGCATGCCGTCGGTTGTTTTTGACGAGTCCGGCGCAAGCGTCGTGAAAAGAGTTTTGCGTCAGCCGAAATATTTGTAGCCGACGCGCAAGCCCCGCAAGGCGTCCGGTGGGAGCGTGGAGATGAGCACCCAGGTCAGGACGGCGTGGGAGAGCGCGAGCGCGTAGAGGTTGGGTGCGCGTTGATAGACGAACGCCCAGATGAGGCCGCCGAGGAACGTCGCGCACATGAGCCAGGGGTTCGGCAGATGCAGCAGCGCGAACAGGGCGGCGACGACGACTATGCTCGCCGCCCCCCCGCCGCCGAAGACGAGTTGGGCGCGGCGATTGATGAATGATTGGAGTGCGTACTGCTGCAAGAGTCCCCACGCGAAGCCCCAGACGGGGAAACCGAAGATCGCCCAACCCGCGCGCCGCGCGCCGAAACTAAAAC
Source organism: Pyrinomonadaceae bacterium (assembly GCA_035296385.1). GTDB lineage: Bacteria > Acidobacteriota > Blastocatellia > Pyrinomonadales > Pyrinomonadaceae > JAIVJZ01. The sequence continues at coordinate 4,282 of DATHBB010000164.1, read as the reverse complement.
TCCCGCCGAACCACAACCAGCCGACCGCTACGAGCACGAATGAACCCGCAAGCATAGGGATGATGAGCAGCCGCGCCGCGCGCCAGAAATTATCCGTGCGCCAGCCCAGCTCGCGAAGCGTCTCGCCGCGCAGGTAATGCGAGTAGAACATCAAGGCGAAGGCGCAGAGCACCGGCACGGCGAGCAAGGTCTTGTCGCTTCCGAGCGCGAGCACCGCCCACTCCGCCACTAACGTCGAAACCGCGACCGAGACGATTTCCCACGCGGCCAGCGCACGCGACTCCAGCGCAGATGCAGATTGACTCGTGCCGTCACTCGCATCGCGCCGAGCGTCTGTCATTGCCGCCGCGCGAGCGTCGTCCTCTCTCCTCTCCGCCGCGCTCAACGTCTTTCCTCACTTTCCCGCAGAGCGTCAGGCACAGGCGCGTTCTTCGCTTCAGCCGTCACGCCGAATTGGCGCGCGCCGTCAAACTCCTGTAGCACGCGTCGCGCGCCGCTGGCAGCGACGTGCGTGGCATAGACGCGTGCTTCGTAAGCGTTGCCGGGCGGGAGCGACGGCGTGTGGAAGACGAAGCCGTGATAGGCGTCGAAGCTGCGTCCCGCCGAGAGCACGTCTGCGCGCGGCGCGTCGGCGAGGCGGCGACTCACGAAATGGCCGTTGATGTAGAGATGCACTTCGACGCGCTCGCCGGGCTGCGCTTCGTTGACGACCCAGCCTTCGATTGTGCGTTGGTCGGCCTTGTCAATCGAGCCGCGAAAAAACGGGTTGACGTTCGAGTAGGCGAAATAGACGCCGAGCGCGACGACGAACAGAGCTTCGACGATTGACTTGGCGACGAGCGCGCGAGAGAGGCGCGAGAGGCGAGAGACGGGCGGCGGTGTCTGCGGCGCGGCGGTGGCGGGGGTGGATGAAAAATCGTCAGTCGCGAACGGTGAATAGACTCTCAGAAGATGCTTCAATCTATTCACGATTCACGACTGACGATTCGCGTTCAACTACTTCTCAGTCCGCCGCGTGTTTGGCGGGGCGGCACACATCACTGGTTCTGGTACGTGTTGCCGTTCGTGTCCTGATAGACCCACGTGTGGCTGGTCGTGATCGTGCGGTCAGCAATGATGTCAGAGCGCAGGCGGATGGTGATGAGCAAGACCGCCGTGTCGTTCGGCGCGAGTTCGGGCACGCGCCAGGTGATGCGCCGCGCATCGCCGGGCGCGTCCTGCGAATTGAGCGTCGGGTTGGAGTTGACGAACTGCAACGCCTCGGGCAGCACTTCGTTGACGACGATGTTCTTCGCCAGTCCCGCGCCCTCGTTGATGAGCACGAGGCGGTAGAAGAGCATGTCGCCGGGCGCGGTCGTGTCCGTCACCTGCTCGGTGCGCACGCGCACGCGCGGCGCGGCGACGGTCAACACCGTGCTCGCCTCGCTCGCGGCGCGGTTGGTGCTCACCGATGTCGCCACGACGTTGTAAGCATACTGCTGTCGGTCGGCGGTCGAGCGCGGAATCTCCACGCGCATCAGGAGCGGGAACTGCCCGCCGCGCGGATCGATTTGATTTGTCTGCGTCACGCTCGGCTCATTGTCTTGATGCTGGCCGTCGCCGTTCGTGTCGGCGTAGAGCGTGCCGGAGGGCGCGCCCGGCGCGGTGATGCGCAGGCCGTAGGATTCGGCGTAGTTGCCCGGGTTGCGCACGACGAACGGGATGAAGATCACGTCGCCGGGCGTGACGGTCAGGCCGGGCGAGACGGGGTCGATGCGCGCGCGGGGCACGCGCCCGATGGCGATGCTCGGCCCGTCGTAGTTCGAGGCGGTCGGGAGGCTGGCGGTGCGCAGCATGCCGCGCCCGATGGGGCCGGTGGCCGCGAGCGCGTTCTGCACGGCGCGCAGCGTAACGGTGATTTCGCGCGTGGCGCGCGCGTCGAGATCGCCAAGGCTCCAGATGGCCGTGCGCGAGGGGTTGTCGTAAAAGAGCGGCAAGGGGCTGGCGGTGACGAGTTCAAAGTCCGTGCTGAAGACGAAATCGGTGCGCGAACTGCGCGCGGGCGAGCTGCCCGTATTGCGCACGGTGATCGTCTGCGTGAAGGTCTCGCCGGGCTGGACGCTCTCGCGCGTCACGCCGGATGAACCGGCGAGCGCGGCGGCAACCACCGTGATCGCGGCGTTCGTCACGCGTTGAATTTGGTAATCAGACTGCGAGGCGGCGCTCACGATGAAGGGGCGCTGTTGCCCGTCGCCCGCCGTCTCGGGGATGCGTATGTTCAAGAGCACTTCGAGATTCTGGCCGCGCGCCAGTTGCGGCGTGACGAGGATGGGCAGCCCCGTGTCCTGCCCGCCCGAAGCGAGGCTGAACGTCGGTTGAAACTCGGCGGGCAAATCCGTCCCCAGGCGGAACTGATCCTCCTTGTTGCCGGTGTTCGTGACGGTGAGCGGCAACTGCACGGCCTGACCGGGCGAAGCGGCGAGCGCGGCGCGGCTCAAGGCCAAATTCAGATTCGGCACCTGCTTGACCGTCAGGACGAAACCTTCCTGACTGGCGGGCGCGCTGTTGACGATGGGCGGCGCGCTCGTCACGCTCTCGTTCGGCTCGGCACGTCCGACGAGAACGGGCGTCGGCGTGGGACGCACGGGCGCGGGCGTCGGCGTGGCGACAGCCACTTGCTGGCGCGGGCGCGTGGGCGTCGGCGTCGGGCGCGGCACGGCGGGCGTGTTGACCGCGACTTCCGTGTCGGTGGTCGTACGCGGCGGCGGCTGGTTGCGACGGCTGCGCCGGCTGCGTCGCGTCGGCGCGGGTGTGCCGGAGTCCTCGATGGTCAGCGTCGGCGTCGTGCTCGGCGTAGGGGTGGCGCGTGCCACTTGCGGCGTGGGCGTCGGTAGAGGTGTCGCTAAAGGCGTCGCTAAAGGCGTCGGGCGCGTGCGCGGCGGCGTTGTGTTAGACCTACCGACGAGGCGCGCGACAGGCGTTGGCGTGGGGGTCGGCGTGATTCTGAGAGCGGGTCGCGTGGGCGTGGGCGACGCCTGGGCGCGCTCCGTTCGCGTCGTCGCGGCGGGAGTCGCCGTCGGCTGCGCGACGGGGCCGCGCGCGGCGATCTCGGTGCGCGCGGCTTGCAGTTCGCCTTCATAGACTTCGATGAAAGGCGTGTCGGGGATCGTGCGCAAGCGCGCGACGACGCTTTCGGCATCGGGCAGGCGGCCTTGCGCGATGTAGGTGCGCCCGAGCCAGAGCAGCGTCAGGTCGGTGATGATGCTGTTCGGGTAGGTCTTGAGAAAGTCGCGGAAGACGCCTGCGGCCTGCTCAAAGCGCCCCTGGTTGTAAAGGTTCTGCCCTCTGGTGAACATCGCTTGCTCGACATCGGGGGGCGTGTCGTCTTGCTGTGGGGCGGCCTCCGGCGACGCTGTAGGCACAGCGGCGGCGGGCGAGAAGGCCAGAGCGGACGTGAAAGGCGCGCAGAGAAGCGCAACCGCAAGCGCGAGCGCGCTGAGTTTATGCTGCATCATGAAACCAGTAATCCTCCGGCAGGAAGGTACAAGAAGTTTGTGCTTGTGTTGTAAAGCTCGTCCGGCGATTCCAGTGCAGACGAGGGCATGAGTTGTCCGAGCATCATTTTCCGGCGTGCGCCACTATACAACCTTCGCGCGCACCGGACAAGAACCGAAACTTTAAGTAGTGGCTTAGTTTTAGCTTTCCTCTGCGCCCCCTCTGCGGTTCTTTGCGTCTCTGCGGTAAATGCTTATCAAGATCATTCACCGCAGAGACGCAGAGAACCGCAGAGGGGGCGCAGAGAAAAATCAATTCAGGACGCTGGCAAACTTTGATCGAAGGCGCGCGAGTGTTGCCGCTTAACGCCGCCGACCGACCTCGACGCGGTCGCCCGCCTGCAAACGCGGGTCGGGGATTTGCCCCGTCTCGATGTCGTTCAAGAGATACTCGGTCGCCACCAGACGCCCATCCGCGCCCTGCCGCGACACGGCCACGCGAACTTTGCTGCCGCCGCTGCGCGCCACGCCGCCCGATGCGAGGATGGCCTGCGTGAGCGTCATGCCCGGGTGAAAATCTTTCTGTCCGGGCGCGTTGATCTGCCCGCCGATGTAGAAGAATTCCTGCGGGCGCGCGACGATGTTGATGATGTCGCCGTGCGAGATGAGTTCGTTCAGAGCGACGGAGTCGGAGAGGTCTATGGTTTTGCTCTGCCCCGTCGCGCGCGAGATGATGACGGCGCGACCCGCCTCCGCGCGCGGGTTGGCTTCCGACAAGACGACGTAGAGCGGCACGGCCTCGCGGCGCA
>DATHBB010000163.1:0-13996 GCA_035296385.1 Pyrinomonadaceae bacterium | reverse complement strand
TATTTACGATTTACGATTCACGATTCACGAGTTTTCGATTTACGATTCCCGCATGCGCGCGATCAAGATCGTTTCTCACGGCGGGGTTGAAGGGTTGGAAGTCGGCGAGGCGGAACAGCCTCAAGCGGCGGGCGACCGCGTGCGCGTGCGTGTGCGCGCGGCGGCGTTGAATCGCGCCGACCTGTTGCAGCGGCGCGGGTATTATCCCGCGCCCGTCGGTGCGCCCGCCGATATTCCGGGGCTGGAGTTTGCCGGTGAGGTAGAGGCATTGGGGGCGGACGCGCGCCTCTGGCGCACGGGGCAGCGCGTGTACGGCATCACGGGCGGCGGGGCGCAGGCCGAGTATGTGGTCGTGCCTGAAAACACGCTCGCGGAAATTCCTCACAATCTCAGTTGGGAGGAGGCCGCCGCCGTGCCGGAGGCGTTCATCACCGCGCACGACGCGCTGTTCACGCAAGGGAACTTGGCGCTCGGTGAACGCGTCGTCGTGCACGCCGCAGGTTCGGGCGTCGGGCTGGCCGCCCTCCAACTCGCGAGTGCTGCGGGGGCGCAAACTCTCGGCACGGCACGCACCGGAGACAAACTCGAACGCGCACGCGCCTATGGACTCGACGAGGCGTGCGTCATGTCCGACGACCCGCAGAAGTTTGCCGACGCCGCGAAGACCTGGACGCACGGCGCGGGCGTCGAACTCATACTCGACCTCGTCGGCGCAAACTACCTCGCGGCGAACCTCGACGCGCTCGCGCCGCGCGGACGCCTGCTGCTCGTCGGCACGATGGGTGGCGCGAGTGCCCCGCTCGACTTCCGGCAGGTGATGGGCAAACGACTGCGCATCACGGGCACGGTCTTGCGCGCACGTTCGGCGGAAGAGAAGGCGCGCGCCACACGCCTCTTCGCCGCGCACGTCGCGCCGCTCTTTGCGCGCGGCACGCTTCGCCCCGTCATCGACAGCATCTACGACATGCGCGACATACGCGACGCACATCTTCGCCTCGAATCGAATGAAACCTTCGGCAAGGTGGTCATAAAAGTGACGAGTGACGAGTGACAAGTGACAGGATGAAAACCTGTTCTTTCCTGTCACTCACTACTTTCTTCTCGATAGTGTCATAGACCGGCACGATCAATGAATTCGTCCTGCTCTTCCTTACAAGTTTTTAGCAATTCTTACGCACTTCTGATAGACTTTCTCCATGTCAGACGAGCCTACAAAAGAGATCGCGGAAAAGTACGACACGAAGCCGACGATTGAAACCGTTTTGGAGCGTATCAACGCGCTCGGCTCACAGTTGAACGCACGGATAGATAGTCTGGAGGAACGTTTCGGTAGTCTGGAGGAACGTCTCGGTGGTTTGGAAGAACGGTTCGGCAGTCTGGAGGAACGTTTCGGTGGTCTGGAGGAACGTCTCGACATCCGGCTTGATCGCATCGAGAGCGAAGTTAAGTTAACGCACTCGGAAGTTTATGCTTTACGTGCCGACTTTAAGGAATTGAAGAATGATTTGAAGGTGCATGAACCCCGTTAGTCCCGACTCCTGCTGCACAGCAAAAGGCAAAGCCTCTCAAGCCCCTCACCTCCCGTCACTTGTCACTCTCGCAAGGGTTGTGCGATGATTCGTGGTTGAGCGAAGCATGAGAGCGGAAGCGTTAAGTCGTCAGATGTTTGGAGGGAACACCCGAAGTGAAAGCGGAGTTATCACAGTTAATTGCCTTACAGCAGACAGACACAAATATCAGACGGCTGGAAGCCGAGTTGAACGCCATTCCGCAGAGGCGCGCTGAGATCGAAAGAGAGTTCGAGCAGCGCGCCTTTGAATTTCGCGCCATCGAAAATCGCCGCGACGCGGCGCGCACCGAGCGCACGCGACTCGAAACCGAGATCGCCGAGACGCGCCTGAAGGCCGGACACGCCGACAAGGCTTTGATGTCCTCCACGAACGAGAAAGAGTATGCCGCCGCCATACGCGAGGCCGACGCCGCGCGCAAGCATATCTCCGAACTCGAAACCAAAGTGCTCGAACAGATGGAAGCTTTCGACGGCGCGGAGAAAGAGATCGGCGAGCACGAACCGCAGATCGCGCAGATGCGCGCCGAGATGGAAGCGAAGCTCAAGGCGTTCGAGGAACAGACGCGCACGCAGGCCGACCAACTCACGAACCTGCGCGCCGAGCGTGAGCGCATGGCGGCGGAACTGCCGAAGCCTATGGCCGCGATGTACAACCGCATCAGTTCGCGCATACGCGGCGGCGTCGCCGTGGCCGAAGCGCGGAACAATTCGTGCTCCGCCTGTTTCATGGCCTTGCGCCCGCATGTCATGTCGCAGGTCCGTCTCGGCGAAGAGATCATCATCTGCGAAAACTGCAACCGCATACTCTATTACGTCCCCGCCGAGCAGCCGCAACGGACGACGGCAAACACGGCGAGCTAAATAAAAAGTCAACGCGGCAAAAGAGAAGACGGGACAGCTTCAACGCTTCCCGTCTTTTCTCTGTGCCCCCTCCGTGTTCTCTGTGTCTCTGTGGTGAATGCTTATGTGAAACACTCACCACAGAGACACAGAGCGCACAGAGGGGGCACAGAGAGTGTTGAGCATTTGATTGCAAATTACTATAGATTCCCCGCCGCCATAGTTTTGTAACCGCTCGCCAGCTAACATGCCGACATGAACTTCAACGTGCAGGGGATGGTTTCAAGATGGTGAGCGCACAAATTTCAGTCGCAGAGAAACCCACGCACGGCGCGAGCGAGAGTGTGACGCGAGGCGCGAGGGCGAGCTGGTGGCGGCGGCGCGGCACGAAGCGCGGCGGCTTTCGTTACGAAGACGCGGCGGGCAAACCCGTCACGGACGAGGCCTCGTGTCAGCGCATACGCTCGCTCGTGATTCCTCCGGCGTGGACGGAGGTGCGCATCTGCCCTTCGGCGCGCGGTCGGCTGCAAGCCATCGGCCTCGACGCGGGCGGGCGCGTGCAGCGCATCTATCATCCGTCCTTCGCCGCCCGGCAGGCGCGCCGCAAGTATGCCAAGATCGAGCGCTTCGGCCAACAACTCGAACGCCTGCGCCGTCGCACCAACGAAGACATCGCGCGCGAAGGCTTGCCGCGCGAACGCGTGCTCGCCGTCGTCGTACGCCTCATCAACGATCTCTATTTCCGCGTCGGCTCGGAAGAGAGCGTCGTGCGTTACCGCACCTACGGCATCACGACCCTGCGCAACCGTCACCTCGAAATCAAACGCGGCGGGCGGCTCATCTTCTCCTTCGTCGGCAAGCATCACATCAAACACCGGCGCATACTCGTTGACGAAGAACTCGCCTCGCTCATGCGCGACATACAGAGTTTGCGCGGCAAGCGGCTCTTTCAATACTGGGACGAAGAGAACAAACGTCCCGTCCCCATCAGGCCGCGCGACGTGAACGATTACATCAAGGCGGCGACCGCGCCCGAATTCTCCGCCAAAGACTTTCGCACGTGGGGCGGGACGCTTCTGTGCGCCGTGGAACTGGCCGAACTCGGCAAGCCCGAAGACGACCGCGAGGCCAGGCGCAACATCGTCCACGCCGTCAAACATGTCGCCGAACATCTCGGCAACACCCCGACCGTCTGCCGCAACTGCTACATCCACCCGTCGGTCATCGAACGCTACTGTCAGGGCATCACGCTCGACGAGTTTCGCCCGCGCCGCGCGCGCCGCATCCAACGCCAACTTCCCGAATACGACCCCGAAGAAACCGCGCTGTTGAAACTGCTTCGCGCTTAACTCGATAACGTATGAGTCCCGTCAGGGACGATTGATAGTAGCCCAGCACTTTAGTGCTGGGTATATGCGCAGGCCGATAAGTTGAGTCCCGTAGGGACGATTGAAATAACGCCGGATTCAATCGTCCCTACGGGACTTTTGTTTTCAACTCATCTGGCTGTCCCAGCGATAAATCACTGGGCTATTACCAATCGTCCCTGACGGGACTCAAGATCGGCGTCCCTTTGTGATCAATAGTGCTCCTTCGTCTTGCGCCCCTTCTTCGCGTCGCCTCTGCCTTGCTTGCGTCCTTTGCCTTTGCGTTCGTCCGCGCCTTTGAGCGAGGCGAGCGGCCAGAGTTGGTGTTCGACGCGCGCCAGCCCCGCGCTCGTGACGGCTTCGATCACCTGCTCCGAAGATTTGTAAGCGGGCGCGGCTTCGTCGAGCGGCACGCGCCCGTTCGTGTTGACCAAAATTCCGGCGGCCTTGTACTCGTCGTCAATCGCGCGCTGCGACAGCGTGCGCCGCGCCTCGCCGCGTGACAGGCGACGCCCCGCGCCGTGATTGACCGAGTAGCCGCTGTTCACAGCCCCCGCCAGCGGTTGCAGTATGTAACTCCAATCCTTGTTCGACCCCGGAATCAAGACGGGATGCCCGGTCGCTTCCCAGTGCGTGCCCGCGAGCGCCGGATGCCCTGCGGGAAACGCGCGCGTCGCGCCCTTGCGATGCACCCACACGTCGCCGAACTCAGGATGCCACTCGCGCTGCACGAGGTTGTGGCTGATCTCATAGATCAACTCAAGCTCACGCCCGAACACCGAGCGAAAGGCGTCCGCGACCTGCTCGAAGATGATCAGGCGATTCAGGATCGCATAGTTGCCGCCCGCCGCGACGGCGTTCAGATAGTCCCGGTAATGAAGTGAGTCGGGCATGAAGTAGCCGAGGTCTATGTCCGTGATCTGATCGGGTCGTTCCTCGCGTGCCATCTCGAAGTAGTTGGTCGCGAGGCCGTGCCCGAAGCCGCGACTGCCCGTGTGTACCTGCACAAACAGCGTGCCCGTCTGCTCCGACCTTTGCAGTTCGATGAAATGATTGCCGCCGCCGAGGCTCCCCATCTGATTCAACCCGCGCTCCGGCCTGCCCTTCCCGCCCCAGGGAATCTGCCAACCGTCGTCCACCGGAATGCGATGCCGCTCCGCACGACTCCGATCAAAGGTCGCCCCGTATTTCTCGACGTAATACTCCGCGCCCCCGCGCACCAGATTATTAAACTCCGGCTTCGTCAACGCGCCGAGCCGCACGCTCTTTCCGCCCGCGCCCATGTCCACGCGCTCCATCACCGCGCGATTAAACTCCAGACGCTTCTCCGCCGTCGCCTCACCCGCCTCCACCTCCGAACGCGCCGACATCATCCCGCAGTTATGCACGAACACTCCCGCATCGAGCGCAAAGTTTCCATACTCCGGCACGGTCAGACAAAACACATCCGCCGTTTCTTCCAGCCGCTCAACTGAGACGACTTTATGATTGTAGCCGTGCCGCCAGCGGCGGTGATTATGAATTCCAAAACCGCCGACCAAAACTTCGCCGCACGTCTCGCAGGCGTATTGACGATGCGCAACTTCAGAAGACTTTTTGCGTCCTTCAGGACTGACGTTATAAGCCTCCAAATATTTCTTGCCGCGCACGCCGTTTCCGGCGACAGACTTCTTGAAGTGCTCCGTCTTGTTAGCCATGTAGGCGAGAATGTTTTTTGTCCCGCGCTCCGCAAAATAGGCGTGGCCTTCCGCAGTCTTGGCCTTGCTCGACAGAGCCTCTTTGCGTCTGGCTTCAAATGACTCTGACTGAAAGTGTGTATTTCGCTCGACGATAGACTTGTGATAGCTCGTATGATCTCTATCGCCCATGAACACTAGATTCTCTGGCCGATTGTCAGAAGGGCAAAAATTCTTGTGATGAATAATCGTTCTCTGTCCTTCAAACGCCGGAATCTCGCCAAGCACTCCGCCACGCGCCATGATCCAGTGAACTCTCTGTTCGCTTCCCGTTGCCGGATGTCTGACAACTGTGTAGCCGTCCTTATCTTTGCGAGAATAGAAAGGCATCAAGGAAGTTTGCGGCGTCAACTCTCGCGCCTGCCGGTAAGCTCCATCGCGCAGCATGAACTCGTGATCGGGCGTGCAAAGAATCTCCCTGCCGTTGTCGAGCGTGACTTTGACGAGCGGCGCATCGGTGCGAGTCCTTTTCGCAGACGCTTTGGCAACAACGATCTTCTGCTCCGGTGAGATTGCATAGACGAAAACTTCGTCGCCACGCGCTGCCAATTCGCTAATCGGATAAGAGCCGCCATCCGCTAGCGGGACGAGCGTGTCAGCCGTGAAGCACCCGATGTCGTAGCCCACAGGCCCCATTGCGACCGCGCCCGCGTCGGCGTCCGTGATGAGCACGCAGCCGACGGGGACGCCGTAGCCGTAGTGCGTGTCGGGCGTGATGACGACCATGCGGACGGCGGGGAAGCGCGTCGCGTTGACGATCTGGCGATAGAGTATGTCTTCGGCGTCGTCCAGAAGTTGCTTGGTTAAAAAGAGGCGGACGGGTGTGTCGCCCGTGTCCTCAGTCTGTAGTTCGAAGTAGCCGTCGCCGTGCCAGCGCGCGAGGTGTTTCCAGTTCTCGGCGTTCTTCAAGGTGCGCGCGACCTTCAAGGCTTTAGCGTCGCCGTCGTGTTTAGCCATGCGTGTTTTCTCCCTCTCGTCCCTCATGTTCGTCTGAAAAATTCTGCCGCCCGATTATAGACGCGATCTCCGCCGCCGTGTCCTCCGCGCTTCGCTCATCATCGACTTGCACGCGCAACGCTGCAAGTTCGTAAGCGGCACGCCGCGCCGTATAAAGCGCGTGTGCGCATTCGCGTTCGCGCGCGAGCGGGCGCGTGTTGTCTGCGGCGTTCGTGATGCGCTGCCAGCACAACTCGAAGGGCGCGTCGAGCCAGACGGCGATGCAATCGTGCGTCGCGGCGACGAGCGCGCGGTTCTCTTCAATCGTCCAGGCGCCGCCGCCGAGCGCGATGACGCGCGCGTCGCCCGCTCGCAACGCGTCGCGGAGCGCGTCCGATTCGAGACGGCGAAACCGCGCTTCGCCGTCCGCGTCTATAATTGACGCGACGGTGCGGCCTTCGCGCTCGATGATTGCCTCATCGGTGTCGAGCATCGCGCAACCGAGACGCGCGGCGAGGGCGCGCGCGACGGTGGTTTTGCCCGCGCACATGAAACCCGTGAGCACGATACGCCCAGGCGGCACGCGCGCGTTCATCTCTCCGTCACCGATTCGAGCAGCGCGAAAAATTCGGGGAAGGAGACGGCGACTGCGTCCGCCCCATCCAACTCCGACTCGCCTTCGGCCAGAAGCGCGGCGACGGCGCAGGCCATCGCGATGCGATGATCGCCGAACGATTCGAGACGCGCGCCGCGCAAGTGAGTGCGCCCGAAGATGCGTAGGCCGTCCGCGTATTCCTCGACCTCCGCGCCCATCGCGCGCAAATTCCTGACCATCGCAGCGATGCGATCCGTCTCCTTCACGCGCAACTCCGAGGCGTCGCGAATCTCTAAGCCGCCCTCGATTTGCGTCCCGACCACGCAGAGGATCGGCAACTCGTCAATCAGCCCCGCGATCAACTCGCCGCGCAACAGGTTTGCGCCCGCCTCCGCCGGATTGAGTCGGCCTGAGCCGCGCACGCGTAGTTCGCCGATCTCTTCGCCCGACTCCATTCGTTCATTCGTTATCTCGATATCCGCGCCGAGTTTTTGCAACGTGTCGAGAACGCCAGTGCGCGTCGGGTTGAGGCCGACTTCGGCGAGCGTCAACTCGGACTCCGGGAGCAGCGCGCCCGCCGCCAGGAAGAATGCGGCGGATGAAATGTCGCCCGCGATGTTGCAATCGCGCGCGCGCAAACTCACGGGAGTTTGAATCGAAATCGACGGCACCGCAGCAGCGCGGCCTTCGTAAACAATCGTCTCCGCACGCACGTCCGCGCCGTAGAGCGCGAGCAGGCGCTCCGTGTGATCGCGCGTCGCGCCGCGCGCTTCGATGATCTCGCTTCGCCCGTCGGCGAGGAGCGCGGCGAGCAACAGACACGACTTGACCTGCGCGCTGGCGACGGGCAGTGCGTAGCGTATGGGCGCGAGTGGTGTGGTTCGCCCTGCGATGCGAAGCGGCGCGCGTCCTTCGTCACTGCTGATGCGCGCGCTCATCAGTTGCAGAGGTTCGATGATGCGCCGCATCGGGCGCGTGCGGAGCGAAGCGTCGCCGTCGAGCGTCGAGTCGAACGTTTGACCGGCGAGGAGACCGGCCATGAGGCGCATCGTCGTGCCGCTGTTGCCGCAGTCGAGCGGAACGAGCGGCGCGTGCGGCAGGTGCAGCCCCGCGCCTTTGATCTCGACGGTGTCTCCGTCGCGTTCGATTCGCACGCCGAGCGCGCCGAGGCAGTGAAGCGTGGAGGCGCAGTCGGCGCTCGTCGAATAATTCGTGAGGCGCGAGCGAGCGCCCGTCGCGGCGAGCGCCGAGATGATCGCGGCGCGGTGCGAAATAGACTTGTCGCCGGGCACGCGCACGCGTCCCGATAACTTGCGCGCCGGTTGAATCCTCATGCGCCAATCTTAAAAGAAGTAGGGGAAGGGGGAAAGGGGAAAGGGTAAAAGGAGAAGCATTAATATGTCGGCTCAACTCCGCTGATCAGTCCGTTCGGCTTCCCTTTGCCCTTTACCCTTTGCCCCTTCCCCTGTGTCTTTCTTGACACGCGTGCGGCGCGCGGCTTAAATTGTGCAGGCTTCCGGTTTGCTTTCACACGTTTGACGAGCGGCAGCGCTGTACGCCTTCTGCCGGAGAGTTCTCTATGAGGAGAGGTCTCGGTCTGCAACTGTGACTGAAGAGACGACTGAACTGATATTGCCGAGCCGCATCGAGGCTATCGCCGAAGCGGCGGCGAAAGCCGACGAGGTGGCCGGGCGCCTGCGACTGAGCGAGGATGCCGCCTTCGGCCTCGACATGGCCGTGCGCGAGGCCGTCACGAACGCCGTCCTGCACGGAAATAAGCAGGACGAGTCGAAGCCGGTCGAGATCGCTTTCACGGAGGCGGGCGGCGAACTCGTCGTCACGGTGCGCGACCGCGGGACGGGCTTCGACCCGACCTCCGTTGACGACCCGACCGCCGAACAGAATCTTTTGAAAGCGTCGGGGCGCGGCCTCCTCTTCATGCGCACTTTCATGGACACGGTCGAATGGTCGCCCCACCCCGAAGGCGGCACGGTCGTGCGTATGACGAAGAAACGATAAAACTTGTCCGTTGTCAGTAGTCAGTTGTCCGTTGTTTAGTGATCATCATACAAGTTGCTAAAGATAGGTTTTGAACAACTGACAAGGGATGACTGAGCGGCGACTACCTTTTAAGGAGACTTCCTGTAATGGCTGAATTAAACATCAATGAGCGTCAGGCCGGAGATGTAACCGTCCTCGACATGAGCGGCAAGATCACCATCGGCGAAGGCTCGGTCGCGCTGCGCGGCGCGATCCGCCGCCTGATCGAGGAAGGCAAGAAGAAGATTCTCTTGAACCTCGCGCAGGTCAGCTACGTGGATTCGAGCGGCATCGGCGAATTCGTCGCCAGCTTCACGGCCATCGGGCGCGAAGGCGGACAGTTGAAACTTCTCAACCTGACGCAGAAGATTCAAGACCTGCTCGCCATCACCAAGCTCCTCACCGTCTTCGACACTTACGACGACGAGTCGAGCGCACTCAACAGCTTCAAATAAGAGTGACGAGTGACAAGTGACGAGTGACGAGTTAAGACCAAAACTTGTCTTCAACTCGTCACTCGTCACTTGTCACTCGTCACTCGAATTATGTTTCGCGCAGCTTTTCGCCGTCTGCTCGCGGTTGACGACCCGCCGGAGCGGACGGCGCTCGCTTTTTCCATCGGCGTCTTCATCGCCTTCTCGCCCTTCCTCGGACTCCACACGATCATGGCGACCCTCGTTGCCTTCATCTTCCGCTTCAACAAGATCGCGATCTACACGGGCACGTTTCTCAACAACCCGTTTCTCACGCTCGTCCCCATCATCGCCGCCTCCTACGCCGTCGGCGCGCTCCTCATGGGTCGGCCTCTGAGTCTGCCCGACGAAGGCTGGCGGCTGCTGCAAGAGCCGCACCTTTTTACCGGCAGCTACTGGCAACAACTCTTCACGCACCTCTGGGACATCGTCCTGCCCTTCTCCGTCGGCGGCATGGCGCTCTCCATCATTTTGTCTCTCGCCGCCTACCCTGTTACCTTAAAGCTGCTCCGCGCACGGCAAAGAATGAAGGCTGAAGGGTAAACGGAGGACGAATATTTTGTGTTTTGCGTTAATCACTCCGCATGCATCATTTCTCTCGTTGGCATCCGGTACGTGAGACTACGCATCTCTAAGTAGGTTGTAATTTCGTCTTTCCTTCTCGGTGAAAAATTCACATTTAAGTATTTTCTAATCGCATGAAAAAGCAGTTGCTCATTATTACTGTCTTGCTCGCTTTCGGTCAGTCCGCGACATTGGCGCAAAGCAGTCCGCAGCCGACCCGGTCGCCCGCCGCTCCTGCGACGACGCAGCCGACGCCGCAGCGCACGCAGCCTATGCGTTCGGGCGCGCTCGATCTGTCGGATTACGGCGTGCAGATCGCGCCGGAGCCGCGCCTCGTCGTGATGATGGCCGCGCTCGACGCCGCCGGTTTCGACCCGACTCCGGCGGGGCGACAGCCTTCCGAGTTTCGCGCGCTCATTCGTCGCGATCAGGAAAATCTCGACACGGAACTGCGCGCGCGCATGCGCCGCTTCTTCGAGTTGAACCGCCTCAAAGACCCCGCGGCGACGCCCGCACAACAGGCCGCGCGCTACGTCTCGCTCGCCTACGCGCTCTCGCCCGTCCCCGACTTCAACGCGCCCCCGCGCTCCGGCGATCTCTTCGAGGGCGTGATCGACGTGCTCGACTTCGCGCCCTTGTTGCGCGAGTTCTACCGCGCGTCGGGCATCGCCTCGCGCCTGCCCGCCTACCTCGCCGCGTACCAGAAAGAGGGCGACCGCCTGCGACCGCAGACCGCGGAGATGCTGCGCGCCGTGCTCTCCTATCTCCATACGCGCCCGGTCACCGTCGTGCTCGAACGCGTGCCCGTCAAAAATTCTTCGGCCAAGCAGAAGAAGGACGCGCCGCCCGTCTTCACCACGCGTGAACGCGAACGGCGCTTCGTGCTCGTGCCCGATCTGTTGGCCGTCCCCGGCTCGATCAACTTTCGCGTCATCGGCGACGACTATTTCGCCGTCGTCCCCGAAGGACTCGATCCCGCCTCGTCCGACGTGCGACGCGCTTACCTGCAATACGTCGTTGACCCCGTCATACTGCGCAACAACCGCGAGATAGCTTTGAAGCGCGCGGACATTCGCACGCTTCTCGACGAGCGCGCCGCCGCCTCGCCCGCATTGCCCATGCCCGAAGTGTTTCAGGCCACCGCGCGCTCGCTCGTCATCGCGGCGGACGCGCGCATGAATCTGAACGCGCGCCTGCGCACGCTCACCGAACAGACGCGCGCGCGCCTCGGGCGTGCGAACGAATCGGAGCGCGCCGCCATCGCGAAAGAATCGCAAGCGGAGCGCGCGCTGCTCGAAGACGAGATGACCGCGCAACTTGCCGACGCCTACGAGCGCGGCGCGGTGCTCGCCTTCTACTTCTCCGAACAACTACGCGATCAGGAGATCGCCGAGTTCGACTTCTCCAACTTCTTCGCGGACATGATGACGCGCGTTGACGCCGCACGCGAAAAACTTCGCCCGACGGAGTATGCACAGGCGCGCGAGCGTGTCGCTGCGCTCAGGCGCGAGGCGGCGCGTGCGTCGGCCAACCGCACGACCGCCGAGACGCGCGAAGACGAACGCCGCGCCGCGCTCGGCAAAGGTCTCGCAGAGATCAATGATCTCTTGCGCCAGAGAAAATATACGGACGCAGAGCCGCGCCTGCGCGCGCTCCTCTCGGAACACAACGGCGAGCCGCGCATCTTCTTCGCGCTCGCGCAGGCGGCCAGCATCTCCGCCAGCGACGCCTTCGACGACGCCACGCGCGACGAACGCCTGGGGCGCGCGCTCGCCAACTACCGCTTCACCATCCAGTCGGCCACATCGGAAGCAGACCGCCCGCTCATCTCGCGCGCCTACACGGCGATGGGGCGCATACTTGCTTTCCTCGAACGCAAGGACGAAGCGATCAAAGCCTTCGAGGCGGCGATCAATCTCGGCGACGTGAAGGACGGCGCATACAAAGACGCGTTGACGGAACTCAAGCAGTTGCGCCCTTAGGGGAAATTTCAAATTACTGTTTGGGCAAGCAACAGGATTCACCACAGAGACACGGAGGACACGGAGGGGGCACAGAGGAAAACGCGGAAGTAGGAACGCTGAACGATGAACTAAAGACATGTTGCTTTTAGTTCATCGTTCAGCGTTCCTACTTCCGCGTTTCTTCTCTCTGCGCCCTCTCTGCGTCTCTGCGGTGAGTGCTTTCCTTCCTTGCGTTAAACTAAAAACGTTCTAAATGTTTATAGAACCCACACGCCCGGACGAAGCGGCACGAGGGGCGCGGCGGGAGCGATGCGCGGCGTGGCGTAGATGCGCGGGGCGAGGGGCGCGCGCGGCGCGACGAGCGGCGTGATGACAGGCCGCGCGGGCATCGCCGGTCGCGGCATGACGCCGGTGCGCGGCGCGATTAAAGCTATCGGCGCGGTCGTGCCGAACGCGTTGGGCGTCAGGAAGGTCGGCTCGTGCTGCGAGCGATCCGGCGTTACTTTAAGTGTGCGCGTCTTGCGGTCGCGCATGACGGTGATGGTCACGTCGCCTTCGTCCTTGCGGTTGAGTGCGCGCGCGAGTTCGCCCGCCGTCTTGAGCCGCGCGCCGTCAACTTCCGTCACGACATCGCCCGCCTTGAGTCCGGCTTTCGCCGCAGGGCTGTTCTCGACAACCGAAGTGACGAGCAGACCGCCGCCCGTGCCGACGCCGAAATAATCCGCGAGTTGATCGGTCAACGTCTGAGTCGTGATGCCAATGCGACGCGCGCTCCCGCCGTAGACGAGCGTGAAATTTTCGCCGAAGCCTTTGGCGCGAAACTTCTCTTCCAGGTCCTTGCGCAACTCCTGCGAATCGAGTTGCAACTCCTTCGCGCGCTTCTTCCATTCCTCCGAGTTGCGCTGCAACTCCTTCGAGCGTCTCTTCCACTCTTCGGAATTGTGCGTTAACTCCTCGGCCTGTCGTTTGAAGTCGTCCGTGTTGAAGCCGAACGCCTGGCCTTCGGGGAATCTGAAATTGCCGAATGAACGCGACGTGAACGTCTCGCCCCTGCCGAGCTTGACGGACAACTCCTGCTCCGCGCCGTTCCGGCTGACGGAGAGGCGCGCGGTGTGTTCGGGCGCGGACTCGTTGATGAGGCGCTGGAGTTTCTGCACGCTCGACACCTGCTCGCCGTCGAAGCGCAGGATCACGTCGTTCTTTTGCAGTCCGGCCTTCGCCGCCGGACCGCCTTCCGCCACTTCGCGCACGGCCACTCCGCGCGGCTCGCCGCGCAAGTTGAAGTTGTTCATATTTTCCCGCGTCACGCTTTCGACCGAGACGCCGAGATGATTGCCGCCGAAGGCGAACGCGTATGCGCCATCGGTTTGCGAGCGGCGACTTTGCGCTTCTTGCGCCCCGACGCCGGGCGCGCAGAGCAGAAATGTAAACAACAGGGCGAGGGACGCAAGCGTTTTAATTCTGAACATGAGTACAATCCTCCGAGAGAGATTTCCGGCAAATTTCACGATGCGGCGCTCGCGCGGTTCCGAAAAGTTTCACGCCGCCACCGAACGCCCGAAACTTTTGCGCGACGAGTCGCACTTGGGTTAATTTCCCCTTGATGGAAATGGTGAAAATTCTCGACATCGGCTGCGGCATCAAGAAGACGCCCGGCAGCATCGGCCTCGACAGCAACCCGAAAACGCACGCCGACGTGATCCACGATCTCGACTCGGTGCCCTACCCGTTTCCCGACGACGAGTTCGACGTGATCATCGGCAATCAGGTGATCGAACACATCGACGACGTGCTCGCCGTCGTCGCGGAGCTTTATCGCATCACGAGGCACGGCGGCCTCATACGCCTCGACACGCCGCACTATTCCGACATCGCCTCCTACACAGACCCGACGCACAAGCATCACCTGAC